>NZ_CAXAOY010000007.1:0-334575 GCF_963970975.1 Pseudomonas sp. RA_15y_Pfl1_P11
TGCGCTTCCGATCTCTCGTTAGCGGGAGGCGAATTCTACAGCGTTACACGCTGCTGTCAACACCTCTTTTTCTCCGCTTTCGACCGAGAGGATCGAAACGTTAATAGAGCCAAACAACACCGCCCTATCAACTCCTTCTGGGCTTCGATGAACTGAAGCAACTCGCCGTCGAATTTCGCATAACTCTTTGTTTACCAAGGAGTTTTCCGTTTCGACTGCGCCGGAAGTGGGGCGAATTATAGACAGATATAAATCGCCGTCAACACTTAATTTCAGGTTTATTCGGATTTGAGCGTAATACGCGCAAATGCCTTCTTTCCAGCCTGGCAAACGTGTGTAGCACCCAGCTCGCATATAAAGGTGCGATCTACAACCTCACCATCTATACGCACACCACCGGAACCCAACAAATCACGCGCAACCGCCGAGTTCTTCACCAAGCCCGCCTTATTAAGGACAGCAGCGATCGGCATCGCCTCGGCAGCGGACAGCTCAATCTCCGGCAGATCATCCGGCAGCTCGCCATCCTTCATACGGTTACCCGCCGCACGGTGAGCACTGGCCGCAGCCTCTTCACCATGGAAGCGCGCAACGATCTCTTCCGCCAGCTTGATTTTCACGTCACGCGGATTAGTGCCTGCTTCTACGTCAGCACGCAGCGCATTGATCTCATCCATCGAGCGGAAGCTCAGCAACTCGAAGTAGCGCCACATCAGCGCATCAGGAATCGAAACCAGCTTGCCGTACATCACACCCGGCGCTTCCTGGATACCGACATAGTTGCCCAAGGACTTGGACATCTTCTTGACGCCATCCAAGCCTTCCAGCAACGGCATGGTCAGAATGCACTGAGCCTCCTGCCCATACGCACGCTGCAGTTCACGCCCCATCAAGAGGTTGAATTTCTGATCAGTGCCACCCAGCTCAACATCAGCACGCAACGCTACCGAGTCGTAGCCCTGAACCAGCGGATAGAGGAACTCATGAATGGCGATCGGCTGGTTGGTGGAGTAACGCTTGTCGAAGTCATCACGCTCAAGCATGCGCGCAACGGTGTACTGGGAGGTCAAGCGAATGAAATCCGCCGGCCCCATCTGATCCATCCAAGTAGAATTGAACGCCACCTCGGTCTTGGCCGGATCAAGAATCTTGAACACCTGTGTCTTATAGGTCTCGGCGTTATCGAGCACCTGCTCACGGGTCAACGGCGGACGCGTGGCACTTTTGCCACTTGGGTCACCGATCATCCCGGTGAAATCACCTATAAGGAAGATGACCTGATGCCCCAGCTCCTGGAACTGACGCAGCTTATTAATAAGCACGGTATGACCCAGGTGCAGATCCGGCGCCGTCGGATCAAAGCCAGCCTTAATACGCAGGGGTTGGCCACGCTTGAGCTTTTCGATCAGCTCAGCTTCGACCAACAGTTCTTCCGCACCACGTTTTATCAGCGCTAGCTGTTCTTCAACCGACTTCATAACAGACCCGCAAGGCTCAGATTCAAAAGGGAACCAACCATACAAGATCAGGGACTAATTACAAGTTTTGCCCTGCGAACGGACACCGTTCAGCAAGCCCAGCGTTCGCGAGCTTGCGCCACAGATGATTTGGTTATATTTTATACAGTTATTTCATCTTCATCATGTCATTCATCTTTTCCATTTCATCTTCAAAGTCAAAATTACCTATGACCACTGAACCGTCTAAAGCGCCGCCGCTTTACCCGAAGACCCACTTGCTCGCCGCAAGTGGCATCGCCGCCCTTCTCAGCCTGGCACTCCTGGTATTCCCTTCCAGTGACGTAGAAGCCAAACGAACATCCCTGAGCCTTGACCTGGAAAGTCCAGTTGAACAACTGACACAAGATCAAGACGCTTCCGACGCGCAACAAGCCACAAATGCACCCGCCGGCTCACCCTTCGCCCAGATAGAAAACAGCCCGAAGGACACACAGCAAGCTGGCGAGACGCCGACTGTAGAGGTGGCCAAGAGTCCTCTGCACCGCGAAATCATCGTAGGTAAGGGCGATACACTATCGACACTGTTCGAGAAAGTCGGCCTGCCTGCCGCTACCCTCAACGACGCACTGGCCAGCGACAAACAAGCCAAGCAATTCACTCAGCTCAAACGCGGTCAAAAGCTTGAATTCGAACTGACCCCCGACGGCCAACTCAACAAGCTCCACAGTACCGTCAGCGACCTTGAAAGCATCACGCTGACCAAAGGCGCCAAAGGCTTTGCCTTCAACCGCATCACCACCAAACCGGTGACGCGCTCGGCCTACGTTCACGGGGTGATCAACAGCTCCCTGTCGCAATCTGCCGCCCGCGCCGGACTGTCCCACAGCATGACCATGGACATGGCCAGTGTGTTTGGCTACGACATCGACTTCGCCCAAGACATCCGTCAAGGCGACGAATTTGATGTGATCTACGAGCAGAAAGTCGTCAACGGCAAAGTTGTCGGCACTGGCAACATCCTCTCCGCGCGCTTTACCAACCGCGGCAAGACCTACACCGCCGTGCGCTACACCAACAAGCAAGGCAATAGCAGCTACTACACCGCCGACGGCAATAGCATGCGCAAGGCCTTCATCCGCACACCGGTAGACTTCGCTCGCATTAGCTCGCGTTTCTCCATGGGTCGCAAGCATCCAATTCTGAACAAAATCCGCGCCCACAAAGGCGTCGACTATGCCGCCCCACGTGGCACGCCGATCAAGGCAGCAGGCGACGGTAAAGTGCTGCTGGCCGGCCGTCGTGGTGGCTACGGCAATACCGTGATCATCCAGCACGGCAACACCTACCGTACGCTGTATGGCCACATGCAAGGCTTTGCCAAGGGTGTGCACACTGGCGGCACCGTGAAGCAAGGCCAAGTGATCGGCTATATCGGTACCACTGGCCTCTCTACCGGGCCGCACTTGCACTATGAGTTCCAGGTCAATGGCGTACACGTCGACCCGCTGGGTCAGAAGCTGCCGATGGCCGACCCGATCGCCAAGGCCGAGCGTGCACGGTTCATGCAACAGAGCCAGCCATTGATGGCACGCATGGACCAGGAGCGCTCCACCCTGCTGGCTTCGGCGAAGCGTTAAAGTATGGCGCTCTATTTAGGCGTGATGTCCGGGACCAGCCTCGATGGACTGGACATTGCCTTGATCGAGCAAGATCCGGCGATCAAGCTGATCGCCACGCACTACATTCCCATGCCGGAAACCCTGCGCGCCGAGCTGCTTGCTCTGTGCGCCAGCGGCCCAGATGAGATCGCCCGCTCAGCCATTGCCCAACAAAACTGGGTGAATCTTGCCGCTCAAGGCATTCACACGCTGCTCAAGCAACAAAACCTCAAGCCTCAGGACATTCGCGTAATTGGCAGCCATGGCCAGACCATCCGCCATGAACCCGCCCGGGGCTTTACCGTGCAAATCGGCAACCCAGCCCTGCTCACCGAGCTGACGGGTATCACCGTCGTCAGCGACTTCCGCAGTCGTGATGTTGCCGCCGGCGGCCAGGGCGCCCCACTGGTGCCCGCATTCCATGAAGCACTGTTTAGCGACCACACCGGTAACCGCGCAGTATTGAATGTGGGAGGTTTCAGCAACCTCAGCCTGATCGAGACCGGCAAACCTGTAGCCGGCTTCGACTGCGGCCCGGGCAATGTCCTGCTTGATGCATGGATACACCAACAACGCGGCGAACACTTTGATCGTGATGGGCAGTGGGCGGCGAGCGGCAAGGTAGAGCCTCAACTACTCAACGACCTGCTCAGTGACCCATTCTTCATGACCAAGGGCCCTAAAAGCACCGGGCGCGAAGTGTTCAACCTGGGATGGCTGCACCAACACCTCAGCCACTTGCCCGCGTTCGAGCCTCAGGATGTGCAGGCCACGCTGCTGGAGCTGAGCGCCCTGACCATTGTCGATTCCCTACGGTCCGCCCAGCCCCAGACAGAAACGCTGCTGGTGTGTGGTGGCGGCGCTCACAACGCCACGCTGATGAGTCGGCTGGCCGCGTTGTTGCCATCAACCCAGGTCAGCAGCACCGCCACCTACGGCGTGGACCCCGACTGGGTCGAAGCCATGGCCTTCGCCTGGTTGGCCCATTGCTGCCTTGAAGGCATTGCCGCCAACCGCCCCAGCGTCACCGGTGCACGCGGGCTTCGGGTACTGGGCGCGATCTACCCTGCCTGACCGCCTCCAGAATCCGCAGACAGCAAAACGCCGCTTGGCCTATCACAGCCAAGCGGCGTTTTAACATGCCCTGTCGATCAGATCGAGAACGAAGACCCGCAACCACAGGTGGTGGTAGCGTTAGGGTTCTTGATCACGAAACGCGAACCTTCCAGACCTTCCTGGTAATCCACCTCGGCTCCTGCCAGGTATTGGAAGCTCATCGGGTCCACGACCAAACTCACGCCCTCGCGTTCAACGATGGTGTCATCATCGGCTACATCTTCATCGAAGGTAAAACCGTACTGAAACCCTGAACAACCGCCGCCCGTTACAAATACGCGCAGCTTCAAGCGATCATTACCCTCTTCATCGACCAGGCTCTTCACCTTGTGCGCAGCACCGTGGGTGAATTGCAAAGCCGTGGGGGTGAAGGATTCAACGCTCATGCTAATAATCTCCCGGCGTACCGCCGCCATATGCGTAATGGCGGGCATTATCCGCTTCTCCTAGAAAAGCGGTCAACTATTATGGGAGCAGCGGCAAGCTTCGAGCTACTAGCTTCAAGCTTGCCGCTGATGACTTGAAGCTTGCCGCTGCCCTTAAGGCAGCATGCCTGCGTGGGACAGGCCCAGCTTCTCATCCAGGCCAAACAAGATGTTCATGTTCTGCACCGCCTGGCCCGACGCGCCCTTGACCAGGTTATCGATCACCGACAGCACCACGACCAGGTCGCCATCCTGCGGACGATGCACAGCAATCCGGCACACATTGGCGCCACGCACGCTGCGGGTTTCCGGGTGGCTGCCGGCTGGCATAACGTCGACGAACGGTTCGTTGGCATAACGTTTTTCGAACAGCGCCTGAAGGTCTACCGAGCGATCAACCACCGTTGCGTACAACGTAGAGTGAATGCCGCGAATCATCGGCGTCAGGTGCGGTACGAAGGTCAGGCCCACGTCTTTACCGGCCGCGCGACGCAGCCCCTGGCGGATTTCCGGCAAGTGACGATGCCCTTTTACTGCGTAGGCCTTCATGCTTTCTGACGTCTCGGAATAAAGCGAACCGACCGCCGCGCCACGACCAGCGCCGCTCACGCCCGACTTGCAGTCTGCGATCAAGCGCGAAGCGTCCGCCAACCCAGCCTCCAGCAATGGCAGGAAACCCAGTTGAGTGGCTGTTGGATAGCAACCGGGTACCGCGATCAAACGCGCTTGCTTGATCTGCTCACGATTGACTTCCGGCAGGCCATAGACCGCTTCTTCCAGCAGTTCAGGCGCACCGTGAGGCTGGCCATACCACTTGGCCCACTCATCAGCGTCCTGCAAACGGAAGTCCGCCGACAGATCGATCACTCTGGTGCCCGCCGCCAGCAGCTCACCGGCCAAGGCATGGGCAACACCATGAGGGGTGGCGAAGAACACCACGTCGCAGGCGCCGAGGGTCTTGATGTCCGGAACGCTGAACGCCAGGCCATCGTAATGGCCTCGCAGGCTCGGATACATGTCGGCCACGGCCAGGCCGGCCTCGGATCGGGAGGTGATGACCACAACCTCAGCTTGCGGATGCTGAGCCAACAGACGCAGCAATTCGACACCGGTGTACCCCGTGCCGCCGACGATACCGACCTTGACCATAAACCTGCCCTCAACGAACCACTGGAAAGCCGTCGATAATAGGGGCCGTATCGTCCTGCGACAACCGTCAACGTGACGTACGGGCGCATGAGCCACTACTATCTTCAGTTACCGTGAACCTGGGAATAACTAGAAATGCTCTATCTATGGATCAAAGCCTTCCACATTGTCAGCATCGTCTGCTGGTTTGCCGGGCTGTTCTACCTGCCACGCCTGTTCGTCTACCACGCCCAAAGCGAGGACACCGTCAGCAAGGAACGCTTCAGCGTCATGGAGCGCAAGTTGTACCGCGGCATCATGAATCCGGCGATGCTGGCCAGCCTGGTATTCGGTATTTGGCTGATCGCCCTCAACCCCGGCATCTTTCAATCGGGCGCCTGGATCCACGCCAAGCTGACCCTGGTGGTGTTGCTGATCGGCTACCACCATATGTGCGGTGCGCAGGTAAAACGTTTCGCCCGTGGCGAAAACACCCGCAGCCATGTCTTTTATCGCTGGTTCAATGAAGTACCCGTTCTGATATTGCTGGCTATCGTAATTTTGGTCGTGGTCAAACCGTTCTAACTTCAATTACTCGGGGTAACTCCAATGTCGCTGCCCGCTCTGCTTGAACAACGTCTGCGCCTGCCCGTCGTGGTTGCGCCGATGTTTCTGATTTCCAACCCGCAACTGGTCCTGGCGTGCTGCCGCAATGGGGTGGTCGGGAGCTTCCCGGCGCTTAACCAACGCGAAAGCAGCGGGTTCAAGGCCTGGCTGGAGGAAATCGAAGCGGGCCTGGCAGCGCTGGACAATCCTGCGCCCTACGCCGTCAACCTGATCGTGCACAGCAGCAACCCGCGCCTGGAGGCGGACCTGGCGATCTGCGTTGAACACAAAGTGCCGATCGTCATTACCAGCCTGGGCGCTGTGAAGGAACTGGTAGACGCTGTGCACAGCTACGGCGGCCTGGTGTTCCACGACGTCACCACTCGGCGCCACGCTGAGAAGGCGGCCGAAGCCGGCGTGGATGGCCTGATCGCCGTAGCCGCGGGCGCCGGGGGCCATGCTGGCACTTGGAGCCCGTTCGCGCTGACCGCCGAGATTCGCCAGTTCTTCGACAAAACGCTGCTGCTGGCCGGCTGCCTCAACCACGGGCACGAGATTCTCGCCGCCCAGTTGCTCGGCGCCGACCTGGCCTATTTCGGCACTCGCTTTATTGGCACCACTGAAAGCCATGCCCCGGATGCCTATAAAGAGATGCTCCTCACATCGCGCGCCGCCGACATCGTGCACACTCCTGCTGTCTCCGGCGTCCCCGCCAGCTTTATGCGCCAGAGCCTGGAAAACGCCGGCTTCGACCTCGCCGCCCTGCAAGGCAAAGGCGAAGTCAACTTTGGCTCCAAGCTCAAACCGTTGAGCGACGAGGCCAAAGCATGGAAGACTGTATGGTCTGCCGGCCAAGGTGTCGGTGAAATCGATGATTTGCCAAGTGTCGATGAACTGGTTGCGCGCCTCGATGCCGAATACCGCAAGGCACGCGAACAGGCAGTTCAACTGCGCTGGCCTCGCTGACCCAACCGCAAGGCCCGCCGATTGAGTGGGCCTGCACAACCTCCCTGAACAAGTGACAAGGAAGCCCGCATGAGCGACAACCGTTTCAAGATTGTGTTTGATGGGGCCTTGCTCCCGGGCGTAGAAAGCACCACAGCCAAACTGAACCTGGCCGAGCTGTTCAAGAGCGAAGTTGAAGCCATCGAGAAGCTCTTCACCGGCCGCCCTGTTGCGCTCAAACGTGACCTGTCGCGCCCGGATGCCGAAACCTACCTCACCGCGCTGAAAAACGCCGGTGTGGACGCACGCATCGAAGCCGAACAACCCGTAGCCTTCAGCCTCGCCGAAACCCATGAGACGGATTCCGGGGCTTCCGACTTCTCCCGCCCGGACGCTTCACCCTATGCACCGCCGCGCGCTGCCGTAGGTGAAAACCTGCCGGAGTACTCCACCCTAAAAGTCTTCACTCTCCACGGGCGCATCGGGCGACTGCGGTATCTCGCCTGGACCCTGGTGTTGACCTTAGCGATGCTGGTCGCGGGTGGCATCATCAGCACCGTCAGCTTTGCGGTCGCCACGGCCTCGCCAACCGCAGGTACCCTCCTTGGGGTGTTGCTGGGTCTCGCGTTGTTTGTTGCGCTTGTGTGGGTCAGTGTACAAATCGGTGTGCAGCGCCTGCACGATCTGGGTTGGTCAGGCTGGCTGTACTTCCTCAACCTGGTACCGCTGGTGAACAGCGTCTTCCCGATCCTGTTGCTGGTATTGCCAGGAAATGCAGGCGCCAACCAATACGGCGCACCACCACCCCGCAACTCCACCGCGGTAAAAGTCCTGGCCACGCTGTGGTTGGCGTTTATCCCAGTCATGCTCGCCATCGTGGTGACCCTGGGCATGAACGGTTACCTGAACCAACTCGAAGCCAACATGGACAGCAGCTACGAAAGCAGCTCCATCACCGCCGATGAAGATGCCGACCAAGCCACGGCCGTAGAAGAAGACGAAGCGCAAAGTGCTGACGAAGCGGGCGAACCTGTAGACTCTCCAGAACAGTAAAGAAACGCGCCGGCCTGTGATGCCTTTGTCACAGGCGCGGCGGTGTTGCGATGGAGAAAGGCATGACCCGTTACGCTCTGATCACCGGCGCCTCCAGCGGCATCGGCCTGGCCTTGGCCGAAGCGCTGGCCCGTCGCGGCCGCAGCTTGATTCTGGTGGCCCGCCAGCGTGATCAGTTGGAAAGCATTGCAATCGAATTGACTCAACGCTTCGGTGTCGAGGTGCTGTTCCGGGCCTGCGACCTGGGCGAGCCACTGCGCTTGTCCGGGTTCCTGCTGGAGCTTGAAGAAGGCGAACGGCAGATCGACTTGCTGGTGAACTGCGCCGGCATCGGCACCAGCGGCCCCTTCCTGGCTCAGGACTGGATGACCGAGCAAGACCTCATAGAGGTCAACATCCTGGCCCTGACTCGTATGTGCCATGCCCTCGGTAACACCATGGCGCTGCAGGGCGGCGGGCAGATTCTCAATGTGGCGTCCGTCGCGGCATTCCAGCCTGGCCCGTGGATGAGCACCTACTACGCCAGCAAAGCCTACGTACTGCACTTTTCCGAAGGTTTGCGCGAAGAGTTGAAGACCTGCGGCATCAAGGTCTCGGTCCTCTGCCCCGGCCCGACACGCACCGCATTCTTCGGCACCGCGCAAATGGACACCGCCAAGCTCGACCGTAGCCAACAACTGATGAGCCCCGAAGAAGTGGCGCTTTATACCGTGCGCGCCCTGGAAAAGAACAAAGCCATCATCATTCCCGGCCGACGCAACCGCTGGATCGCGTTCAGTCCACGTTTCAGCCCCCGATGGCTGACCCGCAAGATCGCCGGTGCCATTAACAAGGCCTATTGCCCGCGCTGAACGGCTGAGTACACTCACCCTGCACATTCATAATGGAGAAACAGCTGTGGATACTCTGTTCACCAAGATCATCAACAGAGAAATACCCGCGAAGATTATCTACGAGGATGACCAGGTCCTGGCCTTCCACGATATTGCACCGCAGGCACCCGTGCATTTTCTGGTCATTCCCAAGAAACCTATCCGCACGTTGAACGACCTGACTGAAGACGACAAAGCCCTAGCAGGTCATATTCTGTTCACCGCCCAGCGCCTGGCCGTTGAGCAAGGCTGCGAAAAAGGTTTTCGTGTGGTGATGAACTGCAATGAAGACGGCGGGCAGACCGTTTATCACATCCATATGCACGTGCTGGGTCAGCGCCAGATGAACTGGCCGCCGGGCTGATCGGCCCTCGAACATGGGTCGTGACCCAGGCTGCGACCCCATGCCCTTGACGCGGCGCAAACGCTTCCCCCTCTCTTGCGGTAAACTGGCCGCCGAGATTCTTCCCGGAGGTCAGCATGACTACCCAACGTCACTACTCGCCGATTGACCGTTTGTTGCTGCAAGCCGACACGGCCATGCGCACGCTGCTGCCATTCAGCGGCCAACCGTATCGCCCCTCGCCCGCCATCGTGCGCCCCGACGCACAGATGAGCGAGACCGAGACCCGCCACGTCGCCGGCCTAATGCGCATCAACCACACCGGTGAAGTCTGTGCCCAGGCGCTCTACCAGGGCCAGGCGCTGACTGCCAAGTTGCCGCAGGTACGCGCCGCCATGGAACATGCCGCCGAAGAGGAAATCGATCACTTGGCCTGGTGCGAACAACGCATTCGCCAACTCGGCAGCCATCCCAGCGTGCTGAACCCGCTGTTTTATGGCTTGTCGTTTGGTATCGGCGCTGCTGCCGGGCTGATCAGCGACAAGGTCAGCCTGGGTTTTGTCGCGGCGACCGAACGTCAGGTGTGCAAGCATCTGGATGAGCATCTGGAACAACTGCCGGCCGAAGACGAAAAGTCCCGGGCGATTCTTGAGCAGATGCGTATCGATGAAGAACACCACGCCGAAAGCGCACTGGATGCTGGCGGTTTCCGCTTCCCGGCGCCGGTAAGGTTAGGCATGAGCCTCTTGGCCAAGGTCATGACCAAAAGCACCTATCGTATCTAAGCGTATAAAATCCAAAAAAAGGGCGCCGTCACAGCGCCCTTTCTTTTTGCCGATTGAGCGATCAGCCCAATTCGATGATTTCGTAATCATGGGTGATGGCCACACCGGCCGCGCCGAGCATGATCGACGCCGAGCAGTACTTCTCAGCCGACAGCTCGATAGCACGCTTGACCTGGGCTTCCTTCAACGCCCGGCCCTTCACCACGAAATGCATATGGATCTTGGTGAATACCTTGGGATCTTCAGTGGCGCGCTCGGCTTCCAGGAAGGCTTCGCAGCTTTCCACGGCCTGACGGGACTTTTTCAGGATGCTGACCACGTCGAAATTGCTGCAACCGCCTACGCCAAGCAGGAGCATTTCCATCGGGCGTACGCCCAGGTTACGGCCACCGGCTTCCGGAGGGCCGTCCATGACCACCACATGGCCACTGCCCGACTCTCCGAGAAACATGGCTTCGCCCGCCCATTGGATGCGTGCCTTCATCGCCCAGACTCCACTGCTAAAAAAGGGTCGCCAGCTTAGCACAGGGCCCGCACGCGTCAGCGTTTCACGCAAAAGCGATCAATAGCAGGGTTTGCGCCAAAAATGGGCTAATCGAGACAGGATGTGTCTGTTAAGCTGGCGCCAAATGGATGGCCCTTCGCCACCATTCATGCAATGTGTATCAATGCCGATACCGACGAATACAACGACTCCAACTACCTCGCGCAGTTTTTTCGGGACACAACCATGGTTGCCCTTACTCCCATATCCAAGATCAAGAATCTCGACAAACTGTTGATGCACTGCCAGCGCCGTCGCCATCCGGCCAAGCACAACATCATCTGCGCCGGCGAACGTTCAGAAACACTGTTCTTCATTATCAAAGGCTCGGTCACCATTCTGATCGAGGATGAAGACGGCCGTGAGATGATCATCGCCTACCTGAACACCGGAGATTTTTTTGGGGAGTTGGGGCTGTTCGAACAAGCCGGTAAGGAACAGAAACGCAGCGCCTGGGTACGTGCCAAGATCGAGTGCGAAGTCGCTGAGATCAGCTACGCCAAGTTCCGCGAACTGGCCCAGCAGGATCCCGACATCCTCTACGCCCTCAGCGGGCAGATTGCCCAGCGCCTGCGCGACACCACGCGCAAGGTCGGCGACCTGGCATTCTTTGATGTGACCGGCCGAGTAGCCCGCTGCCTGCTGGAGTTGTGCAAACAGCCCGACGCCATGACTCACCCCGACGGCATGCAGATCAAGGTCACACGCCAGGAAATCGGGCGCATTGTCGGCTGTTCACGGGAGATGGTCGGTCGCGTGCTCAAGGACTTGGAAGAGCGCAGCCTGGTGCACGTCAAAGGCAAGACGATGGTGGTGTTCGGCACCCGTTAACCCGGCAGGACGCTGGCCAGCATTTGACGATACAAGGTATCCAGCCGGCTGATCGCATCCGGTGCTGGGAAGGCTTCGTGCAGAGCGATATGGCTGTCGGCGCGAACCCGCTGCTCGAGACCGCAGGCTTCGTTAAAGCGGTTGACCGCCGCGATCAACGCATCGCGGTCGTTATCCAGCAACAAGGCACCGTGCACCAACCCCACCGGGCGGCCACCGCTTTGGCGCCAGCGCTGCGCGGTGCCGACCATTTTTCGGCCGTTGAGGTTGACGTTGTAGCGACCGTCGCAAAATGCCCCGTCGATTTCGCCGACAGAGGCGTCGCCACCCAGCTCGATCAGCAAGTCGCAAATCGGCTGGCATAAACGCAAGTAGCCGGTTTCGATGCGGTTCTGATCGCCCTCGCTGCGCGGTGGCGCGTAGACCAGGGCGATATTGACCGTGGCACTTGATTGCGGCACCGGCTCACCGCCGGTCTCGCGTAGCAATACAGGCCAACCGGCGGCGGCCGAGACCTGGCTGGCGGTGTCGAACGCCGGTAGCCGACTTAAACGACGCGGCATCACCAAGGCTTGATCGCTGGGTTGCCAGAACAGCAGGCCGAATTCCTGCTCACCGGCGCAAACGGCTGCCAGCAAGGCTTGCTCGGCGGCCAGCCCAGCTTCAACAGTCATCGACACCGGCTTAACCATCAAACACCTACCTATCTGAATAAACACAAAACCCAATGTGGGAGCGGGCTTGCTCGCGAATGCGGTACATCAGACACATATTCAGTGACTGACCCACCGCATTCGCGAGCAAGCCCGCTCCCACATTTAGACTGCATTTCAAATCCTGACCGTGTTCAAGTCAGTCCAATGTCGAACCACTGACCGCCACACCACGCTCCGGGAAGAACAGACGCTGTAACTCCGCCCCCGGGTTTTCGGCACGCATGAAGGTCTCGCCCACCAGGAACGAATACACACCACTGATCTCCATCAACTCCACATCAGCGCGGTTGACGATGCCACTCTCGGTAATCACCAATCGGTCGCGCGGAATTCGCGGCAGCAGGTCAAGTGTGTTTTCCAAGCTGACTTCGAAGGTGTGCAGGTTACGGTTGTTGACGCCCACCAGCGGCGTGTCGAGGGTTTTAAGTGCGCGTTCCAGCTCATCGCCGTCGTGCACTTCCACCAACACATCCAGGCCGACGCTTTTGGCCACGGCCGCCAGTTCGGCCATCTTTACGTCATCCAGGGCGGAAACGATCAGCAACACGCAGTCAGCACCCAACGCACGGGCTTCGACGATCTGGTACGGATCGACCATGAAGTCCTTGCGGATCACCGGCAACTTGCACGCGGCGCGGGCTTGCTGCAGGAACAGGTCGGAACCCTGGAAGTAGTCGATATCGGTCAGTACTGACAGGCAGGTGGCCCCGCCCTTCTCATAGCTCTTGGCAATGTCTTCAGGAATGAAGATCTCGCGAATCACGCCCTTGCTCGGCGAAGCCTTTTTGATTTCAGCAATGACGGCGGGCTGCTTTTCCTTGGCCTGCTTGATAAGCGCATTGGCGAAGCCACGCGGCGCATCAGCGATCTTTGCCTGAGCTTCCAGTTCGGCGAGGCTCACGCGGGCTCGGCGCTCGGCGACTTCTTCAGCCTTGCGCGACAGGATCTTTTCCAGAACGGTCGGCACACTCATCCTTCATTCTCCATCTTGAATACCGCAGTGAATGCTCCCAGCTCTTCCAGCTTCTCGCGAGCCAGACCGGTGTGCAGCGCATCGTGGGCCAAGGCGACCCCTTCCTTAAGACTATAGGCATGGTCGGCTGCATAAAGTGCCGCGCCAGCATTCAAAACGATCATCTCAGCGGCTTTTTGACCATTCTCGGTCTTGCGACGCCCCAGGGCATCGCGAATCAGCTCGAGGGACGCCGCCGGGCTTTCCACTGCCAGGCCGTGCAGGCTCTGGCTCTTCATGCCCAAATCTTCCGGCTCGACCCAGTACTCGGTGACGTGGTCATCTTTGAGCTCCGCCACGAAGGTCGGTGCTGCCAGGCTGAATTCGTCCAGGCCATCTTTGGAATGCACCACCAGCACATGCTTGCTGCCCATGCGTTGCAGCACTTGCGCCAATGGCCGGCACAGCGCCTGGCTGAATACGCCCACCACCTGGTGCTTCACACCGGCCGGATTCGTAAGCGGGCCGAGCATGTTGAACAGGGTGCGCAGGCCGAGGTCTTTGCGCGGGCCAGCAGCGTGTTTCATTGCGCCATGGTGGGATTGAGCAAACATGAAGCCGATGCCGACGTTATCGATGCAGCGCGCCACTTGGACCGGCGTCAGGTTCAGGTAGATGCCGGCGGCTTCCAGCAAATCGGCACTGCCGCTCTTGCCGGACACTGCACGGTTGCCGTGCTTGGCCACAGTGCATCCGGCCGCCGCGACCACAAACGATGCCGCCGTCGACACGTTGAAGATGTTGGCACCATCACCGCCGGTGCCGACCACGTCGACCACGCCGTCGAGGGTCTTGAGCTCAACCTTGTCCGCCAGCTCGCGCATCACCGACACGGCGCCGACGATCTCGTCGATGCTCTCACTCTTCATGCGCATTGCCATCATGAAGGCGCCGATCTGCGCATCGCTGCATTGACCCGTCATGATCTCGCGCATCACATCGCTCATTTCAGCGGTGCTCAGGTCCAGATGGCCGACGATACGGCTCAGGGCAGTCTTGATATCCATGGAAAGTCCTTAGCGCGTGCCGCCGCTCTGCTTGAGAAAATTAGCGAACAGCTCGTAGCCCTGCTCGGTCAGGATCGACTCGGGGTGAAATTGCACCCCTTCGATATTCAGTGTCTTGTGGCGCAAGCCCATGATTTCATCGACCGAGCCGTCTTCCAGCTGGGTCCAGGCGGTCAGTTCCAGGCATTCCGGCAGGGTTTCACGCTTGACCACCAGCGAGTGGTAACGGGTCACCGTCACCGGCAGGTTAAGCCCATGAAATACGCCCACATCATGATGGAACACCGGGCTGGTCTTGCCGTGCATCACCTGGCGCGCGCGCACCACGTCACCGCCAAACGCCTGGCCGATAGACTGGTGGCCCAGGCACACGCCCAGTATCGGCAGCTTGCCGGCGAAATACTTGATCGCTTCGAGGGAAATACCCGCCTCGGTCGGCGTGCATGGGCCTGGCGACACCACGATGCGCTCCGGATTCAGCGCAGCGATTTCAGCCACGCTCAGTTCATCGTTGCGCACTACCTTGACCTCGGCACCGAGTTCACCCAAGTACTGCACAACGTTGTAGGTAAAGGAGTCGTAGTTATCAATCATCAGTAACATGGGGAAACCTCAAGAATTGGGGGTCTGTTCAGCCAGCGCAACAGCGCGGAACATCGCGCGGCGCTTGTTCAGGGTTTCTTCCCATTCGAGGGCCGGCACCGAGTCGGCGACAATCCCGCCACCGGCCTGCACGTGCAGCTCCCCGTCCTTGATCACGGCCGTGCGGATCGCAATGGCCGTGTCCATGTTGCCGTTCCAGGCGAAATACCCCACGGCGCCGCCGTAGACACCGCGCTTGACCGGCTCCAACTCGTCGATGATTTCCATCGCACGGATCTTCGGCGCGCCCGACAAGGTGCCCGCCGGCAGGATCGCGCGCAGTGCGTCCATCGCCGTCAAGCCGGCTTTCAGCTCACCGGTGACGTTGGACACAATGTGCATCACGTTGGAATAACGCTCGATCACCATCTTCTCAGTGAGCTTGACCGAACCGATTTCCGAGACACGCCCGGTGTCGTTACGGCCCAGGTCGATGAGCATCAGGTGCTCGGCAATTTCCTTGTCGTCGCTCAGCAGGTCTTCTTCCAGCGCCAAATCCGCCTCTTCAGTCGCGCCACGTGGGCGCGTTCCGGCGATCGGGCGCACGGTGATCAAGTTGTCTTCGACGCGCACCAGCACTTCCGGCGAACTGCCCACCACGTGGAAGTCACCAAAGTTGAAGAAGTACATGTACGGCGTCGGGTTGAAGCAGCGCAGCGCGCGGTACAGGTCAATCGGCGCAGCCTTGAAGTCGATGGACATGCGTTGCGACGGCACCACCTGCATACAGTCACCGGCAAGGATGTATTCCTTGATGGTATCGACGGCGCGCTCGTAGTCATCTTGGGTAAAGCTTGAACGAAAGATCGGGTCAGCGGCTGGCGGACGGCTGAGGTCCAGGCCGCGACGCGGAGTGATCGGCTGGCGCAGCTTCTCCAGCAGGGCTTCGAGGCTGGCAAGGCCGCTCTCGAAAGCGTCGGCCTGGGACGGGTCGGCGAGCACAATCGCGTGCATCTTGCCGGCGAGGTTATCGAACACGACGACCGCGTCGGAGACCATCAACAGAATATCCGGTACACCCAACGGATCCGGGTTCGGGCACTTGCCCAGGCGTTTTTCCACGTAGCGTACACAGTCGTAACCGAAGTAACCCACCAAGCCACCGTTGAAACGCGGCAGACCCTGGATGGTCGGCACGTTGTAACGCGCTTTGAACGCCTCGACGAACGCCAGCGGGTCTTCAACATCGTGGCTTTCGATCTCGACGCCATCATGGGTAATGCTCACATGATGGTCGTGCACACGCAGCACGGTGCGGCACGGCAGGCCGATGATCGAGTAACGGCCCCACTTCTCGCCGCCCTGTACGGACTCGAGCAGGTAAGAATTGGGCTCGTCGGCCAGTTTCAGGTAGATCGACAGCGGCGTGTCGAAGTCGGCCAGGGTTTCGCAGGCCAAGGGAATGCGGTTGTAGCCGGCAGCGGCCAAACGCAGGAATTCTTCGCGGGTCATGATGTGCCTCGTGGCTTGAGGGTCTAACAGTCAGGTATGCAAACGTGCCGCATGGCGCGGCCAGGATCAGTCAGGCGCGCCAACGCCAGCGGGCCAGGGCCTTGATGACTTTCATCCAGAGTTTGCGAGTGACCACCACGATGGAATTTCCAGAAGGGGACGGATCGGTATCAGGCAACGTTATCTCAGCGCTCGCTCCCAAGCAACCGGGGATTAGCAGGCGCAGGTCATCAATTACCAATGAAGGCGACTCTTCGGCAATCGGCCGGCCATGGTTGTAGCCGTAACTGAGGGCCACACACTGCACGCCCGCGGCCTTTGCCGCCTGCACATCGCTGCGCGAATCACCGACAAACAGCGACTGCGAGGCCGGGATATTGGCCATTTTCATCACGAAAAACAGTGCCGCCGGGTCGGGTTTTTTCTGCGGCAAGGTATCGCCACCGATGATCCAGCGGAAATACCGGCCAATTTTCATCTGGTCCAACAGCGGCGCGACGAAGCGTTCCGGCTTGTTGGTGATGAGGGCCATTTCCACGCCCTGCTTGCTCAGCCACTTGAGGGTGTCGCGCACGCCGGGGTAAACCACGGTCAGTTCGTGGCCGTCTTCATAGGCGGCGTTGAACAGTTCCAGGGCGTGTTCGACCTCGACCTCATCCACCCCTTCGGCATCAATGTTGTCGGCCAAGGCCCGGCGCACCAGCATCTGCACGCCGTTGCCCACCCACTCGCGCACCGACTCGATCCCGGCGGGCTTGCGTCCCAGTTTGAGCAGCATCTCGTCCACCGCCGCCGCCAGGTCGGGCACCGAGTCGATCAAGGTACCGTCCAGATCGAACATCACCAGCCGTGGCAATTTGCCGGGGAACAGTTGCTCAAAGCCGCTCACGGACGTGCCAGCGCCAATTCGGCGCGCATCTTGGCGATGACTTCCTGGTAGTCCGGCGCGTTGAAGATCGCCGAGCCGGCCACAAAGGTGTCGGCGCCAGCTGCTGCGATTTCGCGGATGTTATTGACGTTGACCCCGCCGTCGATTTCCAGGCGAATGTCACGGCCAGAAGCGTCGATCAGTGCACGGGCTTCGCGCAGTTTGTCGAGGGTGCCGGGGATGAACTTCTGCCCGCCGAAGCCTGGGTTGACGCTCATCAGCAGGACCATGTCGACCTTGTCCATCACGTATTTGAGCACGTCCAGCGGGGTGGCAGGGTTGAACACCAGGCCCGCCTTGCAGCCGCCTTCGCGGATCAGTTGCAAGGTGCGGTCGACGTGCAGCGAGGCTTCCGGGTGGAAAGTGATGTAGGTCGCGCCGGCCTCCACGAAGTCACCGATGATGCGGTCCACCGGGCTGACCATCAGGTGCGCGTCGATCGGCGCAGTGATGCCGTACTTGCGCAGCGCGGCGCAGACCATCGGGCCGATGGTCAGGTTGGGCACGTAGTGGTTGTCCATGACATCGAAGTGCACAAAGTCGGCACCGGCGGCCAACACCTTGTCCACTTCTTCACCCAGGCGGGCGAAGTCGGCGGAGAGAATCGATGGAGCAATGACGAAGGGCTGCATGACGCACCTTTTTTGAGCTAAATCACGATGGCGCGCATTGTATACCTCATGCTTTGCCGCGCGCACCGTGACCTGGCTCAATGACTAGTACGCGGCCCGATAGATTTTCTCGATATCGGCTGCGCTGAGCTTGCGCGGGTTGTTGCGCATCAGCCGTTCAATGCCCGCCGCTTCCACGGCCATGGCCGGGATAGCATCCTCGGGCACCCCGAAACTGCGGAGCCCCGCCGGGATTTCGACGGCGGCACACAGCCGCGTCATAGCCTCGACGGCTTGGTCGGCGGCATCGTTGACGCTCAACCCCGTGACATTCACGCCCATGGCCTGGGCAATGTCCTGCATGCGCTCCACGCAGGCCAACTTGTTCCAGTGCATTACATAGGGCAGCAACAGCGCGTTGCTCACGCCATGGGCGATATTGAAACGTCCACCCAGCTGGTATGCCAACGCATGCACCGCGCCGACCCCGGCATTCCCAAAGGCCATCCCCGCCATCAGGCTGGCGGTGGCCATGTCGTCGCGTGCCTGCAGGTTGGCCGGGTTGGCGTAGGCCTTGGGCAACGCGTTGGCAATCAGCTTGATCGCGCCAATGGCCAATGCATCGGTAATCGGCGAGGCGTTCAGCGACAGGTAGGATTCGATGGCATGCACCAGCGCATCCACGCCGCTGGCGGCGGTGACGCTGCGCGGGCAGGTCAGGGTCATTTGCGGGCTGATCAGCGCCACATCCGGCAGTAGATAATCGCTGACGATGCCCTTTTTCAGCTGCGCGACCTTGTCGGAGAGGATCGCCACATTGGTCACTTCCGAGCCGGTGCCGGCTGTGGTGGGAATGGCGATCAGCGGCGGCCCTTTGCGCGGTACCTGATCGACGCCGAACAAGTCCGCCAGGGCGCCGTGGTAGCCGGCATAGGCGGCCACGCTTTTGGCAATGTCGATGGCACTGCCGCCGCCCAGGCCGATCAAGCCGTCATGCCCGCCGTCGCGGTAGACGCGCATGCAATCTTCGACAATGGCGATTTCCGGGTCCGGCAGCACGCGGTCGAAAATTTCGTAGCTGCGTTCGCCCAGGTGTTCGAGTGCCAGCGCCACGGTGCCGGACTTGACCAGCGCGGCGTCGGTGACGATCAGCGGGTTATCCACATCCAGTCGCGTGAGCTCAAAGGCCAGTTGTTCGATGGCGCCCGCGCCGGTCAGCAGTTTATGGGCGATCTTGAATGAGGAAATACTCATGTGCGCGGCCTCCTATCGTTGGTGGGCTGGCACAAGGATAGCTGGAGATTTTGGGTTGCCTAGCATTCAGCGACTGAATGGTCATTTCTGGTTCAACACAGGACCATGTGGGAGCGGGCTTGCTCGCCCCCACATTTTGATCGCCGTTTGGCTTCAGACTTGGGCTGTGCGCAGTTTCTCGCTGCGCCCACGCAGCCATTCCAGGGTCAGCAGCAGCAACACCGAGAAGGCAATCAACAAGGTCGCCGCAGCAGCAATCGTCGGGCTGAGGTTTTCGCGGATGCCGCTGAACATCTGGCGCGGCAGGGTCGCTTGCTCGGGGCCGGCGAGAAACAGCGTGACCACCACCTCATCAAACGAAGTGGCGAAAGCAAACAGCGCCCCGGAAATCACCCCTGGTGCGATCAACGGCAAGGTCACCCGGCGAAACGCGGTCAATGGCGAAGCACCGAGACTGGCCGCCGCCCGCACCAGGTTGTGGTTGAACCCCTGCAAGGTCGCCGACACGGTGATAATCACAAACGGCACGCCCAACACCGCATGCACCACGATCAGCGAGAAAAAGCTGTTGCCCAGGCCCAGTGGCGCAAAGAACAGGTAACTGGCCACACCAATGATCACCACCGGCACCACCATCGGCGAAATCACCAGCGCCATTACCAGCGCCTTGCCGGGGAAATTCCCACGGGTCAGGCCAATCGCTGCCAAGGTGCCGAACACCATGGCCAGCACCGTGGCCGACGGGGCAACGATGACGCTGTTCTTAAGTGCACGCATCCATTCAGCCGAGGCGAAGAAGTCCTGGTACCACTTCAGCGAGAAGCCTTGCAGCGGATACACCAGGAAACTGCCACTGTTGAACGACAGCGGGATGATCACCAGCACCGGCAGTATCAAAAACAACAGGATCAAGCCGCAGAGGGTCCGCAAACTGTAGAACCAGACCCGCTCAACGGGCGACATATAAGGGCTCAGCATCGCAAGGTCTCCTTAGCTCAGGCGCAGGCGACTGGCGCCGACCAGCTGGTTGTAGATCAGGTACAGCACCACGGTGGCCAGCAGCAGCAAGCCGCCCAACGCCGTCGCCATGCCCCAGTTGATGCTGGTGTTGGTGTAGAACGCCACGAAGTAGCTGACCATCTGATCGTTCGGGCTGCCCAGCAGTGCCGGGGTGATGTAGTAACCAATTGCCAGGATGAACACCAACAGGCAACCGGCGCCCACGCCGGCGTAGGTCTGCGGGAAGTACACGCGCCAGAAGCTGGCGAACGGATGACAGCCCAGGGAAATCGCTGCACGCATATAAGTGGGCGAAATACCCTTCATCACGCTGTAGATCGGCAGGATCATGAACGGCAGCAGAATATGCACCATGGAGATGTAGACCCCAGTTCGGTTGAACACCAGTTCCAGAGGTGTATCGATCAGGCCCACGCCCATCAGTGCACTGTTGATCAGGCCGCCGGATTGCAGCAGTACGATCCACGCCGCTACCCGCACCAGGATCGAGGTCCAGAACGGCAGCAACACCAGGATCATCAGCAAGTTGCTTTTGCGCGCCGGCAAATTGGCCAGCAAATAGGCCAGAGGATAGGCCAGCAGCAGGCAGAGGGTGGTGATCACCAGGCCCATCCAGAAGGTGCGCGCAAAAATGTCCAGGTAGATCGCCTGGTCTGGCGTGGCCGGCGCCACTTCGCCGAGGTCGTCGATGCGGTGATCGACGGCCGCCAACAAATAGAACGGCGTCAGGCTGCTGGTATTGCGCCGGATCGCCTGCCAGTACGCCGGGTCGCCCCAGCGTTCGTCGAGGTTTTCCAACGCTTCTTTATAAGAGGCCGGCGTTTCGCTGAACGGCAGCGCCCGCGCGGTTTTGGTCAGCAGGCTGCGGTAGCCGGCCAGTTCCATGTTGAGGCGCTTGGACAGGTCGCCCAAGGTCTGGTTTTTGCGCGCTTCGCCCAAGTCTTCACTGAGGGCCTGATACACCGGCTCGCCCGGCAGACCACGACCATCCCAGGCCGTCACCGCCACCACCGTGCGCGGCAAACCGCCCACCACTTCCGGGTTGCCGACGCTTTTGACCAGCAGTGCGACAATCGGCACCAGGAACACCAGCAGCAAAAACAGCACCAACGGCGCAATCAAGGCCTGGGCCTTCCAGCGGTTGAGCCGCTCGGCACGCGCCAGGCGCTGCTTGAGGGTAGGGCTGTTGACCTCGTTCGAGGGAACGGCGATGGCCATGGCTGACTCCGAAAAACTGAAATAAAGACTACACCTATGGCTGGGCTCTGATTGGCAGTGAGCGGGCTTGCCCGCTCACTGCAACAGACCTATCCACCCCAGCAGGCGGTGTTACTTGGCAGCCCAGGAGTTGAAGCGCTGCTCGAGCTGCTCACCGTTATCCGCCCAGAAGCTCACGTCGATCTGCACCTGGTTGGCGATGTTTTCCGGGGTGGTCGGCATATCCTTGAGGATGTCCTTGGCCAGCAACGGTACGGCTTGGGTGTTGGCCGGGCCGTAGGCGATGTTTTCCGAGTAGATCTTCTGCTGCTGCGGTTGCACCGAGAACGCGATGAATTTCTTCGCTGCTTCGGCACGGTCCTTGGCCAGGCCTTTAGGAATGGCCCATGCGTCGAAGTCGTAGATGCCGCCGTTCCACACCACTTTCAGGTTGCTTTCTTTTTGCACAGCGGCGATGCGGCCGTTGTAGGCCGAGCTCATCACTACGTCACCCGAGGCCAGGTATTGCGGCGGTTGTGCACCCGCTTCCCACCACTGGATCGACGGTTTGAGTTCGTCGAGTTTCTTGAACGCACGGTCCTGGCCATCTTTGCCGGCCAACACTTTGTAGACGTCCTTCGGCGCGACGCCGTCTGCCATCAAGGCGAATTCCAGGGTGTACTTGGCGCCTTTACGCAGGCCACGCTTGCCCGGGAATTTCTTGGTGTCCCAGAAATCTGCCCAACTGGTGGGTGCCGTGGTGAGCTTGTCGGCGTTGTAGGCCAACACGGTCGACCATACGAAGAAGCCTACGCCGCACGGCTGGATCGCACCCTTCACGTAGTCGGCGGTGTTGCCGAACAGTTTCGGGTCCAGCGGTTCGAACATGTCCTCGTCGCAGCCACGGGACAGCTCCGGGGATTCCACTTCCACCAGGTCCCAGGACACGCTCTTGGTGTCGACCATGGCTTTGACCTTGGCCATTTCACCGTTGTACTCACCGGCGACGATCTTGCCGTTGCCCGCGCTTTCCCACGGTGCGTAGAAAGCTTTGACCTGGGCCGCCTTATTCGCGCCACCAAAGGACACGATCGTCAGGTCCGGGCCCGCCATGGCCTGTGTCGCGCCCATCAAGCTCAAGGCCAGGGCGGAATATTTAAGGGATCTCAACATTGTTGTTCTCTCCACGTGCAGGGTTGGTGAAGCCATGGGGGCGATCAGTTCGCCTCTAGAAGTGGGTCGAGTGCGCGAACGTGCTCGACTTGCCAGCCAATCGGTACCACGTCGCCGACCGCCAGGGCTGGGTCCAGCTCGGCAATCGGTTGTTTCACAAAAAAATCGGCTTTGCCGCAGACTTCCAGGCGTACACGCACGTGGTCGCCCAGGTAGATGAATTCCGCCACACGCCCGGAGAAGCGGTTGACGCAGCTTTCGCTGGAACCATTGAGGCTGACGCGTTCCGGGCGCACCGACAGGGTCACCGGGCCGCCGATCTGGCCGACGTTGACCGCCAGTGCCTCGACCTTCTCGCCACGTGCCAGCTCCACCACGCAGCGCTCGCCGGTGTGGCTGTGCAGACGACCATTGAGGCGGTTGTTCTCGCCGATGAAGTTGGCAACAAAGGTGTTCTTCGGTTCTTCGTACAAGGTGCGCGGCGCGGCGATCTGCTGGATTTCGCCCTGGTGGAACACCGCCACGCGGTCGGACATGGTCAGCGCTTCGCCTTGGTCGTGGGTCACGTACACCACGGTCACGCCGAGGCGCTGGTGCAGGTGCTTGATCTCCATCTGCATGTGTTCGCGCAGTTGCTTGTCGAGGGCGCCGAGGGGTTCGTCCATCAGTACCAGTTGCGGCTCGAACACCAACGCACGGGCCAGGGCCACGCGCTGTTGCTGGCCGCCGGAGAGTTGCGCCGGATAACGCTGGGCGAAGGCGTCGAGCTGGACCATGCTCAGCACGCGTTTGACCCGCTCGCTGACATCGGTCTTGCTCAAGCCGCGCACCGACAGCGGGAACGCCAGGTTCTCGGCGACGGTCATGTGCGGGAACAGCGCGTAGTTCTGGAACACCATGCCGATGTCGCGCTTGTGCGGCGGTACATTGTTGATGGAGCGCCCGGCCAGCTGGATCTCGCCTGCCGTCGGCGTTTCAAAGCCGGCCAGCATCATCAGGCTGGTGGTCTTGCCCGAACCGGAAGGCCCGAGCAAGGTGAGGAACTCGCCCTTGCGAATCTCCAGGTTGAGGTCTTTGACGATCAGGTTCTCGCCGTCGTAGCTCTTCTGCACGCCACGAAAGCTGACCAGCACATCATTTGAATCCACCTCGCTCATACCCGCACCTTTGTATTTTGGACTGCTGTGAGACAAGCGTAGTCAAGGCGCGAGCCCCCGGAAATCGGGGGCCAGGAGAGATTCGCATCAGCCGGATGGAAGGTTTGGGGTAGGGATTGCCCTACAACGATGGCGGGGATGGGACAGTGCAACGCCGCGATACGGCGGAAATGGGTTCAGCGCATCTCACCGTTAGTCGCAAACAGGCATGTCATCACAACAACTTGTGCTCCATGGCGTACTTCACCAGTTCAGCCAGCGAAGTGATATGGAGTTTTTGCATCAACCGCGCCTTGTGGGTGCTGATGGTCTTGCTGCTCAACGCCAACTGTTGGGCGATGTCGTTGACGTTGGCGCCCTGGGCCAAGCGTTCGAATACCGAGAACTCGCGCTCCGACAGCAACGAATGCAGCGGCCGGGTATCGGTGAGGCCCACTTCGAAAACCATGCGGTCCGCCAGGTCCGGGTCGATATAACGCCCACCAGCCGCCACCTTGCGAATTGCCGTGAGCAACAGCGCCGGGTCGCTGTCCTTGGTGGCATAGCCGGCGGCGCCGACCTTCAAGGCACGGGCGGCCATTTGCGCTTCGTCGTGCATCGAGAGCACGAGGATCGCCGGCGGATTGTTCAGCGCACGGATGCGTGCAATCGCCTCCAGGCCGTTGACGCCAGGCATTGAGATATCCAGCAGCACCACTTCACACGGCACATTGCGCAAGGTCTCCAACAGTTGTTCGCCATTGCTCGCTTCGCCAACGACCAACAGGTCTTTGGCCAGGCCGATCAATTGCTTGATGCCTTCACGAACGATGGTGTGGTCTTCGGCTACCAGTACGCGGATCACAGGGACTTCCTCTTGGTGTTATGCATCCAACGGCACCGTAACACTCAAGGTGGTGCCCTCCCCCAACTCGCTGTCCAGGCTCAGTTGCCCGCCCATGATCAGCACCCGCTCGCGCATGCCCACCAGGCCAAACGACACCGGGCGCCCCTGGGCCTGGACGAAACCGACGCCATCATCACTGATGGTCAGCCGCAAATCGGTGCCCTCGACGGCGAGGGTCAGCTCCACAGTATGCGCCTGGGCATGACGCATCACATTGGTCAGCGCCTCCTGCAGGATCCGGAACAGGCCAATGGCCTTGGCATCGCTGAGGGCCGGCAGGTTATCCGGGACTTGTACCAGACAGGGAATTTGCGTACGGGCTTCGAAGCGCCGGGCCTGCCATTCAATGGCCGAGGCAATGCCGGCATCGAGAATCGGCGGGCGCAGCGCTGTCGCCACATCGCGCACCAGCTGGAATAGCTGGGCGATCAGGCGCTTCATGCTGTTCAAGCGGTCGTGCAAACCAGGGTCGAGTTGCGCATAGCTCAGCTCGCACATTGAGGTCTCGAGCTTGAGCACCGTGAGCATTTGCCCAAGCTCGTCGTGCACCTCACGGGCGATGCGCGCCTTTTCTTCTTCGCGCACGGTTTCCAGGTGGGCGGACAGCTCGCGCAATTGCGCTTCACTTTGCAGCAAGGCCGTCAGGGTACGGCGTAGCTCAGTGACATCGTTGAGGTAGACCACCAGGTATTCGGCCTCGGCAAAACGCAGGAAGCTCAAGGACACGTTCGTCGGCAGGATGCTGCCGTCAGCACGCTGGCAATCGGTGGCGAAATTCTGCGGACCGTCTTCGCTGGCCCGCGCGCGCCTCCACAGGTTGAGCCAGCGGTCCATATGCAGGCTTGGATCAAGGTCAACCAGCGGCCGCTCGATCAGCGCACCGGGGCCGTAGCCGAGCATGCTCTCGGCCGCACGATTGGCGTAGCGCACATGGCTATCCCAGTTGACCCAGAGGATGCCGACAGTGCTTTGGTCGATAGAAAACTGCGTCAACCGCAAGGCTTCGGCACCGGCGGCGCGGGCCGTGCTTTCTTCGCGGGCGGCCAGCAAGCCGTGTTCCAGCACCCGCTGCTGGCGACGCTGCCAAAACACGACAGCCAGGCTGGCGAGCAGCAACAGCCCCAGCAACAGGCAGAGGTTTTGCCACAGCCCTGGGGATGCTGTGAGGTGTGGGTATTTAGGTTGCAGCCAGCGGCTGTGCAGTTGGTCAAGGTCGCGTGCGGGGATGGCGCGCAAGGCGCTTTCCATGATGCTGGCCAATTCTGGCCATTCCCGCCGCGTAGCCACCCGCAGCAATTGCGGCAGGCCAATATCGCCCACCACCGCCAGCCCGGCGAATTCCGCTTCGCCGGACAGACGGCTCAATTGCGCTTCGTCCACCACCGCGTAGCGTGCCTGCCGGCTCACCAGCAATTGCAGAGCCTGGCGCTCCATGGGCACGCCTTGAAGGTTGAGGCCGGGGTAGGTGCTGCGCAGGTAATCGGCCACAGCGCTGGGCATGCGCACGGCGACGCGGGATTGCTCATCGAGTTTCTCCAACTCCACGGCCCCACCGCCATCGCGGATACCGACGATGTGTTGCGGCACGCGCATATAAGGGTCGGTGAACAACCACAGACGCAAACCGGCAGGGGTTTGTTGCAGGCCGGGGGCGATGTCCACTTCGCCATCGCGTACGGCGGCTTCCAATTGCTCCTGGTTGGGGAAGTTGCGCCAGGTCAGCTCGATGTTCAGCGCCTTGGCTAACCATTGCATCAACTCGACATTGGCCCCGGACAGCCGCTGCAAACGCCGGTCGTATTGCGCGTAAGGTGCCTGCAACACCAGGCCCACCCGCAGCTCCGGGTGCTGGGCCAGCCATTCGCGTTGCTGCACATTGAGCTGCGCCTGGGGAACGGCGGGCGCAGGGGCGGCGTTTGCCATCAAGGCAAGGCACATACAGCCGATAACCAGCAGACAGCGAAAACCCATGATCCACGTCTCACATCACTGACAAACACTGACCAACCCATTAGGCTGCTGGAATCACTTCTGGCCGGGAATTAACGATGCCCTTTTTACACCGTTCGGCACTGCCAGCATTGTGCCTGTCGCTGCTTTTTACCAGTGCCTTTTCTGTACAGGCCGCTGACGCCCCTGAGCCGGCCGCAGAAAAACCCGTCGAGCGCCAGCCTTTGCCTGAGCGCAGCCTGGCAGAAGCCAGCGCCCTGGAGCGCAAAATCCCGCAACAGGAGCAGCAACAATTACAGGCCGGCAGCGATTCATTCCTCGCCCTGTGGAAACCGGCCAACAGTGCCGAACCCGAAGGTGTGGTGATTATCGTACCGGGCGCCGGGGAGAATGCTGACTGGCCGCAAGCGATCAGTCCGTTGCGGCACAAATTGCCGGATGCCAACTGGGGCAGCCTCAGCCTGTCGTTGCCGGACGTGAGCGTGGACACCCTGCCGCCGCGTGTGATGGAAGCGCCCAAGGCCACCGTCGATGCCAGCAGCAAGGAAGCGAGCACCGCCGACAAACCCATCGAGCAGGCTGCCAGCGCTGAGGCCGAGGGCACTGACCCGGCAGTGGTTCCTGGGGCCGACGAGCAGGACAAGACCGATGCTTCGCGCATCTTTGCCCGCATCGATGCCGCCGTGGCCTTCGCCCAGACCCAGAGTGCGCGCAGTGTGGTGCTGCTCGGCCATGGCACCGGCGCCTGGTGGGCGGCGCGCTATTTGAGCGAGAAGCAGCCGTCCCAGGTGCAGAGGTTCGTCATGGTCGCGGCGCAGACGCCAACCGGGCGCCATCCGGACATCCAGCAACTGGCCCCCGGCCTGAAGCTGCCGACCGCCGACGTGTTCTATCAAGACGACCCTCAGACACGCAAAAACGCCCTGGCCCGCGCCCAGGCGGCCAAGCGTTTGAAGAATGACGGTTATAAACAGGTGTCGCTGAAAACCTTGCCCGGTAACAGCGCGGCTGAGCAGGAGCAGTTGTATCGACGGGTTCGCGGGTGGTTGAGTCCGCAGGCGACGACTGACTGAAACCGGATTGGCAACCCGGTCGAAATGTGGAAGCTGGCTTGCCTGCGATGGCGGAATATCAGTGCCAAAGGCATTGCTGACCCGCCGCTATCCCAGGCAAGCGAGCGCCCACAGTAGATCGGGTTTTCACGCAAAAATAATCAGCGGAAATCCCGCCGCTCGCGAATCAACGCATAAGCGCTATGCAATTCGCGAGTACGTTCGGTCGCCTCACGCACTTGCGTAGCGCTCGCGCCACTGCCGGCAACCTTGTCCGGGTGATGGCGGCTGAGCAGGCGGCGATAAGCCTGCTTGATCACCGACGGTTCGGTGGTGGCCGTCACACCCAGCACACGCAACGCGTCCTGATAGGTAGGCCCCCGACTGACCA
The DNA here is from genome assembly GCF_963970975.1 of Pseudomonas sp. RA_15y_Pfl1_P11. Classification (NCBI taxonomy): domain Bacteria; kingdom Pseudomonadati; phylum Pseudomonadota; class Gammaproteobacteria; order Pseudomonadales; family Pseudomonadaceae; genus Pseudomonas; species Pseudomonas sp. RA_15y_Pfl1_P11. Next base: position 28,215 of record NZ_CAXAOY010000007.1, read on the forward strand.
GCGGCTTACGCTCCGGTGTGTAGTCGGCCGCCAACGCCTGGAGCTGTTGCGGCGTCCAGCCCAGCCATTTGCCCCACAAGTCGATCAAGTCACGCTCGGCGTCATCCGCCTTGCCGTCTGCCCAGGCCATGCGCCAGCACGCACGCAATACACCTTCGGCCGCGTGGGGTTGCGCCTTGAGCACCCGCAGATAGCGGCGCACCCGGTCGGAGCCGGACTTGCCACGATTGAACGCTGCGATAGCACGACGTTGGGCTGACTCGGTCATGTCCAGCGAGCGCATCTCCTGGCGCGCCTGTTGAATATGGCCGTCCACCACGCGCCCATTGCTCTTGGCCAAACGCCCCAGCAACACAAACAACAGCTCGTCATTGCGCAACGCCGGGCGCCCGCCCAGCCGCTCGCGCAACTGCGCCCAGCTTTGCAGTTGCAGGCGACGGTCCAGCGCCTGCCCCAACAGCGCACCCAACAAGGCCCCCGGAATACTGGCTATGGCAAAGCCAGCCCCCGCGCCGATCAGCGTCCCTGGCCACAGCATGTTACTGCCCCGCTGTCAGCAGGGTTTCGACTTGCGCCAGGCGCTCCAGCGTACCGACATCAATCCAGCGTCCCGCCATGTGCTCCCCCGTTACCAGACCTTTAGCCATGGCCGCCCGCAGCAGCGGCGCCAGCTTGAAGGCACCCGCACTGCAACCCGCGAACAACGTGGGGTCGAGCACTGAAATGCCACTGAAGGTCAGGTTATCGGCACCGGCCGCAGCATCATGAAGCAAACCTTGATCAAGGTAGAAATCGCCACCTGAAGGGTGATGCGCCGGGTTGTCGACCATCACCAGATGGGCCAGGCCCTTGAGCGGTCGCTTGAGTTGGGTGAAGTCGTAGTCGGTCCAGATATCGCCATTGACCACCAGGAAGGGTTCGTCGCCCAGCAACGGCAATGCCTGGAAAATCCCACCGCCGGTTTCCAGCGGCTCGCCCTCGGGGGAGTAACGGATGCGCAAGCCAAACTGCGCGCCGTCCCCCAGATAACATTCAATCTGCTGGCCGAGCCAGGCATGGTTGATCACGATGTCAGTGAAGCCGGCCTTGGCCAGCGCCTCCAAGTGATACTCGATCAGACGCTTGCCGCCGGCCTGCACCAGCGGCTTGGGCGTGTGCAACGTGAGCGGACGCATCCGCTCACCTTTGCCAGCGGCCAGGATCATCGCCTTCATACGCTCATCTGCGCAGGTGGGCGCAGACTGGCCAGCAATTCACCCAGCTCGCTCAACTCCGAACGGTCCGCCAACACCGCGTCTATATAAGCAAAGAAGCGCGGCACATCGGCCAGGTAGCGTGGCTTGCCGTCACGATGGCAGATGCGCGCGAAGATACCGATGACCTTGAGGTGGCGCTGCACGCCCATCAGGTCGCTGGCACGCAGGAAGTCTTCGAAATCGGCCTGCACCGGGATGCCCAGTCGTCCCGCGCGCTCCCAATAGCCGCGCTGCCATTCCCGCACGCGGGCCTGGGGCCAACTGAGGAAGGCGTCCTTGAACAGGCAGGTGATGTCGTAGGTCACCGGGCCGTAGACCGCATCCTGAAAATCCAGCACGCCGGGGTTCGGCTCGCTGATCATCAGGTTGCGTGGCATATAGTCGCGGTGCACCAACACCTTCGGCTGCGCCAGGGCACTGTTGATCAGGTGGTCACTGACACGCTGCCAGAGCGCTTGTTGTTGCGTATCGAGTTCGATACCCAGATGGCGACGCACGTACCACTCCGGAAACAATTCGAGCTCACGACGGAGTAAGGCCACGTCATAGCTTGGCAATGGCGCGTCCATCGGCAACTGCTGAAAAGCCAGCAAGGCATCGATGGCTTGGGCAAACAATGGGTCGGCGTTTTTGTCGTCAATCACGTCCAAATAGGTTTTTCTGCCCAGGTCATTGAGCAAAAGAAAGCCTCGCGGCAAATCTTCTGCATAAATTTTTGGAACATTTATCCCTGACTTCGCCAGCAAATGTGCGATATCGACGAAAGGTTTGCAGTTTTCCTGGGGGGGTGGCGCATCCATTACCACGAATGTATGACCACCGCCTTCCCAACGGAAATAGCGCCTGAAACTCGCGTCGCTGCTGGCCGCGGTCAATGTGGCCGGGGGTACGGCACCCCAGCCTTGAGCGTTGAAAAGGATCGGCAACTGCTCATCCAGCCAGACTTCCAGCTGTTGTAAACGTAGATCTTGCTCTGGCATTACAAGGGTCTCCGACGGCGCTAGCCGTCAAGCGGGGCATGCTTTATTATCACGCATCTTTTTCAGACCATCGAGAGGCGTGCGGCCCAAACCGCGGGCAGATGGCACGCAGGAAGCCCGGACTAATAAGATGGCATTGAAATCCCCCGCGTTTCGTAGAAAATTTCCGTTGCTGGTAACCGGCAGTCTGCTGGCCTTGCAACCCTTCGCCACCTCATTCGTGGTCGCCGCGGAACAGTATGACTGCTCAGTCTCTGCTTCGGGTGCCTGGGATTGCGCGCCGAAAACCGCCGCAGCCCCTCTGCCACCACGCCCGGTGCATGACGGCGCAGCCGTCAGCTCCGCCAACAGCACGGCGCAAGCCGAGGCTGGCGGCAAAGCCGAGGCCGTGCCGCAGACCGCACTGGTCACCGACTCCAAGGGCCGTGGCCTGCGCTCGCGCAGCGCCGACTACAGCCACCTGGACTGGGTACCGCGCGACAAGCTGACCGCAGCGCAGTTGGCCGAAACCGGCCCGTATTGCGGCGGTGCGTACATCGAGCCGATTCGTCCTGGCATGAACGACAAGACGAACAAGAGCGATGCGCCCACCTTCATCGGTGCCAAAGCCTCGCGTTACGAGCAGGAGTCGCAAGTCGCGACCCTGGCCGGTGACGTCGTCATGCGCCAGGGCAGCATGCAGATGGAGTCCGAAGAAGCCAGCCTGTACCAGGCCGAGAACCGTGGCGAGCTGAATGGCAAAGTCCGTCTGCGCGACAACGGTGCACTGATCGTCGGCGACCATGCCGAAGTGCAGCTCGACACCGGCGCCGCCCAGATCGACAACGCCGAATACGTGCTGCACAAGTCACGTATCCGCGGTAACGCGCTGTACGCCAAGCGTGCCGAAAACGCGATCATCCGTCTCAAGGACGGCACGTACACGACGTGCGAGCCAGACAGCAACGCCTGGCAGCTGCGAGGCAACAACATCACGTTGAACCCGGCAACCGGCTTCGGTACGGCGACCAACGCAACATTGCGGATCAAGAACATCCCGATCCTGTACACCCCGTACATCTATTTCCCGATCGACGACCGTCGTCAATCCGGCTTCCTGCCACCGAGCTTCAGCAGCGGCAGCGAAAACGGCTTTACCCTGGTTACGCCGTACTACTTCAACCTGGCGCCAAACTACGACGCCACGTTGTACCCGCAATACATGACCAAGCGCGGCATGATGATGGAAGGCGAATTCCGCTACCTCACCAAGTCTAGCGAAGGCCAGTTCGGCGGCGCGTACCTGAACGACGACAACGACGAGCGCAACAAGCAGACCGATTACGAAAAAACCCGTTATATGCTCAATTGGCAACACAAGGGCGGGTTGGATTCGCGTGTAATGACCCAGGTCGACTACACAACGATCAGCGACCCTTACTTCTTCCAGGACCTCAAGTCCAACCAGGAAGGCGTCGAAAGCCGTGACTTCGTCAACCAGCAAGGTGCCGTGACGTATCGCGGCGACACCTTCCAGGCACGCCTGAACCTTCAGGCCTACCAGTTGGCAACGATCTCCCAGATCACCCCGTATGACCGCCTGCCGCAGATCACCTTCAACGGTCAGCTGCCATACCACCCTGGCGGCTTGAACTTCAGCTACGAGACCGAAGCCGTGCGCTTCGACCGCGACCTGGAGAATGGATTCTTCAAGGATCAGGACGGCGTAGCAACACGCCGCCTGGATACCTACGTCACGGGCCTGACCCGTGCGAACGGTACTCGCCTGAACGTAGCGCCGGCCGTCGAATACCCGATGAACTGGACCTACGGCTTTGTTACGCCGAAGCTCAAGTACGTGTACACCAAGTACGACCTGGACCTGGACAGCATTGGCAAGAACGACATCATTGCCGCTCAAGCTGCAGCCACGCCGGCCAACCCGTACGCAGGCGGCACGTTCAAAAGCTCCCAGGACCGTGCGGTTCCGATCGCCAGCGTAGACAGCGGCCTGTACTTCGACCGCAATACCAACTGGTTCGGCAAAGACTATCGCCAGACCCTCGAGCCGCGTGCGTTCTACCTGTATGTGCCGAACAAGGACCAGGCGGACATCCCGGTCTTCGACACCAGCGAGTACTCGTTCAACTACGCGTCGTTGTTCCGCGACAACCGTTTCAGCGGCTCCGACCGTATCGGCGACGAGAACAAGCTGTCGCTGGGCTTGACCAGCCGCTGGATCGAAGACAACGGTTTCGAGCGTCAGCGCGTAGCCGTGGGCCAGGCGCTGTACTTCAAGGATCGTGAAGTTCAACTGCCGGGCATCCTCGCCGCCGACCGTGCCGATGCACAGTCGGACGTATCGCCAGTCGCCCTGGACTACGAGTTCCGCTTCAACCGCGATTGGCGTGCCACGGCTGACTACAACTGGGACACCGAGGAACACAGTCCTCGTTCCGGCAGCGCGATGCTTCACTACCAGCCGGAAGACAACCCGAACAAGATCATCAACGTCGGTTATCGCTATCGTAACGACCAAGTCGTCTACAACCAGCTGACCGGCAAATGGCAGTTCGGCGGTGACTACGGCCAGCCAGGCGACGCGAACTTCGTGAAGGATTACTACAAAATCCAGCAACACGACTTCTCGATGATGTGGCCGATCATTCCTCAGTGGAACCTGATCACCCGCTGGCAGTATGACTACGCTCGCAACCGTACGCTGGAAGCCTTCGGTGGTTTCGAGTACGACAACTGCTGCTGGAAACTGCGCGTCATCAACCGCTACTGGGTTTCCAACGACGAATACAGCCAGATCGCCCCGCTTAACGAAAAGGGTGACCACGGGCTCTTCCTCCAGATCGTCCTCAAAGGACTCGGCGGCCTGACCGGCGCCAAGGTGGAGAGCTTCCTCGACAAAGGCATTGAAGGTTATCGTGAACGTGAAAACCAAGCTTTCTGATTGTCTGCGCCCGCTAGTGCTGGGCGCGCTGTTCCTGGGGACCGCATCGGCACACGCTGCGGTTCAACAGCTGGATAAGGTAGTGGCCATCGTCGATAACGACGTGATCATGCAGAGCCAACTGGACCAACGCGTCAAGGAAGTCCAGCAAACCATCGCCAAACGTGGCGGTGGCGTGCCACCGACCAGCGTCCTGGACCAACAGGTTCTGGAGCGCCTGATCGTCGAAAACCTGCAATTGCAGATCGGTGATCGTTCCGGCATCCGTATTTCGGACGAGGAACTGAACCAGGCGGTAGGCACCATTGCCCAGCGCAACAACATGAGCATTGACCAGTTCCGTGCAGCCCTGGCCCACGACGGTTTGTCCTATGAGGACGCCCGTGACCAGATCCGCCGTGAAATGATCATCAGCCGTGTGCGTCAGCGCCGTGTCGCCGAGCGGGTTCAAGTGTCCGAGCAGGAAGTGAAGAACTTCCTGGCGTCGGACCTTGGCAAGATGCAGCTTTCCGAAGAACTGCACCTGGCCAACATCCTGATCCCGACACCGGACAGCGCCAACTCCGAGCAGCTCAATGCAGCCGCCGCTAAAACCCAGGCTATTTATGATCGATTGAAGGCAGGTGCCGACTTCGCCCAAATGGCGATCGCCCAGTCGGGCAGCGACAACGCCCTCGAAGGCGGTGACATGGGCTGGCGTAAAGCTGCTCAGCTGCCTCCACCGTTCGACCGCGAGCTGAGCGCTATGGAAGTGGGTGGCATTACTCAGCCAGCCCGTACCCCAGGCGGTTTCATCATTCTCAAGTTGCTGGAAAAACGCGGTGGCGAGACCTCGCTGAAAGACGAAGTACACGTTCGTCACATCCTGGTCAAACCAAGCGAAATCCGCACCGAAGCCCAAACCAAGGAACTGGCCCAGAAGATCTATGACCGCATCGAAAGCGGTGAAGACTTCGCCACCCTGGCCAAAAGCTTCTCGGAAGACCCGGGTTCTGCTCTCAACGGCGGCGACCTGAACTGGATCGACCCGAAAGCCTTGGTGCCAGAGTTCCAGCAAGTGATGGCCGATACTCCGCAAGGTGTGCTGTCCAAGCCGTTCAAGACCCAATATGGCTGGCATGTGCTGGAAGTCCTTGGCCGTCGCGCCACCGACAACACCAACCAGGCCCGCGAGCAACAAGCACTGAACGTATTGCGTAACCGCAAATACGACGAAGAGCTGCAAACCTGGCTGCGTCAGATCCGCGACGAAGCCTACGTTGAGAACAAGCTGCCAGGCGCCGAGCAAACAGGCACCGACCAGGCTACTCAGTGAAACCCCAGCGTTTCGCGGTGACACCCGGCGAGCCGGCCGGCATTGGTCCTGACCTGTGCCTGCTGCTCGCCTCGCAATTCCAGCCATACCCCCTGATCGCCATTACCAGCCGCGACCTGCTCCTTGAGCGGGCCGCGCAACTGGGTGTGGCCGTCAATTTGCTGGACGTGGCGCCGGGTTACTGGCCCGACCTGCCCGCTCCCGCCGGCAGCTTGTATGTGTGGGACACGCCGCTGCAGGCCAAGGTAGTGGCCGGGCAACTGGACAAGGCCAATGCGGCGTTCGTGCTGGAAACCCTGACTCGCGCAGGGCAAGGCTGCATCGACGGCGACTTCGCCGGCATGATCACCGCCCCAGTGCACAAGGGCGTGATCAATGAGTCTGGCATCGCCTTTTCCGGCCATACCGAATTCCTTGCCGAGCTGACCCACACCGCTCAAGTCGTCATGATGCTGGCCACGCGCGGCCTGCGAGTCGCCTTGGTGACCACGCACCTGCCCCTGCGTGAGATTGCGGACGCCATCACTGCCGAACGTTTGGAGCGTGTGACGCGCATCCTGCATGCCGACCTGCAACAGAAATTCGGCATCGCCCAACCGCGCATCCTGGTCTGTGGGCTCAACCCCCACGCGGGTGAAGGCGGCCACTTGGGCCATGAAGAAATCGACATCATCGAACCAACCCTGGAGCGTCTGCGCCAAGAAGGCATGGACCTGCGTGGCCCACTGCCTGCGGACACTCTGTTTACCCCCAAATATCTGGAGCACTGCGACGCAGTGCTGGCGATGTACCACGACCAGGGGCTGCCGGTGCTTAAATACAAAGGCTTCGGCGCCGCCGTCAACGTGACACTGGGCCTGCCGATCATCCGAACGTCCGTCGACCATGGCACTGCCCTGGACCTGGCGGGCAGCGGCAAGATCGATACCGGCAGCCTGCACGTGGCCCTGGAAACCGCCTATCAGATGGCCGAGACCCGTATATGACCGAGCATTACCAACACCGGGCGCGTAAGCGCTTCGGGCAAAACTTCCTGCACGACGCTGGCGTGATCGACCGTATCCTGCGGTCTATCCATGCCAAGCCCGAAGACCGTCTGCTGGAAATCGGCCCGGGCCAGGGCGCACTGACCAAAGGTCTGCTTAACAGTGGCGGCCAACTGGATGTGGTTGAGTTGGACAAGGACCTGATCCCGATCCTCAACCAGCAGTTCGCCGACAAGCCGAACTTCAACCTGCACCAGGGCGATGCACTGAAGTTCGACTTCAACAGCCTCAACGCAGCGCCCAACAGCCTGCGGGTGGTGGGCAACCTGCCATACAACATCTCCACGCCGCTGATCTTCCACCTGCTGAACAACGCCGGGATCATCCGCGACATGCACTTCATGCTGCAAAAGGAAGTGGTCGAGCGCCTGGCTGCAGGGCCTGGTGGTGGCGATTGGGGTCGTTTGTCGATCATGGTTCAGTACCACTGCCGCGTCGAACACCTGTTCAACGTCGGGCCCGGCGCGTTCAACCCACCGCCGAAGGTCGACTCGGCCATCGTGCGCCTGGTGCCTCACGCCGTGCTGCCCCACCCGGCCAAGGATCACAAATTGCTGGAGCGAGTCGTACGCGAAGCGTTCAACCAGCGCCGCAAAACCTTGCGCAATACACTCAAGAACCTGCTGAGCACCGCTGAAATCGAAGCTGCTGGTGTCGACGGCAGCCTGCGCCCCGAACAACTGGACCTCGCGGCGTTCGTGCGCCTGGCCGACCAGCTTGCCATCCAGCCTGCGCCAGCCGCGGACTGAAGCCGGCAGTACCTGGGCCAGACACCATGTCTGGCCTAGTGCCCCGCTCTTGGCCTAGACTGACCCGCATCTGCTGTCCTCCGCTTTTGCTTTTAAGGCCTCTTGCATGTCCGATCCTCGCTACCAGATCGACGTCAGCGTCGTCACCCGCTTCCTGGCGGACCAATCACAACCTGAACATAACCGCTTCGCCTTTGCCTACACCATCACGGTGAAAAACAACGGGCTGGTGCCGGCCAAGCTGCTGTCCCGCCACTGGGTGATCACCGACGGTGACGGCCAGGTCGAAGAAGTACGCGGCGCAGGCGTGGTGGGCCAGCAACCGCTGATCGACATCGGCGCGAGCCACACCTACAGCAGCGGCACGGTGATGACCTCCAAAGTCGGCACCATGCAGGGCTCCTATCAGATGAAGGCCACCGACGGTAAATTGTTCGACGCCATCATCCCGCCCTTCCGCCTCGCCGTGCCGGGAGCCCTGCACTGATGGCGACCTATGCGGTCGGAGACCTGCAAGGGTGCCTGGAGCCCCTCAAGTGCCTGCTTGACCGCGTGGCCTTCGACCCAGAGAAAGATCGCCTGTGGCTGGTCGGTGACCTGGTCAATCGCGGCCCCGAGTCCCTCGAGACGTTGCGCTACTTATATAGCCTGCGCGATTCCCTGGTGTGCGTATTGGGCAACCACGACCTGCATCTGCTCGCGGCCGGCCATAACATTGAGCGTCTGAAAAAGGGCGATACCCTGCGGGAAATCCTCGAAGCACCGGATCGCACCGAGTTGCTCGACTGGCTTCGCCGGCAAAAAATCCTGCATTACGACGAAGGCCGCAATATGGCCTTGGTCCATGCTGGCATCCCGCCCCAGTGGACACTGAAGAAAGCCCTCAAGTGCGCCGCCGAAGTCGAAAGCGCCCTGGCCGATGACAACCTGTACACCGCCTACCTCGACGGCATGTACGGCAACGAGCCGGTGAAGTGGGACAACGACCTCACCGGCGTTGCACGCCTGCGGGTGATCACCAACTACTTCACGCGCATGCGCTTCTGCACCACCGAGGGCAAGCTCGACCTCAAAAGCAAGGAAGGCGCCGACACCGCATTGCCGGGTTACAAGCCCTGGTTCGCGCACAAGGACCGCAAGGCCCGCGACACCCAGATCATTTTCGGTCACTGGGCGGCACTTGAAGGCCAATGCGATGAGCCCGGCGTGTTCGCCCTCGACACCGGTTGCGTCTGGGGTGGCGCCATGACCCTGATGAATATCGATACCGGCGAGCGCCAGAGCTGCCAGTGCGAACCGCCCCAACCTATCACCGCCAAGCCCTAGGAGCCCGCCATGAGCGAATTCAAACGTATCCCTCCCGAACAAGCCCAGGCCCTGCGCGAGAAAGGCGCCGTAGTGGTCGACATCCGTGACCAGCCGACTTATCTGGCCGCCCACATCCGCGGCGCCCAGCACCTGGACAACGTCAACATCGCCGATTTCATCCGCGCCGCCGACCTCGATGCGCCCGTGATCGTGGCCTGCTACCACGGCAACTCCAGCCAGAGCGCTGCGGCTTATCTGATCAGCCAGGGCTTCTCCGACGTCTATAGCCTGGATGGCGGCTTTGAGCTGTGGCGTACGACCTTTCCTGCAGAAATTTCTTCCGGCGATTCGCAATAATTTTTTTAACACCCCGCTACCCCGCGTGACGCTTGGGCTCGCGCCGTTTCTGACGAACGGCGCAGCCAAACTAATTGCGCATCGCGCCTTGACCTCTCCGATTCCGAACTATCCTTAAGCGCAGGCCATCCGAATCAGGGGAGAGCCGGTACACCGGCGTGCGGGTCATCGGTAGTGTTTCAGGGTGCTTGGGGGGAAAACAGTCATTGGCGTCTGCCAATGTCTGCCAGCATCGACTGATTGATCCGGCGTCGGCTCCACGTATCGAGCGAGGTGACGACGTCATGAGTATCTTTAGCCACTTCCAACAACGCTTCGCGTCCACACAGCAAGAAGAACTCACGCTGCAAGAGTATCTCGAGCTGTGCAAACAGGACCGCAGCACCTACGCGTCTGCCGCCGAACGCCTGCTACTGGCAATTGGCGAGCCGGAGCTGGTGGAAACCGCCAACAACTCGCGGCTGTCGCGAATATTCTCCAACAAGGTGATCCGCCGCTATCCGGCCTTTGAAGACTTCCACGGCATGGAAGAGTGCATTGACCAGATCGTCTCCTACTTCCGCCACGCCGCCCAGGGCCTGGAAGAGAAGAAACAGATCCTCTACCTGCTCGGCCCCGTCGGCGGCGGTAAGTCGTCCCTGGCCGAAAAACTCAAACAACTGATCGAGAAGGTGCCCTTCTACGCCATCAAGGGCTCACCGGTCTTCGAGTCGCCCCTGGGCCTGTTCAACGCCACGGAAGATGGCGCAATCCTCGAAGAAGACTTCGGCATCCCGCGCCGTTACCTCAACACCATCATGTCGCCCTGGGCCACCAAGCGCCTAGCCGAATTCGGCGGTGACATCAGCCAATTCCGCGTGGTGAAACTCTACCCGTCCATCCTCAACCAGATCGGCGTGGCCAAGACCGAACCGGGTGACGAGAACAACCAGGATATCTCGGCACTGGTGGGCAAGGTCGATATCCGTAAACTCGAAGAATTCCCGCAAAACGACGCCGACGCCTACAGCTATTCAGGCGCACTGTGCCGGGCCAACCAGGGCCTGATGGAGTTCGTGGAGATGTTCAAGGCGCCGATCAAGGTGCTGCACCCACTGCTTACCGCAACCCAGGAAGGCAACTACAACAGCACTGAAGGGCTGGGCGCGATTCCGTTCACCGGAATCCTGCTGGCCCACTCCAATGAATCGGAATGGCACACCTTCCGTAACAACAAGAATAACGAAGCCTTCATCGACCGGATCTACATCGTCAAGGTGCCGTACTGCCTGCGCGTCAGCGATGAAATCAAGATCTACGACAAGCTGCTGTTCAACAGCTCCCTGGCCAAGGCCCATTGCGCACCCGACACCCTGAAGATGCTCGCCCAGTTCACCGTGCTGTCGCGCCTCAAGGAGCCGGAGAACTCGAATATCTATTCGAAGATGCGCGTGTACGACGGTGAAAACCTCAAGGACACCGATCCCAAGGCCAAGTCGATCCAGGAATACCGCGACACGGCAGGTGTGGACGAGGGCATGAACGGCCTGTCGACGCGCTTCGCGTTCAAAATCCTGTCCAAGGTCTTCAACTTTGACCCCCACGAAATCGCCGCCAACCCGGTGCACCTGCTTTACGTGCTGGAACAGCAGATCGAACAGGAGCAATTCCAGGCGGAAACCCGCGAGCGCTACCTGCGTTTCCTCAAGGAGTACCTGGCGCCGCGCTACATCGAATTCATCGGCAAGGAAATCCAGACCGCGTACCTGGAGTCCTACAGCGAGTACGGCCAGAATATCTTCGACCGTTACGTGCTGTACGCCGACTTCTGGATCCAGGACCAGGAATACCGCGACCCGGAAACCGGCGAGATCCTCAACCGCGTCGCACTCAACGAGGAACTTGAGAAAATTGAGAAACCGGCCGGCATCAGCAATCCGAAGGATTTCCGCAACGAAATCGTCAACTTCGTGCTACGCGCCCGGGCCAACAACAATGGCAAGAACCCGACTTGGCTCAGCTACGAGAAGCTGCGAGTGGTCATCGAGAAGAAAATGTTCTCCAACACCGAGGATCTGCTGCCGGTCATCAGCTTCAACGCCAAGGCCAGCAAGGAGGATCAGCAAAAGCACAACGACTTCGTCACACGAATGGTCGAGCGCGGCTACACCGACAAACAGGTACGGCTTCTTTCGGAATGGTACCTACGGGTCCGGAAATCGCAGTGAGGCAGCTGCAAGCTTCTAGCTGAAAGCCGCAAGAGAAAAGCTATTGAACCCGTGGTTGCGCGGAATTGATGGGCTTTGACTTGCGGCTTGTAGCTTACGACTTGAAGCTCCCCGGAGGGGCCTATGAGCTATGTGATCGACCGACGCCTCAATGGCAAGAACAAGAGCACGGTAAACCGCCAGCGTTTCCTGCGGCGTTACCGTGACCACATCAAAAAAGCCGTCGAGGAGGCCATCAGCCGCCGCTCCATTACGGATATGGAGCATGGCGAGCAAATCAGCATTCCCGGACGGGACATCGACGAACCGGTGCTGCACCACGGCCGGGGCGGCAAACAGACCGTCGTGCATCCGGGCAACAAGGAATTCACCACCGGTGAGCACATCCAGCGCCCACAAGGTGGTGGCGGCGGTAAAGGCCCTGGCAAGGCGGGCAATTCCGGCGAAGGCATGGACGAGTTCGTGTTCCAGATCACTCAGGAAGAATTTCTCGAATTCATGTTCGAGGACCTGGAGCTGCCTAATCTGGTCAAGCGCAACCTGACCGGCACCGACACCTTCAAGACCGTTCGCGCCGGGATCAGCAACGAGGGCAACCCTTCCCGCATCAATATCATCCGTACCCTGCGCTCGGCCCACGCGCGGCGCATCGCACTGTCAGGCAGCAGCCGCGCCAAACTGAGAGATGCCAAGGAAGAGCTGGCGCGTTTGAAACGTGAGGAACCGGACAACTTCGGCGACATTCAGCAAATCGAGGCGGAAATCGAGAAACTCAGTGCGCGCATTCATCGTGTGCCGTTCCTAGACACCTTTGACTTGAAATACAACTTGCTGGTCAAACAACCCAACCCCAGCTCCAAGGCAGTGATGTTCTGCCTGATGGACGTGTCCGGCTCCATGACCCAGGCCACCAAGGACATCGCCAAGCGCTTCTTTATCCTGCTTTACCTGTTTCTCAAGCGGAACTACGACAAGATCGACGTAGTGTTCATCCGCCATCACACCAGCGCGCGGGAGGTCGACGAGGAGGAGTTTTTCTATTCACGGGAAACGGGTGGGACCATCGTCTCCAGTGCCTTGAAGCTGATGCAGGAGATCATGGCCGAGCGCTACCCCGCCAACGAGTGGAACATCTACGCGGCCCAGGCCTCGGACGGTGACAACTGGAACGACGACTCGCCCATCTGCCGCGACATCTTGATCAACCAGATCATGCCGTTCGTGCAGTACTACACTTACGTTGAAATCACCCCCCGTGAGCATCAGGCCCTGTGGTTCGAATACGAGCGCATTGGCGAAGCCTTTGCAGACACATTCGCCCAGCAGCAACTGGTCTCGGCCGGCGATATCTACCCGGTCTTCCGTGAACTCTTCCAGCGCAGGTTAGTGACATGACCGCCAAAAAAGAGCATAAGCGCCAACCCATATCCACGGGGTCCGAGTGGACCTTTGAACTGATCCAGGCCTATGACCGGGAAATCAGCCGCATCGCGGCGGGTTATGCCTTGGACACCTACCCCAACCAGATCGAAGTGATCACCGCGGAACAGATGATGGATGCCTACGCCTCTGTCGGCATGCCGTTGGGGTATCACCATTGGTCCTACGGCAAACACTTTCTCAGCACCGAGAAGTCCTACACCCGAGGACAGATGGGTTTGGCGTACGAGATCGTGATCAACTCCGACCCGTGCATTGCCTACCTGATGGAAGAAAACACCATCTGCATGCAGGCGCTGGTGGTGGCCCATGCCTGCTACGGACACAACAGCTTCTTCAAGGGCAATTACCTGTTCCGCACCTGGACCGATGCCAGTTCAATCATTGATTACCTAGTGTTCGCCAAGCAGTACATCATGCAATGCGAGGAACGCCACGGCATTGATGCGGTGGAAGACTTGCTCGACTCTTGCCATGCGCTGATGAACTACGGGGTCGACCGCTACAAACGGCCCTACCCGATTTCCGCCGAAGAAGAACGCCTGCGCCAGAAGGAACGCGAGGAGCACCTGCAAAAACAGATCAACGACCTGTGGCGCACCATTCCAAAACGTGCAGGCAAAAACAGCGACAAGGACAATGCGCGCTTCCCCGCCGAACCTCAGGAAAACATCCTGTACTTTCTGGAAAAACACGCCCCACTGCTGGAGCCCTGGCAACGGGAAATCGTTCGCATCGTGCGTAAGATCGCCCAGTATTTTTATCCACAGCGCCAGACCCAAGTGATGAACGAAGGCTGGGCGACGTTCTGGCACTACACGCTGATGAACGACCTGTACGACGAAGGCCTGGTCACTGACGGTTTCATGATGGAGTTCCTCACCTCCCACACCAGCGTGGTGTTCCAGCCGGGGTTCGACAGCCCGTATTACAGTGGTATCAACCCCTACGCACTGGGCTTCGCCATGTACCGCGATATCCGGCGTATGTGCGAACACCCTACCGAAGAAGACCGCCGCTGGTTCCCGGAAATCGCTGGCACCGATTGGTTGTCCACCATCAAGTTCGCCATGAGCAGTTTCAAGGACGAGAGTTTTATCCTGCAGTACCTGTCACCCCAGGTGATTCGGGACCTCAAGCTGTTCAGCATCATGGATGACGACCTCAAGGATGACCTGGTGGTACCGGCCATCCACGACGAGCCCGGCTACCGCACCATCCGCGAAACGCTGGCGGCGCAGTACAACCTGGGCAACCGCGAGCCGAATGTGCAGATCTACAGCATCGATGTGCGCGGCGATCGCTCGTTGACCTTGCGCCACCAGCAACATGACCGCAAACCCCTGGGCGAATCCACCGAGGAAGTACTCAAGCACCTGCACCGCCTATGGGGCTTCGACATTCATTTGGAAACGCTGCAGGGCGACCAAGTGATGAAGACTCACCATGTACCGCCGCGCAGCGAGCATGGCGACAACGACTACGGCCGACTGGACCTCGCCGTCGTTCATCTCTGAAACAGCAAAGCCTCCATTGGCTAGGCACAGGCGGTATCCTGTGCGGCTAATGGAGGCTTTTTCATGAAAATCTACAAAGTCGGCGGTGCCGTGCGTGACCGCCTGCTGGGCATCAAGGTCACCGATGTTGACCGCGTCGTCGTGGGGGCGACCACCGAAGAGATGCTGGCCAAAGGTTTCAAACCCGTCGGCGCTGACTTCCCCGTGTTTCTCGACCCGAAAAATGGCGATGAATACGCCCTTGCCCGCACAGAGCGCAAGAGTGGCCGGGGTTATGGCGGCTTTGTGTTTCATGCGAGCCCAGAGGTGACGCTGGAAGAAGACCTGATCCGTCGCGACCTGACCATCAACGCCATGGCGGAAGACGATGAGGGTAATTTGACCGACCCTTATCATGGCCAGCATGATCTTGAAGCGCGCATCCTGCGCCACGTTTCCCCAGCGTTCGCCGAAGATCCGCTACGAGTGCTCCGCGTTGCGCGCTTTGCTGCACGTTACGCGCACCAGGGTTTTACGGTCGCTCCGGAAACACTGGCGCTGATGCGTCAACTCAGCGAATCCGGCGAACTGGAAGCCCTGACGCCTGAGCGCAGCTGGAAAGAAATCTCCCGAGCGCTGATGGAAGACCAGCCCCAGGTGTTCATCCAAGTACTGCGCGACTGCGATGCATTGAAAACCTTGATGCCCGAAGTCGATGCACTGTTCGGCGTACCGCAACCCGAAGCCCATCACCCCGAAATCGATACGGGAATACACACTTTGAGCGTGCTGGAACAGGCCGCCCTGCATAAACAGCCGCTGACCGTGCGCTGGGCCTGCCTGCTGCATGACTTGGGCAAGGGCCTGACGCCGGTGGATAAGTTACCGCAGCATATTGCTCACGAACACACCGGCTTGAAGCTGATCAAGGCCGTCAATGAACGCTTCAAAGTACCGAAGGACTGCCAGGAGCTGGCGCTGCTGGTGGGCCAATATCACACCCACGGCCATCGGGCGCTGGAGTTGAAAGCCTCGACGCTGCTGGAATTGCTGCAAAGTTTCGACGTTTACCGGCGGCCGCAGCGCTTTGAAGAGTTTGTGGTTGCGTGCGAGATGGATGCCCGAGGCCGAAAAGGCTTAGAGCAGCGAAGTTATCCACAAGCGGATTATTTGCGCGGGGCGGCGAAGGTGGCGCGCGAAGTGCCGGTGGCACCACTGCTGGAAAAAGGCTTCAAAGGCCCGGAACTGGGTGAAGCGCTCAAACGCGAACGCCTGAAAGCGCTGAAGGCCTACAAAGAACAGCCTATTTCCTAGACGCGGCCCTGCTGTGGTGAGGGCGCTTGCTCCCTCACCACAGCAAGCTCGGCGCCTACAAGAGCGCGTCTGGGGTGAGTTGCTGGCCTTGCCATTCAAACCCGACAGGCGCGAGCACCTGGTCGATTTGCGCATTGCGCCATAACTCAGCCAGGGTCTTGCCCACTTCAGGATGCACACGCTCTGGCGCCATCAACGACAGCGGCCACAGCACAAACGCGTTTTTCAGGATCTCTGCACGCGGCAGGACCAAACCATCGAAGTTACCCACCAGCTCGCCGTACAGCAGCACATCGATATCCAGCGGCAGGCCCTTGCGGTCCGGTGCATAGCGACCATTATCGGCCTCGATGAATTTCAACCGGCGATCCAGCGCCATCAGCGGCAGGTCGGTGTAGGCCGAGACCACCAGATTGAAGAACGGACCGCTCTTGATGCCCACCGGCTGGCTTTCGAACACTGGCGAGCAGCGCACATCCGTCAAAAAGCTCGCCAGCGCGTCAAGGCCGGCGCGCAGATGAGATTCGCGCTCGATATTGCTGCCTAGGCCAAGGTATACCTGAGTTAGCGACATCCGCGCTCGATCTCCACGCCCACACCCTTGGCAGCCGGCACGGCCCCCGGCTTGGTCAACTTGAGGTGCAGCCAAGGAATCTGGAACTCACTCATCAGTACTTGCGCCAGGCGCTCGGCGAAGGTTTCCACCAACTGGTACTGGGATTGCTCGGCAAATGCCTGGATGCGAGCGGACACGCTGGCGTAATCCAGTGCCAGGGTCAGGTCATCGCCAGCGGCGGCCGGGCGGTTATCCCAGGCGAAGCTCAGGTCCAGGCGCAGGCATTGGCGTATCCCGCGCTCCCAGTCATAGGCCCCGATGACGGTGTCGACTTCCAGGCCTTCGATAAACACTCTGTCCAAGCACTCTTCTCCGCAGCACGACAAGGGCGCAATGCCCCGTTAGAATCAGGGCGTCCTCGCCCGGAATAGTTAGCATGTTTTGGTCACTGGCGATCCTCGCCTACCTGCTCGGCTCGCTGTCCTTCGCCATTTTGCTCAGCCGCCTGACGGGAAATCCCGATCCGCGAATGAGTGGCTCAGGCAATGCCGGCGCCACCAATATGTTGCGCCTGGCCGGTAAGAAGCTCGCCGTGCTCACGCTGCTGGGCGACGTGTGCAAGGGCTTGCTGCCCGTGCTGATCGCCAGCCTCGCCGGCCTTACCCTGCAACAACAGGCCTGGATCGGCATATGCGCCGTCCTCGGCCATCTGTTTCCACTGTACTTCCGCTTTCGCGGTGGCAAAGGCGTCGCCACGGCAGCCGGCATGCTGCTGGGGATTTACCCACCGGCGGCGTTGCTGGCTGTACTTGCCTGGCTCCTGACGTTCTACCTGACCCGCACCAGCTCACTCGCCGCGCTGATCGCCACCCCGCTCACCCTGCCGCTGTTGGCCTGGCAAGAACCGGCGGCGTTGTTGCCGATGAGCGCACTGACACTGCTGATCGTCTGGCGCCACCGGGGCAATTTACGCGACCTGTTTGCCGGGCGCGAACGGCATTTTTAAATACGTTCGATGAGCCCGGCTCACGTTACGGCCCTACAGCGGCGACAACTGCTCCATCGGCCAGCGCGCCTGCACACTGATCGCCAGGCTTTCGTGCTGCCCCGCCTGCAAGCGTTGGCAACCGGCATAGGCGATCATCGCGCCATTGTCGGTGCAAAACTCTGGCCGCGCGTAGAAAACGTCGCCCTTCATCTCACCGAGCATTTTTTCCAGTGACGTGCGCAACGCCTTGTTGGCACTGACGCCGCCTGCGATCACCAGGCGCTTCATGCCCGCCTGTTTCAGGGCGCGCTTGCACTTGATGGTCAAAGTCTCCACCACAGCCTGCTGGAACGCCAGCGCGATGTCGCAACGGGCTTGCTCACTGTCGTCCCCGGCGCTGACGCTTTGCTGCCAGGTGTTCAGCGCAGAGGTTTTCAAACCACTGAAACTGAACATCAGGCCAGGCCGATCGCACATCGGGCGTGGGAAGGTATAACGGCCGGCAACGCCTTTTTCGGCAAGACGGGCGATTTCCGGGCCGCCGGGATAATTGAGGCCCATCATCTTCGCGGTCTTGTCGAACGCCTCACCGGCGGCGTCATCCAGGGACTCACCCAAAAGGGTGTATTGGCCGATTCCATCCACCTGAACCAGTTGCGTATGGCCGCCTGAAACCAACAAAGCGACGAACGGGAACTCTGGTGGCGTTTTTTCCAGCATGGGCGCCAATAAATGGCCTTCCATATGGTGCACACCGAGGGCTGGAATACCCCAGGCAAAAGCCAGCGCCTGGGCGCAAGAGGCCCCAACCAGCAGGGCTCCGACCAATCCAGGGCCAGCGGTGTAGGCGATCGCGTCGATCTCGGTCGGCACGCAACCGGCCTCATCCAGCACCTGGCGAATCAGGGGCAGCATGCGTTTGACGTGATCACGGCTGGCCAGCTCCGGCACCACGCCGCCATAGGCGCGGTGCAGGTCGATCTGACTGAACAGCGCATCGGCCAAGAGCCCGCGTTCACTGTCGTAAAGTGCGACACCGGTTTCGTCGCAGGAGGTTTCAAGTCCCAGTACTAGCATGGGTTTGCGCCTTGTAGAGGCTAGATTCGAAGGCGCGCATAATAGTCGCCACTCCCCCTCCCGACTAGCGGTTTTCGATCAGAGGCTTTGCATTCCGGGCAATGAGGGGTTAACATCCGCAACCCTTAAAAACCGACGACCTCAGCCGCGAATTTTTTGCGACGAGAACGTTGATCCCGGTAATGAAAGAAGGTAGCTCTGGATGCCAGCCGTCAAAGTTAAAGAGAACGAACCCTTCGACGTAGCTCTGCGTCGTTTCAAGCGCTCCTGCGAAAAAGCCGGTGTACTGGCTGAAGTTCGTAGCCGCGAATTTTATGAGAAGCCAACTTCTGAGCGTAAGCGTAAAGCAGCAGCCGCTGTTAAGCGTCACGCCAAGAAAGTTCAGCGCGAACAGCGCCGCGCCGTTCGTCTGTACTAATACACAGACGTCCGTAGCAAGCTTCTGCCAAGCCCGGCCCTCAGCCGGGCTAATGGCATTTGCGGATATCGCTTGATGCTTCACTGTTGACGCCGCACATGCGACTGAGACAACTGCTTCACACGTCAGGACTGGCTCTTTTGCCAGCGGTGCACGTCTCTTCTGACGAGCCTAACAAGGCTACTGACGCGCACACTTATTATTCAAGCAGGCGATCAACTGTATCGACTGTGCCCGACAATGCGCTTCCGAGGCCCGCCATTGGCCAAGACCGGAGGCCAGGGCAACATTTCCATGCCGAAAACCTGATTGAAATTAACGTCAGTGAATGATCGGCAGATACACTTCCTGAAAGCCCAAGCAGACAACCGATGATCGAGCCACACGATACGTGCGCTTGAGCACTTAGCGGGCCCTCATTTACACGCAGTGATGACGAGAACGCCATGGCCGGGCTAATTCCCCAGAGCTTTATTGACGACCTTCTGAACCGCACCGACATCGTCGATGTTGTCAGCTCGCGCGTGCAACTGAAAAAAGCCGGCAAGAACTACACCGCCTGCTGCCCGTTTCACAAAGAGAAAACCCCATCGTTCAGCGTCAGCCCCGACAAACAGTTCTACTACTGCTTCGGTTGCGGCGCAGGCGGTAACGCCCTGGGCTTTCTCATGGACCACGACAACCTGGATTTCCCCCAGGCGATCGAGGACCTGGCGAAAGCTGCCGGCATGGAAATCCCTCGCGAAGAAAGTGGCCGACCGCACAAACCGCGGCAACCCACAGATTCGCCGCTGTACCCACTGCTGACCGCCGCTGCCGACTTCTACCGCCAGGCGCTTAAAAGCCATCCGCAGCGCAAAGCCGCCGTCGACTACCTCAAGGGCCGCGGCCTCACCGGTGAAATCGCCCGTGACTTCGGCCTCGGCTTCGCCCCGCCCGGCTGGGACAACCTGTACAAGCACTTGAGCAGCGACACTCTCCAGCAAAAAGCCATGATCGACGCCGGCCTGCTGGTGGAAAACGCCGAAACCGGCAAACGCTATGACCGCTTCCGCGACCGCGTGATGTTCCCGATCCGCGACAGCCGTGGCCGCATCATCGCCTTTGGTGGTCGAGTACTGGGGGATGACAAGCCCAAGTACCTGAACTCCCCGGAAACCGCGGTGTTCCACAAAGGCCAGGAACTCTACGGCCTGTTCGAGGCGCGCAAGAACAACCGCAACCTCGATGAGATCATCGTGGTTGAAGGCTATATGGACGTGATCGCGCTCGCCCAACAGGGCCTGCGCAACGCCGTGGCCACACTCGGCACCGCCACCAGCGAAGAACACATGAAGCGCCTGTTTCGCGTGGTGCCCAGCGTATTGTTCTGCTTTGACGGCGATCAGGCCGGCCGCAACGCCGCCTGGCGCGCACTTGAAGCAACGCTGTCGAGCCTGCAGGACGGGCGTCGCGCACGCTTCCTGTTCCTGCCTGAAGGCGAAGACCCGGACACCTTGGTGCGCTCCGAAGGCACCGACGCGTTCCGCGCGCGCATCAATCAACATGCACAGCCCCTGGCAGACTATTTTTTCCAGCAACTGACCGAAGAGGCCGACCCGCGCTCCCTCGAAGGCAAGGCCCACATGGCCACCCTCGCGGCGCCGCTGATCGATAAAGTCCCAGGCGCCAACCTGAAATCACTGATGCGCATGCGCCTGCTGGAAATCACTGGACTGAGCGGCGAAGCCGTCAGCCAGCTGGTGCACAACGCACCGCAGGAGGCGCCGCCGACCTATGACCCAGGCATGGATTACGACGCTATGCCGGACTACTCCGACTTCCACCAACCGCAGGAGGCCTACACGCCCCAGCAGGAGTGGACACCGAAGAAGCCCGGCGCCGGCGGCAAGAAATGGGACAACAAACCCTGGAGCAAGAACGGCAAGCGCGGTGATCGCGATGAGGCCTTCGCCCCGCGAACGCCTGTGGCCGTAGAAGCGCCAACGCTCATTGCGTTGCGTACGCTCATCCATCACCCGCAACTGGCGGGCAAGGTCGAGAGCGCCGACCATTTTGCCAACGCGAGCAACACCTACGCTCAGGTGCTGATCGCCTTGATCGAGGCGGTACAGAAAAATCCTAAGCTAAACTCAATTCAGCTGATGGCTCGTTGGCATGGCACCGAACAAGGCCGCCTATTGAAAGCACTCGCGGAAAAGGAGTGGCTAATTGACGGCGATAACCTTGAACAACAGTTTTTAGACACCATTACTAGGTTATCTGCGGGTCAGCACACGCAGACCCTCGATGAACTCATCAAGAGAGCAAGGCAGCCTGGATTATCGGCTGAAGAGCAAAATCAGATAGCAAAACAGATGCGCGACCTCTTAAAACAGAATGTTTCCGCATCAAACCCGACCTCAGCTGGCGTGTGAGGTCATAGCTCGGGTATAATCCTCGGCTTGTTTTTTGCCCGCCAAGACCTTCAGTGGATAGGGTGTTATGTCCGGAAAAGCGCAACAGCAGTCTCGTATCAAAGAGTTGATCGTTCTCGGTCGTGAGCAGGGTTACCTGACTTACGCGGAGGTCAACGACCACCTGCCTGAGGATATTTCAGATCCAGAGCAGGTGGAAGACATCATCCGCATGATTAACGACATGGGGATCAACGTATTCGAAGCTGCGCCAGATAAGGATTCTCTTATGCTGGCGGACGCCGATACCGACGAGGCTGCAGCTGAAGAAGCTGCTGCCGCGCTGGCTGCTGTGGAGACCGATATCGGTCGAACCACCGACCCTGTGCGCATGTATATGCGTGAAATGGGTACCGTCGAGCTGCTGACACGCGAAGGCGAAATCGAAATCGCCAAGCGTATCGAAGAGGGCATCCGTGAAGTGATGGGCGCAATCGCGCACTTCCCTGGCACGGTTGACCATATTCTCTCCGAGTACACCCGCGTCACCACCGAAGGTGGTCGCCTGTCCGACGTGCTGAGTGGCTACATCGATCCGGACGACGGCATTGCGCCGCCTGCCGCCGAAGTGCCGCCGCCTGTCGACCCGAAAGCGGTGAAAGCCAACGACGATTCCGAAGACGACGATGCTGAAGCCAGCAGCGACGACGAAGATGAAGTTGAAAGCGGTCCGGATCCGATCGTGGCTGCCCAGCGTTTCGGTGCGGTTTCCGATCAAATGGAAATCACCCGCAAGGCGCTGAAAAAGCACGGTCGCGGCAATAAGCTGGTTATTGCCGAGCTGGTGGCGCTGGCCGAACTGTTCATGCCGATCAAGCTGGTACCGAAGCAATTCGAAGGCCTGGTCGAGCGTGTTCGCAGTGCCCTTGAGCGTCTGCGTGCACAAGAGCGTGCGATCATGCAGCTCTGTGTCCGTGATGCGCGCATGCCGCGCACCGACTTCCTGCGCCAGTTCCCGGGCAACGAAGCTGACGAAAGCTGGTCCGACGGCCTCGCCAAAGGCAAAGGCAAATACGCCGAAGCCATTGGTCGCCTGCAGCCGGACATCATTCGCTGCCAGCAAAAGCTGATCGCACTGCAGACCGAAACCGGTCTGACGGTTGCCGAGATCAAGGACATCAACCGTCGCATGTCGATCGGTGAGGCCAAGGCCCGCCGCGCGAAGAAAGAGATGGTCGAAGCGAACTTGCGTCTGGTGATCTCCATCGCCAAGAAGTACACCAACCGTGGCCTGCAATTCCTCGACTTGATCCAGGAAGGCAACATCGGCTTGATGAAGGCTGTGGACAAGTTTGAATACCGTCGTGGCTACAAGTTCTCGACTTATGCCACTTGGTGGATCCGTCAGGCGATCACTCGCTCGATCGCCGACCAGGCCCGCACCATCCGTATTCCGGTGCACATGATCGAGACCATCAACAAGCTGAACCGCATTTCCCGGCAGATGTTGCAGGAAATGGGTCGTGAACCGACCCCGGAAGAGCTGGGCGAACGCATGGAAATGCCTGAGGACAAAATCCGCAAGGTATTGAAGATCGCTAAAGAGCCGATCTCCATGGAAACGCCGATTGGTGATGACGAAGACTCCCATCTGGGTGACTTCATCGAAGACTCGACTATGCAGTCGCCAATCGATGTCGCCACCGTTGAGAGCCTTAAGGAAGCGACTCGCGACGTACTCTCCGGCCTCACTGCTCGTGAAGCCAAGGTACTGCGCATGCGTTTCGGCATCGACATGAATACCGACCACACCCTTGAGGAAGTCGGTAAGCAGTTTGACGTGACCCGTGAACGGATCCGTCAGATCGAAGCCAAGGCGCTGCGCAAGTTGCGCCACCCGACGCGAAGCGAGCATCTGCGCTCCTTCCTCGACGAGTGATACCAAAACCCCCGGCCCAGGCCGGGGGTTTTGTTTTGTATCGATAAAACCGTCCGTAATCCCCCTCCCCCGTAATGCCCGTCTACACTCGAAACATTCCCCGTGCCATAACGAGACCGTTATGCCCAGACTGCAGGCTGTGTTTTTACTGTGGCTGCTGACCTGGACCGCAACGGCTGGCGCGTTGAGTCTTAGCGATGATGAGCGCGGCTGGCTGGCGGACCATCAGGAGTTGCGCCTGGGAGTGGACGCGTCATGGCCACCCTTTGAATACCATGACGAAGATGGCCGCTACCAAGGCCTGGCGGCGGATTACGTGCGCCTGATCCAGGATCGCCTCGGCGTGCGGGTCAAGTTGATCGAGCCGGCGAACTGGAGCGCCTTGCTGGAGCAGGCCCGGAACAACCAAGTCGACCTGCTGCCTGGCATCATGTCCACGCCGGAACGCCAGCGCTACATGGCATTTACCCGCCCGTACCTTGATTTCCCCATCGTCATCCTGGCCCACGAAGGCGGCGCGAAACCACGCACCCTTAAGGACCTCTACGGATTGAAGATTGCCGTGGTGGAAAACTATGCGCCCCATGAGTTGCTCCGCACCCACCATCCCGACCTCAACCTGGCGACCATGCCGAATGTCAGCTCGACCCTGCAAGCCTTAGCCACCGATGAGGTGGATGCGGTGGTCGGCGACCTGGCCTCAAGTGTCTGGAGCCTGCGCCAACTCAAGCTCGACGGTTTGTACGTCAGCGGTGAAACGCCCTACCGTTACCAACTGGCGATGGGCGTACCGCGCGACAACAAAGTACTGGTGGGCATCCTCGATAAGGTACTGGCCGACCTCAGCCCGGACGAAACCGATGCGATCCAACAACATTGGGTCGGTAGCTTTACCGACCACCGCACCTTCTGGAGGGATCTGCTGACTTACGGCCTGCCTGCGGTACTGTTGCTGAGCACCGTGCTGGCCGTGGTGATTCGGATCAATCGTCGGCTCAGTTCGGAAATTTCCCGACGCGTCGCCCTCGAACAGCAACTGCGCAGCAGCGAATATCACTATCGCGGCTTGGTGGAAAGCCTGTCCGCCATCGCCTGGGAAGCCAGTATCACCGACTTCACCTACAGCTATGTTTCGCCCCACGCTGAGGAATTACTGGGTTATCCGCGCGCCCACTGGCTGATCCCGGGGTTCTGGCGCAACATCATTCACCCTGCCGACCTGATCCGCACCGAAGCCTACTGCTACCAGGAAACCCGCGCCAATCGCGACCACAGCGTCGACTACCGGGTGATCACCGCAGATGGGCGCTGCTTGTGGGTGCGCGACATCGTCAGCCTGATCGAGCACGGCCATGAGCCCGTACTGCGCGGCTTGATGATCGATATCAGCGAGGCCAAGCGCACTGAAGAAGCCTTGCAACTGTCCGAGCAAAAATTTGCCTCGGTGTTCCAGCAATGCCCAGACATGCTAGTGATCGCACGGCTGTCTGATGGCTGCTTGCTGGAGGTGAACAAGGCGTTCGAAGACCAGATTGGCCTGACGGCGGAACAGGTCGTCGGCAGAACCGCCACCGAACTGAATATCTGGGGCATCCAGGGTGTCGGCCCCGACCTGCTGCAACGGGTGCAGACCACTAGCATCCGCAACCTCGAAATGCCCTTTGTGCGCAGCGATGGCCAAGCCTTCATCGGGCTGATTTCCGCCGAGCCGTTCCAATTGGACACCACCGAGGCCATCGTGGTGGCGGTGCGAGACATCACTCAACTCAAGGAAACCCAGCAACAACTGCAAACCTCCGAAGAGAAATTCGCCAAGGCCTTCCACGCCTCCCCCGACGGCTTGCTGCTGAGCCGACAGCGTGATGGACTGTTGATTGAAGTGAACGATGGTTTCAGTCGAATCACGGGTTTCACCAGCGCAACATCCCTCGACCAATCAACCCTGGACCTGGGCATCTGGGTCGACCTCAACGAACGCAAACACATGCTGGAACTGATGCAGCGCGATGGCTTTGTGCGTGATTTCATCTGCCATATTCGTCGCAACGATGGGCAGATTCGCCTGTGCGAGTTGTCCAGCCGCCCACTGCCTATCGGCGACGAAGACTGCATGCTGACCATTGCGCGGGACATCACCGAACGCCAACTGATGCAGGAAAAACTGCAACAGGCCGCCACGGTGTTCGAAAGCACGGCCGAAGGCGTCTTGATCACTGATATCCGGCAGAACATCAGCGCCGTCAACCGCGCCTTCACCGAGATAACCGGCTACAGCGAGGCCGAAGCCCTCGGCCATACGCCGCGCTTGCTTGCCTCCGGCCTGCATGACAGCGCCTTCTACGCGGCGATGTGGCACCAACTGACAGCTCAAGGGCATTGGCAGGGCGAGATCTCCAACCGACGCAAGAACGGCGAGCTGTACCCCAGTTGGCTGACGATCAGCGCCGTGCGTAATCGCGATCAGTTGATCACGCACTTCGTCGCGGTGTTTGCCGACATCTCCAGCCTCAAGCTGGCCCAGGCCCGTCTCGATTACCAGGCGCATCACGATCCATTGACCGGCCTGCCCAACCGCACTTTGTTCGAAAACCGATTGCTGGCCGCCCTCAATGGGCATCAAGAAACCGGCAAACAGGGCGCCGTACTGTTTCTCGATCTGGACCGCTTCAAACACATCAACGACAGCCTCGGCCACCCTATCGGCGACTTGCTGCTCAAAGACGTCGCGGCGCGCCTCAAGGAACAACTGCGCGACATCGACACCGTTGCTCGCCTGGGCGGCGACGAGTTCATCATCCTGCTCCCCGGCCTGCAGCACCCCAGCGATGCCCAATACCTGGCCAATAAACTGCTGGCCTGCTTCACCCCACCCTTCCAGGCAGGTGAACACGAGTTCTTCATCAGCGCCAGCATCGGCACCAGCCTATACCCGCAGGACGGTACCGACGTCGCGACGCTGGTCAAAAATGCCGACGCTGCGATGTACCGCTCCAAGGCCAAAGGACGTAACCGGGTCGAAAGCTATACCCGCGACCTTACTGCGCAGGCCAACGAACGCGTGGCACTCGAACATGAACTGCGCCGCGCCATCGAGCGCGATGAACTGACCCTGTACTACCAGCCAAAACTGAGCCTGAATACTCAAGCACTGATCGGCGCCGAAGCGCTGATCCGCTGGCGCCATCCCACCTTTGGCGACGTGCCGCCCGAACACTTCATTGCCCTCGCCGAAGAGAACGGCATGATCCTGCAGATCGGTGACTGGGTGCTGGAACAGGCCTGCCGACAAATGCATGCCTGGCAAGGCACTTTCGACGCATTTGGCCCCCTGTCGGTCAACCTGGCCGGCGCCCAACTGCGTCACCAAGGCTTGCTCGCTCGCATCGAACAGCTATTGCACGACTACCGGCTCGACCCAGGCTGCCTGCAACTGGAGATCACCGAGAACTTCATCATGAGCCAGGCCGAAGAAGCGCTGGAGGTACTGCACCAGCTCAAAGACCTGGGCGTACAACTGGCCATCGATGATTTTGGCACCGGTTATTCATCCCTCAGCTACCTCAAACGCCTGCCGCTGGATTTCCTCAAGATCGATCAATCCTTCGTCCGCGGCCTGCCCGACGACCCCCACGACGCAGCGATCGTGCGCGCCATTATCGCCCTGGGCCACAGCATGCAATTCACTATCATCGCCGAAGGCGTGGAGAACCCCGCACAGCAAGCCTTCCTGGCTGCCGAAGGCTGCGAACAGATGCAAGGCTACATCGTCAGCCTGCCGCTACCGCCCGAGGTTTTTGCCGCGACCTTTCTTCGTATGAGCATTAAGGATTTTTCGGATAGCACAGCGGGGAAACCATCGCTATAATCCGCGACCTACTGAGGGCCTATAGCTCAGTTGGTTAGAGCAGGGGACTCATAATCCCTTGGTCCACGGTTCGAGTCCGTGTGGGCCCACCACCTTCAAAGCCGCGCATTGCGCGGCTTTTTGCTGTCTGCGCCAAAAACAGCTGGACCAGTCCTATGGTCCACAGGTACAAAATCAGTACAGTGCCAAAACAACGGTACGTTTTTGGAGCAGAAATAGCATGGCCACCATCGTCAAAACAGACGCCGGCACTTGGAAGGCCCTGGTGCGGAAAACCGGCTGGCCCGCCAACGCCAAGACCTTTCGTACAAAGCGTGATGCCGAAGACTGGGCCCGTCGCACAGAAGATGAAATGGTCAGAGGCGTATATATCCAGCGGAGTGGGTCCGAACGTATGACTCTGGCCATGGCATTGAAACGCTATCTGGCCGAAATCAGCCCAACGAAGAAACCGACAACTCAGCGCGCAGAGGCAACCAAGGCTCAGCAGCTAATCAGCCATCTAGGCAAGTACTCGATGGCTGCACTCTCCGCAGAAATCATCGCCAATTACAGGGATACGCGCCTAGCCTCGATCACCAGTCGCGGCAAACCAACAAGCAACAACACTGTGCGCCTGGAGCTTGCCCTTCTGAGCCACCTGTACACCGTGGCAATCCAGGAGTGGGGTTTGGGGCTAAGTTTCAACCCGGTGCTGAACATCCGCAAGCCAAGCCCCGGCGAAGGCAGAGATCGGCGCCTATCTGCCGAGGAGGAACGCCGGTTGCTGGCTGCAGTAAACGCGCACAGCAACCCGATGCTTGGCTGGATTGTTCGAATCGCTCTGGAGACAGGCATGCGCTCGTCGGAGATAACATCTTTACGTAGGCATCAGGTTGACTTAAAAAAACGTGTGGTGCGTCTCTCTGATACTAAAAACGATAGCGCACGCACCGTGCCGCTGACCCGGCTGGCCACTGACACTTTACAACTGGCGATGACCAACCCTGTCCGCCCAATCGACTGCGATCTGGTGTTTTTTGGGGAGCCTGGCAAAGAGGGCAAGCGCAGCGCATATGCCTTCACCAAAACGTGGGGCAAGCTGAAGACTAAGCTAGGAATGCCCGACCTGCGCTTCCATGACCTTCGTCATGAAGCGGTCAGTCGGCTGGTCGAAGGTGGCCTTTCTGATCAGGAGGTGTCCGCCATTAGCGGGCATAAGTCGATGCAGATGCTGAAGCGCTACACGCACCTGCGAGCTGAGGATCTGGTAGCGAAATTGGATAAGCTGGAGATAAGAAATTACTGATTGAGTAACTGCAAGGGCTGCGTACGTGCTTGCGTCCGAATCGACCAGTCATTTCCATCAGATTTTAGCACTCGCTTTGAGGCCATGGCAGCAAAGTACGACCCAACGTTGGCTTTCATGAGCGGAGCTAACTTACGTGAATAAGCACTTCGGGGCGGCCTGACGATGCCCACGTCAGCTTCGACCCGAAGTGTACGCGGAGCGACATCAGACCTTACGTTTCACCTCTTGCATGTACTCTATCCAGACAGCATACGGGTGGACATATAAGTGATAGCTGTCCAAACCAGACGCCGGCGGCCAGGTTACGTGCTTACTGATCACAAAAATTTCGCGGTCAGGATCGACGTAGTAGCCAGTTACCACGTTCCGCCCATAAATGCCTGGAGTCGGCGCTCCTGTCTTAGTTTCGGGGTGGTCGTGCTTTTTCGTCCAGATAACCTCATCTTCGATCCAGCGTTTTACTTCCATGAAGTCGCTCCTCATTTCCTCTGGCTTGGAGAACCAGCTATGGAACAGCTCGGAGGAGTTCTCACGTACGCTTTCCTCGAGAGGAATGCCACCTAGCGTAAGGCTGCTAAGGTACTGGCTCACGGCCTTGGTTATGATGGAGTTGCGCGGTTCGCCCGTGCGCAAAGCCCAGAGATCTAGCTGGTCACGGACATTGTCATTCAATCGTACTGATAGCATTTCGACACTCATACATACAGGGTTAGTCAACGCATACTGTGTATGCGGCCAACTGCATACTATGTATTATTCGACCTTCTATCAATACCTTTCTGATAATTATCGGCTACATCCCCATGCACCTGTGTTGGAATTGCTCGATTCGGCTGGCTTCGATCGCGGCCTATTTTTTCCCAAACAGGGGCGCTGCCCTTATGCGGAATAACCCGCGGTTTGTGGCTGATCTCTGCTGATCGCCAATACGCCGCGGACTGGTTCATCGGATGCAAACTTCTCACTAAGAGGACAACTCACGGGTAGATGGGGTGGCGATGCATGCAGGTGACTAACCCCAATAACGTCGAACGTCGCAACATCATCCCCGATCCAAGCTTGAGCCCCTTTCGCCCCGGCTGAAAATCCGCCGAGGCAAAAGGGGCTAGCACTAGGTTATGCATGCCTAGAGCTCTTCATCAGACGTACCAGTCCATCGACTGTGCCCTTGCTGAGCCCCAATTCCTTAGCGATTACCGTGATCGATAGCCCTTTCATGGTTGCATCCCTTATCGCCTTTCTAGCTGGATCTGGAACCTGCGCCTCCCCAGTTAGCGGGTTGATGTAGCTGCCCGCATGGTGCGTATTCATCAAAGACTCTAGGCTTTTCCTGGCCTTTGATATTGCCTGACGCGATATGCCCAAACGCCTCGCCATTTCTGATTGGCTGATTCCCTCTTGGTGCATGAGCCAAACTTTCTCGCGCAGACCCAGTGAGGGGGCTTTACGAGAAGTCACCACATGCAAACCTGAGTGCACTTGGTCGTAGGCAACCTTTCTTATCTCTTGGATATCAGCCGCACTGGGTGGCCGAAAATTGAACGCAAACTCAGACCTTCCCGATCCGCTGAGTGCGGACAGATGGTGTTGAAACGCAGCTTTGTAGCGTAAGTCAGCATGGTATTTAGCCGACCCGGGCTTGTGTACGGCGCAGTACCGGTCGCTTAGATTCCCAGCCAAGATTCTGTCGATGCGAAACCGCTCGAATACAAGGCGCAGCTTTGCAGCCTCGGCTTTCGATATCAAAGTACAGGATGGGGCAAGCTTGAGGCAGCTTTCCAGCATCAAGGCCTGCGCCAGCTTGGCGCCCTGTTCTTCCGCAGAGAGCTGGCACTGACCTGAACGGACAATTTCGCCGACCTCGTAACGCTGCTGAGCTTCGAGCTCCTGCAGCCTGCTGGACCGAATGCTTACACGCCAGCAAAGTTCACAGTAACCGCCATCTTGTGGACGTGTTCGGTCATCTATAGCAGCATCAAAGTCCCTCAATGCCTTTGTACGCAGAGGTCTGAAGTGGCGCATCAGACAAAATAAGTCACGCACAGACTCCAAAGCACCGCATAGCGACTCCGCCCCGTCTAGCGGTGCATCGTTCGCATCAAGCAAGCTGCAAATTGCTAATTTAATATTAGAATCCCAACGGTCCAAATTGAGAAGCTGCCAGTCGATCTCAGGCATGTTTTCCGGTCGACTGCCTGCCAAACCGCGAGCCAAAATATCTGGGCCAATACCGCCTCCATCTATCTCACGGCGCGAGTGAGGAGCAGCACAAAAAGGCGGTGGGATATGAGCCATTTCCGACAGCCGAGCACCAGTCAGCAAACTCTTGGCCCACTCGCCCTCGTAGTCAGCTACGCACTGATCAAACGGCCCATCCAAATTCGTCCTTACCAGAGGCCAGATAGGATAGCGCCTAGAGGTTAGGCTCGAGGATACGTTAAGCCGACCTAACACCGCTCTGTAGCCAGAAGCAAACTGGACAGAACAGCGAGGATCGTGATCGTAAACATTGAGCAGATTCGTCAGATAATCGAGGCGCGCCATGTCAACCTAGAAGTTAAAAACATTCGCCTCATTCTAGGCGTAATTACTCGTAATGTTCTACCTACATTACTCACTGTAGGCAAAGAAACATGACAACCGAAGAGCTAATTCTGACCAGCAACGGGGGCTCTCCCCTACTGTCACTATCGCAGGTCGCAGAGATCCTTCATCGCAGCCCTGAGGGGTTGCGCATAACGTTATCCGGGGATAATGAAATCGCCCGAAACTTGAAACCCTGCAGGATAAAAATTGGCCGACGCGTCTATTTCCGCGTAGCTGGCATAGCTCGCTTTATCGACGAAGCGTAAGACTAGCCCGTGTCCGCAGTGACCAAACTATCGCGACTAGTGGAGCGGGCTTCCAGGCTCCCACCCAATCCGACGGTGGTATCACTGGAACCAGTCCGGTCTGAAAAGGTGCTGACGAGCTGGCCAGACGAAGTGAGAGGTGTACCCAATATCACTCTCCGGTCTGCGCTTTTCGGGTCCAGTCGCTCCGCTAGCAACGCATTCCTACAGCGCGCCGAAATTTACACTCAGAGGCCCACGCAAATGAGATACACAGGACCACGTTTGGACCAGGGCGATTTAGATGTCTGGATCACGTTGTTGCATATCGCTCGCCAAAAGCAGATGGGGAAATCTTTTAAAACCAGCGCATACGAGCTTCTGAAACTACAAGGGAAGACGGATGCCGGGAATAATAGAAAAACGCTCTACAAGCGCCTGTTCCGCCTCACAGCGGGAACGCTTGAGTTAAGTGCTAAACAGCATTCCTATACAGGCGGCCTGATTGACTCGATCTATAGAGACGATATGGAACAAAAGCTCGTTATCACTTTGAACCTTGAGCTTTCTTACCTGTTTGGACCAAATGACTTTACCCACATTGATTGGGCCGTTCGCAGAAGTCTGAACTCGAAACCACTAGCACAGTGGCTACATGGGTATTTATCGAGCCATGCTGAGCCCTTCCCTGTATCTATTGATACGCTAATGAAGATGGCCGGCAGTCTCGACAGCTCTACATCAAGCCGTGAGCAAAATATCCGAAGGGCCCTGGACGCATTGCAGCACGCAAGCAATCTGCACGGCCAGCCGCTCAGCTACGAAATCAGCGGTGGCAACGTGCATTTCACAAAAACCCCAACCAGCAGCCAGGCTAGGCACATTGCAAGAAAAGGCAGCGGCTCTAAAGCTAAAAATAAGTACCGTACCATTGGCTAGACAGCCCCGTACCGTTGGCCCGGATGTACCGTACCGTCGGCTAACAACTACCGTACGGTTGGCTAAATTATTCACAACCAAAAATGGCTACAAGCCTCGCCACTGAAGGGCTGCGCGCATAATCCACAGCGCCTTAATCTTTTTATAATCATCTTAATACAGCTTGGAGGCCATAATGAGTGAGGTCGAAGCAGGCAGCGGCAACGTATACGCTGATATTGGCGATCCTGATGCGAAGGAAATGCTGGCCAAAGCGCAGACGGTGTCCTCGATCATCCGACTTATCGAGGAAAAAGGTTTGTCACTTGGTGACGCAGCACGGCTGACGGACGTTCCACAGGTGCAGCTAAGCAAGCTTCTGATCGGTCGCTTTCAGACTAACGCCCTGATCGATTTGGAAGAGATACGAAAAAAAATCCGGGATTACAAAAAAACATGACAACCATATCTATAGAGCAACCTAGCTACTGGCGGGAATATTTCATCACCTTAGATAAAAACCCGCTTGGCCTTGCCGTTTGGCGAGGAATTTTCGACGATACGGAGCTTTGTGAAATCCTCACACTGCCAAAAGAATCCGTCGAAGATGCTCTTCAGCGACACCAACGCAAGTTGAAAGCAATGCTGCAGGCACTGGAGGAAATCAATCTTCCTGAACTGGAATGGCTACCCCCCAAAGTGCGGCAACAGTTAGAGATGGGATAGTCCAAGCACGTTTAGCGCTCGATATCCGTCTCATGAGGATTCTGCTCTTTCGCGAGACGAATTGCGTCAGCGTCAGCTCTCATCTGCTCAAGCGTCTTGGATGCGCTGGAACGTTCTTGGTCAGGCTTTAGCGTCTGATCTCTAACGTGACCTCGCTCCACTGCCTTGGATCGCATCTGCTCAATACTTGAAACGTTCTGACCATTTACGTAGTCGCGGCCTTTTGCTTGCCCGCTGCGGGCCAATTGGGCCTTCATCTGTTCCATTGCGCTTGGTAAGCCGGCACTATCCTCGTCCCTTTCCCGCTGCAATTGATTAATCAATCGCTCTCCGTCATCGCTTCGCGCTTGCTCCATTCTACGGATCTGGTCGCGGACCTCCTTTTCCTGGTCTGATCGCTCTTTTTGATCTCGCAATTCTTGAGCTAACTTTTCCGCCTGCGGAATCTTTTCGATGTGTCGCATCGTTTCAAGGTTCTCGCGGCGTTCATTTTTTTGGGAGAGCGCTGTGGCGATTCGTCCGGCCTCCTCTCTACTAATTCGCTCAGTTCTCTCTTTATTAGTAAGACTACGATTGGATTTATCTGACACGTCGCTTTGCCTCCCGACCGGACCGGCCGCAATGATGGTCTGTTGCGGGCTACCACCCGAGTTGTTTTGCAATTGAGTTCGCCGTTCGCGCTCTTTATTGAGGCTAATAATCTCAGCTCCAGCGCTAGGCACTTCGCGCCGTAAATCATCACGAGAACGAGAAAGCTCGGCTCGGGCCTGTCGGAAGTCGATCACCTTTGCACGCAGCAACGGATCTCTCCACTCGCTAGGCAAATATTTCCGCTCTGGGGTTAACCCAGTGCCCCGTTCGGCATGACTGCGCATGTCGATCCTCTCTGCAAACCCTGCTCGCTGTAGATGTGTGTTGCAGCTCGTCTCCCAGCGGTATCGCAGCTGACGTAACTCCGCTTTACGCTCAGCCGCACTGAGTGTGAGTCCTGCGCTTGGGCCATAGCCCTTACGAGCACCACCAATAGCTGGACTCTTCGAGTTATAGCGCATGAAATACTGCTCAGGATCACGTTCGTAGCTATCACGCTGCCGCTCACTAAACATCAAGTGCAGGTGGGGCTGCTCTCTGCCGTCTGTTGCTTTAGGTGAGTGAATCGCCCATTGATAAGCATGGCGCGCCCCTATTTCTTGGCGCACAAAGTCACGCACCAGGTCAGCACGCTGCTGTGGTGAAAGCTCACGAGGTAATGCTATTTCCATCTCGCGGTAAGTAGTGCCATTTTTGCGCTCATTCGCGTCCGCGGCATTCCAAAATTCTTGAGGACAATGCTGAGCCCAAGCCGGCATGTTCCCGGATTCGGTGGCTTCCAGTTTTTCATTTCTATCCAGTCGCGCGGCGTACTTACCCTCACGGGCGATGTAGGCCGCATGCGGCCCTGCCTTCCCAACTCTCCCTACCTTCATGCTTAGACGGCCAATAGCCATATGCGCATTACCTCTACGCTTCTGAATTTTCGCGCCCGCGAAAATATGCATTCGCACTTCGCTTGATTTTTCGCGCCCGCGAAAATTTGCTTTTGATTTTCGCTTCTGCCCCCGGCAGGGCGCGCTGTTTCTGAGGAACGAAGAAACAACTAAGCGCGCCTTCCAATACTGGAAGGATAAAGCAGTCCGCGCGCATATCAAACATATAATAGTTATAATTAAAACCCTAAAAGCAAACTTAGCGTAATTAAGCGAAATGAAAGATAAATGGCTTAGCGAAAGAATTCTCCATATAAAAAATCTGAAATCACCAAGTGATCAACAGCGATTACTCCTGATGCTTTCAGAGAAAATCCCTCGAACAAGTGACGAGGAGCGAAAGCTCAGTTTTCTCATCAAGGCAGAGTGGGCAGAAGCCAAGGCACAGAAG
Organism: Pseudomonas sp. RA_15y_Pfl1_P11; assembly: GCF_963970975.1. Classification (NCBI taxonomy): domain Bacteria; kingdom Pseudomonadati; phylum Pseudomonadota; class Gammaproteobacteria; order Pseudomonadales; family Pseudomonadaceae; genus Pseudomonas; species Pseudomonas sp. RA_15y_Pfl1_P11. The sequence goes on from NZ_CAXAOY010000007.1 coordinate 63,546, forward strand.
GCCAGAAGCGATATAGCTCGTATTGTTAATGCAGAGAAAGAGTCTGCACGTAAAGCCCGGGACCGCGAGCTCTATCAAGCTGCGGGACTACTCATATTGGCGGGCCTCGTCGATACGAAGACAGGAAGCCCGTTGATTGATCGCGGCGAGTTACTAGGCGCTCTGATTGGGGTTGAGGAAACGTCCGTCACCGATGCCGTGAGGACTGAGTGGAAGCGAACGGGAGACGCACTCCTCGCGAGTCGTGAGCGGCCAAGAAAAAATTAGCGGCTACCAGCGGCACCTTAATCACTTCTTGTATAGGCGATCATAATGAGCATTTCAAAAAATAGTTTTTTTGATGACCCTGTGTCAAAGACAAAGTACTGGCTTCTACATCACGAACAGGAACGAATGCGTACTGTCATCAGGCGCAAGTATGAGGGTGTGCTAGATCCACAAGTTTACTGGATCAGCGGAACGGATACTGAGCATGACGGGCTATCAAATGATCATATCGAAAGAATGGCTCAGAGGCTTTCGCTGTCTCAAATTGGTGTTTTCCTCGCGCAACGTATTTGGGCAAAACGAACTTGGTTGGCTGTTCCGGCGCTGATGCTCATCGGATTATTTTTAACTTATGTTTTAGTGAACAAAGCCGGAACGACAACAAATGACACTCTCATCCCTCTGGCGTTTACGATCACTGTATGGCTTAGCGTTTTGCTGTGTTGTTCTGCAACACTATTTGGCCCTCTGATCGCTCAAATACTCCTGCCAAGAACACCTGTACGTCAGGATGAAATCGACTCAGTAAAAAGCATTATTTCCCGGTGCGTTATTCGTGATTTGGAGCCAGGAACTCCGCCCGATTTGGCAGACCGCGCCCGGCTTTTGGTGACAGACTCCCACGGCCAGTCTGTCACGGGACAAGTACTAGCCACCGACCTAGAATTTTCCGCTGTTCGCTCTGAATGGATGACCACGAAGGCGGTGCTGTTCATGGTTGGTTTGGTAATGCTAACTCCGGCTCTCGCAATCTCATCGCCCATGCTTGCGGTGTTGGATTATTTCGCCCTTTTGGTGTGGAAACGTGTTGCCTTCTGGATTCCGCGTGATCAGGAAAAAGCACAACCGGCGCAGAAGGAAACGGACCCGCCTGTATTCCTCCTTGTCCTCAAAATAGTCATTATTCCAGCCCTGATTTTTGTGGGACTCTCGGCGTCCTATCGTGAACATCTGGACACATTCGTTCGCCTGGATGCTCAGCTGATTAATTGGCTATACGTTTTAGGTATGTGGGGTTTCGCAATCTATCTTACCTTCACGGCCAAATCCCCTCTTACGGTTCGCGCAATGCTGCTTGATCAAGCCGTGCGTGAAAGCGGTACCGAGCTGTTAATCGACAAGGCCGGACGCGCGTATTTCCAGCACTTGGAGGAAGCACGGAATGAGCAGATCAAAAACGCCAAAACGGACAGCTCTCCTTTCATCCAACTCGGAACCAGTACTGGCTTGTTAGCGCAACGACGTGACCAGCTAGCACCTACAGAAGCGGGTATACCGTTTGGCCTGTCGGTTACAGATCTGGCTACTCATGTCGGTGTGCTAGGAGCTAGCGGCACGGGCAAAACTTCAGGGGTCATTCGTCCGCTCACCAAACAGTGGATCGATGGCGATCTAGGAGGTCTTCTGGTGCTCGATGGTAAGGGTGCACTGCCGCTTGAGTTCCATGGTATCGCCGGCTACACGCTCATCAGCCCGGATCACGGCCCATTCAATCCTATCTACGAGATGACGCCAGATGCTCTGGCTGATGTTTTGCCCGACGTTTGCGACGACGGGAAAGGAGATACCTTCTGGCGGGACTCTGCCCGCCTGATGCTGCGTATGGCGGCAATCCTAGTGGAAGCACATCCCGATCTTCCCTATACGCTGACACAGATCCAGCAGTTTTGCCTGGCAAGCCATCAAGAGCGAGCGGACTGGCTAGACCCCATATCAAACGAGATTGACCACAGCGGCCGCCTGCTCGCAGCCGCTCACTACTGGTTGTTGGAGTATCCCGATTTCCCAGAGAAGACTGCAGGTTGCATCAGCAACATGCTGAGGACTTGGTTGGGGAACATCCTGCTTCAAGAAAAGCTGGGGCCTTGGGTCAATACAACTGATACCCACTTCAGGGTTGAGGGCGTAATGACCGGCCAGAAAATCGGACTCCTGTTACCGGAATCGGAATATGGTATTGGCGGGGTTGCGATCTCGGCCCTATGCATGCGACGAGTCTACGACGCGGTGAAAAAACGCGGCGACAATTGGCAACATCTGGAGGGCCACCGGCCCGTGTTACTTGCAGCCGACGAAGTTCAGAACCTATTGACCAAAGCAGACTTAGAGACTGTTCCTGTAGCACGCAGCCTGGGCTTGTACCTAATGTTTGCAACGCAAAACGTCGACGGGTTATACAAACGCCTGGAGCGTGATGGTGCGGTTCAGATGCTCGGTAACCTGGCCAGCATCATTGCTTTAGCTCCCCGTACAGACGATTCAAACAATTACGTTTCCAAGCGTGGTGGCCATGTGTGGAAGGCCTCAACACAAAGCTTCCAAGGACTACCAGACGCGGCAAGCGACCTTGGCCTATACGCTAACTCCGGTACGGATCAAGCAATGCAATCGACGACTCTGAATCGACAGAGTCGCTTTGGCGCGCCACGTCTGTCTTACGCTATCGGTCTTTGGCACCGTCAGTGGACTCCCAAGGCCATGAACTGGCTGAATGGAATGGTAGTGCCGGATGATTCAACTCAGGCACCGCAGCGTCCATCGCTACAGCTAGAGCTATCGCCTCTTATCCAGCCTGATGAGATTGATACGTTGCTCGCCATCCCTGGTACTGCGATAGCAATCATCAATCGTGGACGTATTCAACGTCGGGACGTAATCCGGTTGTATCCGAAAAAACAGGGGGTACTGCATGATGACTACTGAAATCCGTATGCCCGTGATGCGTGAAACAGAGGGTCGCTGGTATTGGCCAGGGTCCACTTCTCCAGCCACCCTCCTTGCACTGGCTCTGCTTTTAGTTGCAGTCGTGTATGCCTACCGATATCCCGCAATGAAAGCTGGCGAGGCCGTTCAACGCCTTGAAGCAATCAATGCGCTAAGCGCCCAATCGGTGCAACACACTGAGGCAGCACTTTCTCGCCTGCAAGTTTTGATAGCGGACCAGCCTGAGTGGCTGCGAGAAGTTGCAACCGAACAGACGTCTAACGTTCAGGCGCAACTGTCGCGTATCAAAGCGCCAAGCCCGGAACAGGTCCTTCAGAAAGCAGCGGCACAACAGGAAAAATACGATCAGGCACAGCAGCTCATCGAGACATCACCGTTCAAAAACCTTACGAAGCAACAGGTGCCGCTGAGCGTTGAGGGAAAATTATTTCTAAGCGCGCTTGAGGTCAAGCAGCCCGCTCGGTTCGACTATCAGCGCTTGTCAGATGGCGTACTCGATGCCCTGCCGGTGCTACAAGAGGGATTCAAGCTACAGGCTCAGACTGAGAACCTGATCCATCGACTAGATGTGCAATTGAACGGCGATAAGGCAGGGGCGCTAGGGCCAGCAGCAGTGGCAGAGCAAGCTTCCGATGATTACGATAAACAGCCATCTGGGCGGCAGCAGTCGATACGTACGCCTGCAGCACCGATTGACACGCTCAGCAGCGCGATCCGTAAAGCGGAGAGAAACGCAGAAATGCAGGAGCGACAGGCAAAGTTAGACGCTCAGAATCAAGCACGTCAGGTAGAGCGAGACGCTCGACAGGCAGAGCAGCAGGCAGAGCGCGAGCAACAGAAACTACAGCGCCTGTCTATTCAACGCCAACGTGACACTGATCGCCAGGCCAGCTCAGCCGCTGAGGCTACTCGCCGAGCAGAGCAAGACTCCGAGCGCCTACTAGCGGCGGCAAAACGTCAATCGGAGGCTGTGGCAGAAGCGAAGCAAAGGGAATGTACGGCTAGCATCATGGCGAGAGCCAGATGCGCGGCCCAAGGCTACAACCCGCTGACGGGGGCTAAAAATTGATAGCCGTGACAGAACGCCGGGCTGTTTCTACTTCATCGGGGTCTCTTCATTTTCTCGCGCGCGAAAATCATGGACGGTTCAAAACCTCATCTGCGCATTGAGCAAATAGTGCTTAGGCTCGTTTGGACACTCAACAATGTGCTTCCAAACGAGCTGGTGAGAGCCAGGGTGACTTGTCGCGCTGGATCTCACCAGCAACCATAGATTTTCGCGCCCGCGAAAAAACCGGTGACACCACCCATTTTCGCGGGCGCGAAAATCTGAACATTACGAGAAGTGAAGACAATGGCAGACCAAGCTACGAACGACTCTGAAATACCCAGACCAAAAACGTGGCCCCTATTTTGGGGGGATCATGGCTTGGCACTAATGCCGTGGCTACTCATAGGCGCTGCCGTTTACGTGATTTACCGGCAGCTCGTTAAGCTGCTCATGGAACATATTCCATACACCACTCTGATTGCCTATGACATCCCTATTCTCTATGGACCACCTGCAGCTTTACTCGTCATGACGCTGTTTCTGCAAAAGCGACTCAACCCACACTTAAGCTTACTAGGCACCATCAAGAGCCGTCATTTAGTCATCGGACTAACATCGGTGACAGTCGCTTACGCTGCGAGTATTGGTATTTCCATCTCCCTCGGTTTTGGGAGAGAACTGACGATGCAAGGGCTTGGATTAGGCAAAAGTGAGCTGCAGTATTTACTGATGATTCTCTCGCTGTTAGTACTGCCGCCTATTGTAGAGGAGATTATATTCAGGCATTTCATCCTTGGGGTCTTACCTTTTAAGAATAATATTTACATAGCCATATCTGCAGTGATCATGTCAGCTGTTTTTTTCATGTATGCCCACTTCAAAAGCTATAGTTTCTGGCCAACGCATGCGCTAATGCTATCTCTTGGATTGATTTTTGCAGTCGCTCGCATTCAGTCAGGGGGACTATCACTCCCAGTAATTCTGCATAGTTCTGCCGTGGCCATCGCTTTGAGCGCCAATTATGCCTGGAGATCTTTAGGGGGATAATTTCCACCTGGCATCGTCATGACTTGGAGCGCTTTGCGTATCGGAGAATCGAGGGTGATGAAGAACTCCCAGGAAGTCGCCCCCTGAAGGATCACCTAGGATTCAGGAAAGGCGTGCTCCTAGCTAAGCATTCTGCTGACGGACACCAGCAAGCCCCCGCGCCCTTCCAATGAGCAAGGTGAGCTTGTTGATCGCTAAACCCGCCATGGTCATCAAGCAACAGGAAATTGGATTGGGGGAATGGGGCTTTTGGCCATATTCGAGACTAGCCAGTTCAATGCAGCTTAAACCCTGTACTGTACTGGGATATCCGCTTCAGCTAACCGCTCCTAGACTCGTTCGGTTAAGGTTGCAGGAGTATGGATGAGGCCCTGGCCTGACACAGATGTGACTAATGGCAAGCTGTCCGCCAGCGCTGCGTAGGTGAGCGGACAAAGTACCTCTGATAGCCGACCTCAATCGCCGACATAATTATCGTCAAGACTCTGCGACCTGGCTCTAACCCCTCGGGTCAGGCATAATTGCTCAGACGCACCCATAACTCCTAAAGATCTGAAAAAACGATGCCACGATCACCTGCCAAGCCACTGACCTTTATTGACGCATTCGCGGGTTGCGGAGGTCTGTCTCTCGGGTTGATGCAAGCGGGCTTGACTGGCCGTTTTGCTGTAGAGCGTGATAGGTTCGCTTTTGCCACACTACAGACCAACCTGCTAGCGGAAGGATCACCCTTTCAATACGCATGGCCGCAGTGGCTCCCTGAAGAGCCCTTAGGCATCGTCGAGCTTCTCACCAACTACCGAGAAGAGCTTGAGGAGATTTCTGGTGAGATCGATATCCTTGTTGGCGGGCCTCCGTGCCAAGGTTTCTCTAGCGCAGGCAGGCGTCAGCATGATGATCCACGCAATCAACTCTTTGACTCTTACCTAAATTTAGTGGACATCATAAAACCCAAAGCGGTCTTAATCGAGAACGTACGAGGGTTCACGCTTGATTTTAACGCAGAAGGGGAGATCAAGAATTTTTCGGAAGCACTCAAAGCCCGACTGTCTAACGCCTATACGGTCCATGAGCAGCTTATTGACCTTTCGTGCTTCGGTGTACCGCAGAGGCGAACACGCTACTTCGTCCTCGCTTTCCGCTCAGAATTAAATGTACCTGATCCTTTCATACACTTACAAAATAGCCTTCCCTCATTCCTGCGCTCACTGCGCCTGAAAGCCCCGGTATCATCCGGCTCGGCGATTTCCGATCTTGAGACGGCTCACGCAGGCACCCAGCCATCGACAGAGAGCAAAGGCTTTGAAGAGACTCGCTATGCCGGTCCGCTCACCCATTACCAAAAGCTGATGAATGCAGGGTGCGAAGCCCCTACCAACCTGCGCTTAGCTCGTCATAACGAAAGCATCGTAGCCCGCTTCAAGGAAATCATCGCGCTGAGCCATGCAGAAGGTCGCCTAAACGTCAGCATCGGTGCAGAAATGCGCGCTCGCTTTGGCCTAAAAAAGCTTGCTCTTCGGGTCCTAGACCCTGATCGCCCATCGCCGACGATCACAAGCATGCCTGACGACCTACTTCACTACTCAGAGCCACGCACGCTAACAGTTAGAGAGAACGCGCGGCTGCAAAGTTTTCCGGATTGGTACTCATTTCAAGGTAAGTACACCTCAGGTGGTCACCGTCGCAAGCAGGAAGTACCCCGCTTCACGCAAGTGGCTAACGCTGTGCCGCCACTTGCTGCGCGCGCGATTGGGGAGATGTTGATAGATCTTCTGACAAGAGAGACTGCTGCGGCAGTATTTAATGAAATAGAGTTAGTCTCAAGCCTGCATGGCGTCCAGAAGAACACGGAAATCTGTGCGCAGACTTAAAATTAGTTTGCGAAGTTCTCGCATCTGCGCAATATCAATCGCTTTACCAGTATCGTCAATTACAGTGTCTGGCTTTCCTTGAGGGACTAAAACCGCATGTCCGAGGGTATTACGCTCATGGACAACACCCTCGCGATACGCCTTAACCGTAGCTACGGAGCCTGCATAGGCCGAGAATTCCTCCATCCCCAGAATACTGGCCAGCATGCGAAGACGATGATCAGACGTAAAAAGCATGTGGGTCTTGAACAGGGCCTCGACGCTAGGTGTTCCCTTCAGCTTCTCTCCTTGCCTCGTAATGTTCTCAACCTGCTCCACTACCCGCTTCATCGCCCCCTCTATGAATCTAGCCTTGCCTGCGTCATCGAGCTTGCCGTGAGCTAGAGTCAAACAAGTGTTAACCATATGGTCTATATCACTCGTAGCTCCCATGACGATGCCCCGAGTATGATCAAGGTCGAGAACCTTCTTAATAAGTGACTCGAAGACCCCAACTACCTCCTCAACGAGTTCAGCCCGACCGGCGCAGTAGACGCCTTCAAGCTCCTTGTGAAAGGCTTTCTCTCGCAGCTCTACGACAGTAGCCTGACCGGAGTAAAACACCACATCTTTATACTGAACAATCTGTCGAATGCGATCGATTGCGTCCTCACCAACGACACCGCCACCAAGATCCCAGTCCACAAGAATTAGGTCCACCTCATCCGTAAATACGTCATCGGAAATGGCCTGTTCCATCTGGGTAATCGTCGTGCACTGCAAGGGTTTGAATTCAAAACCCTCTGCAGCCATTCTCGACCTAATACTCCTGATTTGTGCGGCCACGCCATCTGGCTGGTCGTCCACCCACAGCACGTTAAAATCCAGTCTCACGATTTTCTTCCTTTCGCGGCGATTTTGATGACGAAGCCCAAACCCTTTTCTAATTGATCGTCGAGCTCAATGCTGCCACCCATTTCGCCAAGCGCCTGCCGCACATGATACAAACCGATGCCTGACCCTTGGGTGGTTGTATATCCCATTTCAAATATACGTGAGCGATTCGTACCAGCGGACAGACCACGCCCGTTATCACTAACATGGATCGTGAGACCACTTTTATCCTGTTGTGACAGAACGAATTTAATACAGGGCGCTCTGACTCTTCTTGCATTACTTATTAAGTTATCAACTATCACCGAAACGTCTATGGGGTTAAACCTTCGCGTCATACCAGGATGAAGATTCTGAACTACTATCTGCAGCCTAACGCTTCCTGTTGTACGGGCAATTTGGTCAATGTAATCATAAAAAAACTCAGCGATATCGGTCTCGATCTTCTCGGAGTCTAGTTTGAATTTTGCTCTTGCTGCAAACTTCGTTACCGACATGACTTTCTTATTAAGGTAAGCCATTTGTTCGAGCGTTTTAAGAACAGTTTCACGCGGCACCATTGTCTGCCCGGCAGTTTCGGTGAGAAAGTTTTCAATCTGCTGAGCAATGTCCACAGCATAGATCGTTACCTGATGATGCAGGTTAAGGATCGTAGCCGAGTCAACGTTGACGAAAGACTCAAGGAAGTGGGCACGACGCCGCTCCGTTTCTACCTCAGCCTCTGCCGTATCAGCGCGGCGGTTCGCAGCTTCAGCCGCAGCCAAAGCAGTATCAGCTACACGTCGCGCGTCGTTCTCAGACTTCTTTAAATCATCAAAACGACGCTCTGCCGAATCAAGTCGATCAAGCAGGTCCGGGTCGCCGGTTTTCTCCGCAATCGCACGCAGACCAACCAAAGATGTCTCGAAATCGCTGGAGCGCTCGTTAATCAAATCTACGAGTCGCTTGCTGTACTCAATAAGCTGCACCTTATCGTTGTCCACGAGGTTAGCTACAGCAGCTGTTACGCGAGCTCGACCAGGGTCAGTCATCAATCTAGAAAGATCATCGGTATTCGCATCGGGCTTATCAACCCACGAGACTGGAACTACATACTTCTCCAGCCGCTTCAAGCAATGCTCCATTACGGCCTTTTGCAGCTGCTCTACCGCTGGCGTCTCAATCAACCCCTGGTTGCGGCTGGAGGCCTCTTGAAAATCTTCATCGGCACCAGAAACATCTACTCGGCCGATAATTTCGCGCGTGCCCAAGAAGCGCGCATAGCCCTGCTGCTTGCGCCTGGCGAACCCAAACCAGTCATCACCATCCTCACCGATTGGGTAGACGCGGAAACTATTTCTAAACAGAAACACCGATCCGAACTGAACTGAAGGAAGACCAACACGTCGAGCGAAAGTTATTTTAGCTGACTGATTGAGGTAGTAGATCTCACATCTAAAATCTGCGGTTGATAAGTGAGGATACGGATTTGGCTCCACAATCTTGTAGATAACCTCGCCACGGTCAGTAAGAGCGGTATGCAGCTCATCGCCCTCAATACTTACCCGAATGAAGGTAGTTTTGTCTTGTAAGGTTGCAAAAATGAAATTGCCGATCTGGCCGTTGACCAGATCTTTGGGAAGAGGCTCGTCACCTTCCTTGGAGTGAGCGGCAATAAGCCTCTTGTCCTCTTCATCCTCGGATGGGGCGGTTATGTGGATGCCAAAACCGTCAGTTTCTTCACCGAAGGGGTTTATAAGCTTCGCTAACGACGCTTTTAGGTTGAGAATTCGAGACCGAGACCAAGGTCGCCTCAGCCGGTTGATAGTGACTGCCGTGCCATGTCTGACAGTAGACTCGAATTTGCTCAGCTCACTTGGCAAGTGGAATGAGCTCTGCTCTAAATAACGGACCGGGATTTTTTCGAAATGCTCCTTAGCATCCTTCTCGAACAGTCCCCAGTCGACCGTCAGACGATGGACAACCTTAGATTTTCCTTTGGGTCGGCTTTGTATGACAACCTCTTCTCCTAACCGATCAGACGAGAAACGCCCTATACCCTTGCTACCAGCATAGTGCCGGCGCTCAGCGGCTACGTTACGGAAGTCGTCTTCCGGACGATCACTGCGTTTAGCGGAATAGGCGACGAACAGCCACTTGCCTGTAAGATCTTCATAGGACATACCCGAGCCGTTGTCCGCGATGATGATACTGTCGTCGCTGAAATGGAGCTGTACACTGTCTGCGCCCGCGTCGAATGAGTTTTTGACGAGCTCAAAAATTGCAACCTCGTCATCCGTGATGAGTTCCCGACCTAATACCCGCTTGAGGCCAGTGCTCACATCAAAGTGTAAATCGTCCTTTTGAGCCAAGCTCGTCTTCCCCTTTCGATCTCTAACAACGCGGGTCATCCCAGGTCGTTGCAGGCATTTTGCTATATGTTAACTGGGACAAGCTCGGGGGCATTACATTATTTTCAGATTGAATTTGCTCTTGAGTCTCCCACCTTCGCCAGACGCATGCAGGCATGCGTAAGCACACCGCAAGCCATGCCCTAAGCACGCTTGGGCCCTATGCCCAACCCAGAAATAAGCGACTGGGACGCGCGCGATGGCAAGCTCTACAATTCCTCAAGACGCCCGAACACGTCGCTCCCCATCTGCCAAACATGACGCCATATCTTTCGACAGAGAAAGGTACACCAGCGGTACAGGCCTTAGTTTTCACCCATTTCGCTAACTTACGCTTAACCCGCTAATCACGCTACTTTCAGATTACTGTACCTACGTCAGACTACGACTGATTTAGCAGGGTTTACGGCGTTTCTAGGCAACTCATAATCCCTTGGTCGTAGGTTCGAGTCCTACTGGGCCCACCACTTTGAAAGCCACGCACCGCGTGGCTTTCGTCGCTTCTAGGGCTTGGAAAACTCAAGCCGAAACAGTGCAAAAAAGTGGTTCCACCCAAGATTTGTCCAATCTCATTTTTCGACGGCTGAATTCTCGGCCACTTTTTCATCATGATCCTTCTCGAAAATGCCCGCTAAGGGTTTAACGAAACGACCTCTGCCATGTGTCCAGGGCTGAAGTGCGCGTACTGTTGAGTCATGGCCAAGGTCGAATGCCCAAGCACACGCTGCAGCGTCAGGATGTCGCCACCATTCATCATGTAGTGACTGGCGAAAGTATGGCGTAACACACCTAACGTCTCCAAAACCGACGCGCTCGATGTGTTATTAACGGGGAGTTGGCTTGCTGGCGATGAGGCCCGTGCAGACGTCAAATTCCCCGGGGCCTTACATCAAAGACCATTTGCATCTTAGTCACCGCGTGTAGAAAATCATCGTCTTTTTGCACGAATGGATACGCGCATGAAGTTTGAGAAGACCACGCAGTACAGGTCCGCGGAAGGGATCGTCTTCAATCTGTCTCAAATCACCCTCATGGAAAGCGACCGAGGTCGCCTGCGCGAGTTGCACTTTGGCGAAGCGAAACGCGCCCATTACCAAGTTAACGGCATGGTCGTCGATATGTACGACCGAATGCAGGCTCGAAACCTGCCATGCCTGCTGAAAGTCTGCATTTCCAATCCCCTCACCCGGCAGCAGGCCGATGCTATCAGCACTATGCGGGGCAACGTCGCCAAGGGAATTGCTGCGGCCTCAGGTGGCGTTGCCGGCAAGGTAGGTGCGTTGGGCGGGCCGCTCATTGGCTGGGCTTCAGGTGCAGTGGTGACGACAGGTGTCAACTGGTACCTCAAAGGGGCCCTGCCGAACCTGCATGCAGGTGACGTGCTGGTCAGCATCGAGGGAGAGGTCCATGGCGGGATTGGCCCACAGCGCTCTGTCGTGACGCTGGTCATCAAGGTCTGAGGAAGTGCACATGCCCTACATCATGCAAACTGTCGTCCTTCTGGTGCTGGGCGCGATCCTCGTTCAGTTTCTGAAACCATACCCGCTGCGCAAGTGGCTGGGTTTGGCCCTACTGGCAACGGGCTTGGTCAGCATCTTCAAGGTTGGTGAGCAGCAGGTGCTGGGCTTTGACCTGGAGCTGCTAGCACTGCTGGCCGTGCCGCTGGGCGTGGTGCTATTCCTGACGCGGCGGCGGTTCACGGAGGGGGACTGAAGCCCCGGCACGATTTCTCGGTGCCGTCTCTGACCCAAATCAGATGGGATAACAGTCGATCAACAGCGCGTTGATCGATGATCTTAGCGTTGGACCTTGCCGGCGGATTGGGGGTTACTTTGAACATACTGGTAACGCCTAACGTAGGTTAGATGCCGCCAAAATCACTGCTAAATGATGAATGGCGGCTGTAACGCAGGCCAGGCGCAGTCGTAAATGTGTAATACCACATTGACCAGCCTCGCGAACTCAGCGGGCGCGTCCTAATTCTGATCCTAAACAGCACGGATATAGCGCACATGAAAGGTCACCGCAATCGCCAACCTTTAAAGTCAGACTATAGGCATGCCCCAGGCCAAGCCGCGTTTTGCTTCTCGATCTGTGAATGGAACGTGGTTTGGAGCTGCGAGGCGAATTGCGAAACTCAAAGGCCGTAAAAACCGTACAACCACGCGACAGCACTCAGCTTGAGCCACTCACTCTGAATTACGCTCAACACCAAGTAATACGGGGCATCCAGCCATGCCAACCTACGTTCACCTAAGAACGCTTTCTCTAGGCATACCAGTTCGCCCAGCAACTCATAATGTCTTGGTCGTAGGTTCGAGTCCTACTGGGCCCACCAAACTTAAAAGCCGCGCAATGCGCGGCTTTTGTGTGTCTGGAAGCCTGTAATATGCTCCCCATCGCCGCCCATACCGGAGCACCCCTTGCCTGCCCTAGATGAAATCGACCGCCAACTAATAGCCGCCCTGCAAATCAACGCCCGCGAAAGCGTGGCCATGCTTGCCCGGCAGTTGGGCATCGCGCGCACCACGGTGACCTCACGCCTGGCGCGCCTGGAGAAAACCCAGGTGATCACCGGTTATGGTGTGCGTCTCGGCCAGCGGGTGGTGGACGGTGGTTTGCAGGCGTATGTGGGCATCACCGTGCAGGCACGCTCGGGTAAAGAAGTATTGCGCAGACTGAGTGCCATGGCGCAGGTGCAACAGTTGTGCGCGGTCAGTGGAGAGTTCGATTACGTGGCCTGGCTGCGCACTGACTCGCCGGAGCAGTTGGACCAATTACTCGACCAAATAGGCAGTGTGGACGGCGTGGAGAAAACCACGACCTCAATCATCTTGAGTAACAAATTGGATCGCGGGCAGCCAATTTGACCACCAACTTCGTCATTACGACTAAAAACAGTCCAATCCGACGACACTTTGCGTCTTATTAACGAACGCTACGCTCCCTAAACTGGCTGCCATCTTTTCCTATACTCAGCGGGTCACGTCCGCCCAGTCGCCAGTAAGGTCAACCATGAGCATTCCGTCCAGCACCATCAGCAAGACCAATCGCCACCCTGCAGACGGTAAAAAACCCATCACCATCTTTGGCCCGGATTTTCCGTTTGCCTTTGATGATTGGATCGAGCACCCGGCCGGCCTGGGCAGCATTCCCGTCGCCAACCATGGCGCCGAAGTGGCGATCGTCGGTGCAGGGATCGCGGGCCTGGTTGCCGCCTACGAGCTGATGAAACTGGGTCTCAAGCCGGTGGTGTATGAAGCTTCGAAAATGGGCGGCCGCCTGCGCTCCCAAGCCTTCGAAGGCGCCGAAGGCATCATCGCCGAGCTGGGTGGCATGCGCTTCCCGGTGTCGTCCACCGCGTTCTACCACTACGTGGACAAACTCGGCCTGGAAACCAAACCCTTCCCCAACCCGCTGACGCCAGCCTCCGGCAGCACGGTGATTGACCTGGAAGGCCAGACTCACTACGCACAAAAACTGTCCGATCTTCCTGCGCTGTTTCAAGAAGTCGCCGACGCCTGGGCCGACGCCTTGGAAGCCGGCTCGCAGTTCGGCGATATCCAGCAAGCCATCCGCGACCGTGACGTGCCACGCCTCAAAGAGCTGTGGAATAAGCTGGTGCCACTGTGGGACGACCGCACCTTCTACGACTTCGTTGCCACGTCGAAGGCTTTCGCCAAGTTGTCGTTTCACCATCGCGAAGTATTCGGCCAGGTCGGTTTCGGCACTGGCGGCTGGGATTCGGACTTCCCCAACTCGATGTTGGAAATCTTCCGCGTGGTGATGACCAACTGCGACGATCACCAACACTTGGTCGTCGGCGGCGTGGCCCAGGTGCCGATGGGCATTTGGCGCCATGTGCCGGAGCGTTGCGCCCACTGGCCGGCCGGCACTAGCCTCAGTTCGTTGCACCGTGGTGCGCCGCGGGCCGGGGTGAAACGCATCGCCCATGCCGCCGACGGCCGCTTTGCCGTCACCGACAACTACGGCGACACCCGCGAATACGCCGCCGTGCTGACCACCTGCCAAAGCTGGCTGCTGACCACCCAGATCGAATGCGACGAAACCCTGTTCTCGCAAAAGATGTGGATGGCCCTGGACCGCACCCGCTACATGCAGTCATCAAAAACGTTCGTGATGGTTGACCGCCCGTTCTGGAAAGACAAAGACCCGGAAACCGGCCGCGACCTGATGAGCATGACCCTCACGGATCGCCTGACCCGTGGCACTTATCTGTTCGACAATGGTGACGATAAGCCGGGGGTGATTTGCCTGTCTTACTCGTGGATGAGCGATGCACTGAAGATGCTGCCGCAGCCCATCGATAAACGCGTGAAACTGGCCCTCGACGCGCTGAACAAGATCTACCCGAAAGTCGACATCAAGGCGCGCATCATCGGCGACCCGATCACGGTGTCCTGGGAAGCCGACCCGCATTTCCTCGGTGCCTTCAAAGGTGCACTGCCCGGCCACTATCGCTATAACCAGCGTATGTATGCGCACTTCATGCAGAAGGACATGCCCGCCGAGCAACGTGGGATTTTTATCGCAGGTGACGACGTTTCCTGGACCCCGGCCTGGGTCGAAGGCGCAGTGCAAACCTCATTGAACGCGGTATGGGGCATCATGACCCACTTCGGCGGCAGTACTCATCCGGAGAACCCAGGGCCGGGTGATGTGTTCGACGAAATCGGGCCGATCGCCCTGGCCGAATAAGGAGCTGAGCATGCGTGTTGCCCTTTACCAATGCCCACCACTGCCGCTGGACGTGGCCGGCAACCTCAAGCGCCTGCACCAACTGGCCCATGAAGCGTGCGGCGCCGATGTGCTGGTGCTGCCGGAGATGTTTCTCAGCGGCTACAACATCGGCGCTGAAGCGGTTGGCGCGTTAGCTGAAGCGCAAGACGGGCCATCCGCACAGGCGATTGCCGAACTGGCCAAAGGCGCCGGGCTGGCCATTCTGTACGGTTACCCGGAACGTGCCGAGGACGGCCAGCTCTACAACGCCGTGCAGTTGATCGACGCCCACGGCCAGCGCCTGTGCAACTACCGCAAGACGCATCTGTTTGGCGATCTGGACCACTCGATGTTCAGTGCCGGTGACGACGATTTCCCGCTGGTGGAACTCAATGGTTGGAAGCTTGGCTTCCTGATCTGCTACGACCTGGAGTTCCCGGAAAACACCCGGCGCCTGGCCCTTGCCGGTGCCGACTTGATCCTGGTGCCCACCGCCAATATGGTGCCGTTCGACTTTGTGGCCGATGTCACCGTGCGGGCGCGGGCCTTCGAGAACCAATGCTATGTGGCCTACGCCAATTACTGCGGGCACGAAGGCGAGATCCTGTACTGCGGGCAAAGTAGCATCGCTGCACCGAACGGCGAGCGTATAGCCCAGGCTGGCCTGGATGAAGCCTTGATTGTCGGTACGCTGGAGCGCCAATCGATCATCAATGCGCGCGCCGCCAATCGCTATCTGCATGACCGCCGCCCCGAGTTGTACGGCGCGCTGTACAAGCCCTGACCCGACGGGTTGGGTAGCGGTTTGTTAATATAGCCACTTCCTATGTTTCGGAAGTGCCCATGCCTGCGCCGGCCCACCCTCATCACCTTCACCTGACCCTGGCCAATGGCTTGCGGGTTTCCTTGCATCATGCCCCGCGTTTGAAGCGTTGCGCTGCCGTTTTGCGGGTGTCGGCCGGCAGCCATGACGTGCCATTGGCCTGGCCGGGGTTGGCTCACTTTCTGGAACATTTGTTGTTTCTCGGCACCGAGCGTTTTCCCACCACAGAGGGGTTGATGGCCTACGTGCAGCGTCATGGGGGCCAAGTCAATGCGCGCACCCGTGAGCGCACCACGGCGTTCTTCTTTGAGCTGCCGGCGTCAACGTTTACGAGTGGCCTGGAGCGCTTGGCCGACATGCTGTCCCATCCACGCCTGGCGCTGGAGGATCAGCTACGCGAGCGCGAGGTGTTGCACGCAGAGTTTGTCGCCTGGTCCCAGGATGTCGGGGCGCAGCAACAAGTCGCGTTGCTGCAAGGCCTGGCCGCAGACCATCCGCTGCGGGGTTTTCATGCGGGCAACCGCGACAGCTTGCCGGTGGAGCGTGAGGCATTTCAGCAGGCATTGCGGGAGTTCCACGCGCATTTCTATCAGAGCGGGCAGATGACGCTGAGCCTGGCCGGCCCACTGTCGCTGGATGAACTGCAAAGCCTGGCACAGCAGTTCAGTGAGCAACTGACCTCAGGACCTCTACGCCCACAATCTGCGCCACCGGCTTTGATGAAGGGTGAAGCGCGGAGCTATCAGCACATCGCCAATGACCACCTGCACCACGTCAT
This sequence comes from Pseudomonas sp. RA_15y_Pfl1_P11, assembly GCF_963970975.1. Lineage (NCBI taxonomy): Bacteria > Pseudomonadati > Pseudomonadota > Gammaproteobacteria > Pseudomonadales > Pseudomonadaceae > Pseudomonas > Pseudomonas sp. RA_15y_Pfl1_P11. Next base: position 80,110 of record NZ_CAXAOY010000007.1, read on the forward strand.
CACTTGTGACGCGCCGCGTGAAGCACTGGATTTTCTCTGTGCCTGGCTGAATGCCTCGGCACCCGGCGGCTTGCTGGCTGAACTGAAAGCGCGGCAACTGGCCAGTGCACTGCAGGCGTCGGTGCTTTATCACTTCGCCGGGCAAGCTGTGTTGGATATCGACGTCACGCTCAGCGCCCAAGATAAGTCGGCTACGCAGATAGAGGCGTTGCTGCACGATTGGCTGAGCTTTTTCGCACAGCGCGATTGGACTTCACTACGGGAAGAGTTCGCGCTGTTGGCCGTTCGTCAACGACAGGTCCAAGGCGCGCTGGCCTTGGCCAGACACGACAGCCAGGCTCTTTCGGAACAGGATGTCGTCGCCCTCAAAGCCATGCTTGGTTCGCTGCGGCTGCCACCCTCCGCGCACACTTGGCAACTGCCGCCGAACAACCCGTTCCTACGACCATCAGTCAAGGAAGAACGCGCCGGCCTGATTCGCGGCCAGACCAGCGCACACCGGGGGTTGCGCACCTTCGCCCAGGATCGCTCCCGCGGACGTCGGGAGGTGTCGGCATTGAACTTCAGCCAGGCGCTGGCGGATGACAGTGGTGAAGGTGCACTGTATTTGCAATGGCAGTCGGCCCCCACCGGCCTGGAGAGCGCATTGCAGGCGTTGCGTGAAAATGCGCGTCAGGCGGGTGTCGAATTGTCGTTCGAAAGCCTGGGCAATGACGCGCTGGTAAAAATGATAGGGCTGCTGGAACCCATACCCTCCGTGCTGGACGTGTTGGCGCAGAGTCTGATTCAACCGCAAGAGGCGCAACCTGCCTCACCGCCGATGATCGCCATTCGGGAGTTGCTCAAAGCCCTGCCCGCTTGCTGCACCGTTATCACGCCTCGTTCTGAATCGTGGGCCACCGCATGTTGGCAAGGCCTGGGACTGGGGTTTCCTGCCGCGTATGAGGCCGCTGTCAAAGCAGCAGCCGCCCGACTGCCCGGGCAACCCGCAAACATAAATCACAGGGTGCCATCCCTCAGCGGCCAACGTATCTGGCATGAAGTGAAAACCGACTCCAACGACGCCGCCCTGCTGCTTTTTTGCCCAACACCCGGTCAATCCCTGGCGGACGAGGCCGCGTGGCGACTGCTCGGCCATCTGCTCCAAGGGCCGTTCTACCAAAAGCTACGGGTAGAACTGCAAATCGGCTACGCCGTGTTCAGCGCCATCCGGCAGATAAACGGCCAGACCGGCCTGCTATTCGGCGTACAGTCCCCCAGCGTTACCCTGGAAGGCATCGCCGATCACCTGCAAACCTTCCTGGCGCAACTGCCAGCACTGATCAATGGCTGCGACGACCTCGGCAACCTGGATCTGGCGCAACAATTTTCAGCGCAGGCACTGCCCAATGCTCAAGCTGCCGACCTGCTCTGGCACGCACATCTGGCTGGCCATCCGTCGGGTTATCTGGAACAACTGCAATCCCGGATCCAAGCCTGTAGCCTCGAAGCGTTGCAACTGGCCGCCCAGCAATTGAACGACGCCACAGGCGGCTGGCGCTGCGTCGCCAACGGCGCGCGCATTTCGGCTACCTGGCAAGCGGCAGACTGATCATTGCCGCCCTTGCAAAAGGCTTTTTCCACCAAGACAGCGCTAACTTTAAAATAATTGCGTAACATTCCCACGCATACCTGTGAACATCTCCGCCTGGAGGTGGACTATATGTATTACTTGGTAGTGAACGTCCCATCCCTTCGTAGGAGTAAGAACATGACTTGGTCCAAACCTGCTTACACTGATCTGCGCATCGGTTTCGAAGTCACCATGTACTTCGCCAGCCGTTAATCCGCTGGGTAATACAACGCCTCGGCTCGCCCGGGGCGTTTTTGTTTTGAGCTTGATGGAGCGACCATGTTTGTCCAGATTTTAGGTTCCGCCGCCGGCGGTGGTTTCCCGCAGTGGAACTGCAACTGCGTGAACTGCGCTGGTTTGCGCGATGGCAGCCTGCGGGCGCAAGCGCGTACCCAGTCATCCATCGCGATCTCCGACGATGGTGTGAACTGGGTGCTGTGCAATGCCTCGCCGGATATCCGCGCGCAACTCCAGGGTTTTGCGCCGATGCAACCGGGCCGCGCCCTGCGTGACACCGGCATCAGCGCGATCATCCTGATGGACAGCCAGATCGACCACACCACCGGCCTGTTGAGCCTGCGCGAGGGTTGCCCGCACCAGGTGTGGTGCACCGACATGGTCCATGAAGACCTGAGCACCGGCTTCCCGCTGTTCGCCATGCTGACCCACTGGAACGGCGGCCTGGCCTGGAACCGCATCGACCTGGACGCCAGCTTCAGCATCCCGGCCTGCCCCAACCTGCGTTTCACCCCTCTGCCACTGCGCAGCGCCGCACCGCCTTATTCGCCACACCGTTTCGACCCGCACCCCGGTGACAATATCGGCCTGATCGTCGAAGACCTGCGCACCGGCGGCAAGCTGTTCTACGCCCCGGGCCTGGGCAAGGTCGACGCGCCGTTGCTGGAGATCATGGCCGGCAGCGACTGCCTGCTGGTGGACGGCACGATGTGGGATGACGATGAAATGCAGCGCCGTGGCGTCGGCACCCGCACCGGCCGCGAGATGGGCCACCTGGCACAGAACGGCCCCGGTGGCATGCTCGAGGTGCTGGAGCAATTGCCCGAGCAGCGCAAGGTGCTTATCCATATCAACAACACCAACCCGATCCTTGATGAAGACTCCCCCGAGCGAGCGGAATTGGTGCGGCGCAATGTCGAAGTGGCTTACGACGGCATGAGCATTGAATTGTAGGAGCAGACAATATGACTGACGCACCGCTAACGCCCGCCGAATTTGAAGCAGCCCTGCGCGCCAAGGGCGCCTTCTACCATATCCATCACCCGTATCACGTGGCGATGTACGAAGGCCGTGCCACCCGTGAACAAATCCAGGGCTGGGTCGCCAACCGTTTCTACTATCAGGTGAACATCCCGCTGAAGGACGCTGCGATCCTGGCCAACTGCCCGGACCGTGAAATACGTCGCGAGTGGATCCAGCGCCTGCTCGACCACGATGGCGCCCCCGGTGAAGACGGCGGCATCGAAGCCTGGCTGCGTCTGGGCCAGGCGGTCGGCCTCGACCCGGACCAACTGCGCTCCCAGGAACTGGTGTTGCCCGGCGTGCGTTTTGCGGTGGATGCCTACGTCAACTTTGCCCGCCGCGCCAGTTGGCAGGAAGCCGCCAGCAGCTCGTTGACCGAGCTGTTCGCGCCGCAGATCCACCAGTCGCGCCTCGACAGCTGGCCGCAGCATTACCCGTGGATCGACCCGGCGGGTTATGAGTATTTCCGCACCCGCCTGGGCCAGGCCCGGCGCGATGTGGAGCACGGGTTGGCGATCACCCTGCAGCACTACACCACCCGTGACGGCCAAGAGCGCATGCTGGAAATTCTCCAGTTCAAACTGGACATCCTGTGGAGCATGCTGGATGCCATGAGCATGGCCTATGAACTCAAACGCCCGCCGTATCACAGCGTGACCGAGCAGCGGGTGTGGCATAAAGGGATCACCCTATGAGCGTTGATCGCAGCAAAAAACCCACCTGGCGCCAGGGCTATCGTTACCAGTACGAGCCTGCGCAAAAAGGCCATGTGCTGCTGTATCCCGAGGGCATGATCAAGCTCAACGACAGCGCCGCACTGATTGGTGGTTTGATCGACGGCGAGCGCGACGTGGCCGCGATCATCGCCGAGCTGGATAAACAATTCCCCGGCGTACCCGAGCTCGGCGAAGACATTGAGCAATTCATGGAGGTCGCCCGTGCTGAGCACTGGATCACCCTTGCCTGAAAAGCCAGCCATCGGCCTGCCGCTTTGGCTGCTGGCCGAGCTGACTTACCGCTGCCCGTTGCAGTGCCCGTATTGCTCCAACCCGCTGGATTTTGCCGAACAGGGCAAGGAGCTGAGTACTGAGCAGTGGATCAAGGTGTTTCGTGAAGCTCGCGAGATGGGCGCCGCGCAATTGGGGTTTTCCGGCGGTGAGCCGCTGGTGCGCCAGGACCTCGCCGAGCTGATCGCCGAGGCGCGCAAGTTGGGTTTCTATACCAACCTGATCACTTCCGGCATCGGCTTGACCGAGCAGAAAATCAGCGATTTCAAGAAGGCTGGCCTGGACCATATCCAGATCAGTTTCCAGGCCAGCGACGAACAGGTGAACAACCTGCTGGCCGGCTCGAAAAAAGCTTTCGCGCAAAAACTGGAAATGGCCCGTGCGGTGAAAGCCCACGGCTACCCGATGGTGCTGAACTTCGTCACCCATCGGCACAACATCGACAAGATCGACCGCATCATTGAGCTGTGCATTGCGTTGGAAGCGGACTTTGTCGAACTCGCCACCTGCCAGTTCTACGGCTGGGCGCAGCTCAATCGTGTGGGGTTGCTGCCGACCCGGGAACAACTGGTACGCGCCGAACGCATCACCAACGAATACCGCGCCAAACTGGAAGCCGAAGGCCACCCGTGCAAGCTGATTTTCGTCACCCCGGACTACTACGAAGAGCGCCCCAAAGCCTGCATGAACGGCTGGGGCAGTATCTTTCTTACCGTGACACCAGACGGCACCGCCCTGCCCTGCCACGGCGCCCGACAGATGCCCGTGCAGTTTCCCAATGTGCGCGACCACAGCATGCAGCACATCTGGTACGACTCGTTCGGCTTCAACCGCTTTCGCGGCTACGACTGGATGCCCGAGCCGTGCCGTTCCTGCGATGAGAAAGAGAAAGACTTCGGCGGCTGCCGTTGCCAGGCCTTCATGCTCACGGGGGATGCGAGCAATGCCGACCCGGTGTGCAGCAAGTCCGAGCAGCACGGCATCATCCTGCAGGCGCGGGAAGAAGCCGAACACGCCACCCAGACCATCGAGCAACTGGCCTTTCGCAATGAGCGCAACTCACGGCTCATCGCAAAAGGCTGACGGCCTCAGCGCTTGGCGATGATGTACACCGCGTGAATAACGCCTGGGAAGTAACCGCACAGGGTCAGCAAGATGTTCAGCCAGAACGCGCCGCCGAGGCCCACTTGCAGGAACACACCCAGTGGCGGCAGCAGAATGGCGATGATGATTCGAATGAAATCCATAGGGTCAGCTCCAGAAAATCGGCTCGTGCGAGCCGTGTAGCTAATCGACCTTGGGCGTTCGTGAGGGTTCAGTGGGATCTGGCGTTGGGCCATCCAGACAAAAAAACGCCCCCAGCCAAAAGAATCAGGCCGGAGGCGTCGCGTAGACCGCGAGACGGTTCAGGAATAGGGGTTAAACGGCGATGCCCTTGCGGCATTGCAACTGCTCGGTACGCACCCGGGAAAAGGCACGGGCCAGGCGCAGGAGCATTTCGTCGATGTTACTTTTGCTCACCGTCAGGGCCGGGGTGAAACGCAGGCAGTTGGGTTGTGGGGCGTTGAGGATCAGGCCTTCATGCAAGGCCGCTTTTACCACCGCATCCGCAGAATCATCCGACAGCGTCAGGCCCCACATCAGGCCGTGGCCGCGCAGTTGGCCATGGTCGTAGCGATAGGCTAGGCGTGTCAGGCCTTCGCCGAGGTAAAAGCCGGACTCACGCACCTGCTCCAGAAAGCCGTGGTCCAGTACCGTATCGAGTACCGCCAGCCCGGCCGATGCCATCAACGCATTGCCATGATGGGTGCCTTCCAGTTCGCCCACCTCAAAACAGCAGGCTTTACCGCGTGCCAGCAGCGCGGCGAGAGGCACGCCGCCGCCCAGGCCTTTGCCGAGAGTGATGATGTCCGCACGTACGCCGTACTGTTGTTCGGCGAGCAAGGTGCCGCAGCGGCCTATGCCGGTTTGCACCTCGTCGAGGATCAGCAGGATCCCCAACTCGCGACAAAGCCTCTCGACCCCTTTGAGGTAGTGCTCCGTCGCAGGGATCACCCCGGCTTCGCCCTGGATCGGCTCGAGCAGGATGGCGACGGTTTGCGCATCGACTGCCGCATGCAGGGCCGGCAGGTCGTTGAAGGGTACGTGGCTGAAGCCTGGCAACTGTGGTTCAAAACGGTTTTCAACAGTGCCCGCCGACGCCGACATCGCCGCAAAGCTGCGACCATGGCAACCACCGCTCGCGCTGATGATGCGGTAGGCGCCACCGCGATGCAGTTGGCCCCATTTGCGCGCCAATTTGATCGCGGCTTCAACGGCTTCCGCACCGCTGTTCAGCAGATACGCCTGGTCACTGCCGGTACGATGGCACAAGCGTTCGGCGAGGTTGAGTTGAGCGCGGTTGTACAGGCCGCTCCCCGGGTTGATCAGCGCCTGGGTCTGGTCGGCCAGCGCCTTGATCAACACCTGCGGGCTGTGGCCTAGGCTGTTGGCCGCGTTGCCCTGGCTGAAATCCAGGTAGGCACGGTCGTCACTGTCCCACAGCCAGGAACCCTGGCCGCGCGCAAATACTTGCGGCGATCGCCTTAGGGAGGGCATCAGGGATTCACTGGAAGGATTATCCCTGGGCGTCTCCAGCATCAAATCATCCAGGCTCGGCGCAGGGCGACGAAACAGATTCATAGCTCACCCCCAATAGCAACCGGAGGTTGATCGGTACAACGTGCCGATACGGCCTGGAGGTTTTTTGTCTTGCCTATGTAAACGCTATCAACATCAACGCTGTTCATTGCCCGATCCGGCCCTGTAAGCCCTGCGAATAGGCGCTAGACTAGGCGTCTCAAGGGCCAACGGCCATTTCGATTTTCCAGCTTTTTCGATAAGTAAGCCTTATGGATTTCAAGCAACTGCGTTATTTCGTCGCGGTGTATGAGGAAGGCCACGTAGGCCGTGCTGCGGAGCGCTTGTCGATCTCCCAACCGGCGCTGTCCCAGCAGATTCGCCACTTGGAACAGAACCTCGACGTGAGCCTGTTCGAGCGCAGCAGCAAGCGCCTGCTGCCCACCCTGGCTGCCCACACGTTGTACAACCATGCTCTGCCGCTGATCGATGGCATGCAGCAAGCCGTGGAGGCGTTGCGTAACTTCAAGGGCCAGGCGATGCGCACCTTGGCCATTGGCGTGCTGCAAACCGTGCACACCAGCCTGGTGCCGCAGATGCTCGAGCGCGTGCGCAAGGCCCAGCCGCACTTGGTGGTGCAGATCTACGAGTTGACCGGGATTGAGATTGAACGGCGATTGCTCAACGGTTCGCTGGACATCGGTATCAGCTACTTACCGCCCCGCCAGCCGGGGCTGCACGGCGTGTTGTTGTATGAAGACGAATTGAAGGTGGTCATCCCGGAGGATCATCCCCTGCGCGAATTCAAGAAGGTCTCGCTGAAGCAGGCGGCGGAGTTACCCATGTTGCTGCTGGGCGAGGAGTTCCAGGTCAGGCAGATCTGGCAGGGCCAACTGGCCAACCTCGGCCGTCGCCCGCAAGTGCAGGCCGAGCTCAATACCATGGTGGGGATTCTCGACAGCTTGCCTCACACAAAGCTGGCGACAGTACTGCCGGGGCGCTCCCAGGACGAACACAATAGCCAGGCGCTGTTGTGGAAACCCTTGAGTGAACCCAGGGTGGCGCTGAAAGTGGGCTTGGTGTGCCGCGACGTGCAGCGCCAGCAGGCGACGGTTGCGTTGCTGCGCACCTTGCTGGAAGACGTGATGAATGCGCCGCAGGCACCGGCATGACTTTTTCGCAGGCAAAAGAAAACCCCGCCTAAGCGGGGCTTTGCAGACTGTTTCCCTGACATCCATTTCACTCCGCCGTCCTGGCAGAATCCTACGTGTCCGTGTTGTTTCTTTGCGCTTCCTGCGCGACGTCCATGTGAAGTAGATTAGCCGTGGATCCAATATGGCGATAGAGGGCGAATAGCAGCACGTCATGTAAGAGAATACTTACACGCCCTCCAATCCCTTAGAACAGGGCTTCATCCAGCAGAAACAGCGATTCGCTGCCGGCTTTTACCGACGCACTCAGCGAATGGATACGTGGCAACAGGCGCGCAAAGTAGAAGCGCGCGGTGCCCAGCTTGCTGGCGTAGAAGTCTTCTTCAGCCTCCTTGCCCAGCGCCGCCTTGGCCATGCGCGCCCACATATAGCCGTAGGCCATGTATCCAAATGCATGCAAATACTCAACGGACGCCGCGCCGATTTCATTCGGGTCTGTCTTGGCGCGATCCAGCACCCAAGCGGTCAGTTCATCCAGGTCATCCACCGCCGCACTTAGCGGTTTGGTGAATTCAGCCAGCTCGGCACCGGCCGAGGCAATGAACGCGCGGATCTCATCGGCAAACAAGGTGTAGAACGCCCCGCCGCTGCCGACGATCTTGCGCCCCATCAGGTCCAGCGCCTGGATGCCGTTGGTGCCTTCGTAGATCTGAGTGATGCGCACATCGCGCACCAGTTGCTCCTGGCCCCACTCGCGAATGTAGCCGTGGCCGCCAAACACTTGCTGGCCGAGCACCGTGGTTTCCAGGCCCAGGTCGCTCAAGAACGCCTTGGCCACTGGGGTCAGCAACGCCACCAGGTTATCCGCACGTTCGCGGGCAGCGGCATCGTCGCTGAACTTGGCGATATCCAGTTGCGTCGCCACGTAGGTGGAGAAGGCACGGCCGCCTTCGTTCGCGGCCTTCATGGTCAGCAGCATCCGGCGCACGTCCGGGTGCACGATGATCGGGTCAGCCGCTTTGTCCTTGGCCTGCGCGCCGGTCGGCGCACGGCTTTGCAAGCGGTCACGTGCGTATTCAATGGCGTTCTGGTAAGAGCGCTCGCCGGACGCCAGGCCCTGGATACCCACACCCAAGCGCTCATAGTTCATCATGGTGAACATCGCCGCCAAACCACGGTTCGGCTCGCCCACCAGATAACCCGCGGCTTCGTCGAAGTTCATCACACAGGTCGCGGACGCCTGGATCCCCATCTTATGCTCGATCGAGCCACAGCTCACCGGGTTGCGTGCGCCCAGGCTGCCGTCGGCATTCACCATGAACTTCGGCACCAGGAACAGCGAAATCCCCTTGGGACCGGCCGGCGCATCCGGCAGCTTGGCAAGCACCAAGTGGATGATGTTGTCGGTGAGGTCGTGTTCGCCACCGGTGATAAAGATCTTGGTCCCGCTGACTTTGTAGGAACCGTCCGCCTGCGGCTCAGCCTTGGTACGGATCATCCCCAAGTCGGTACCGGCATGGGACTCGGTCAGGCACATGGAGCCTGCCCATTCACCGGAATACATCTTCGGCAGGTAGGCGGCCTTGAGTGCTTCGCTGGCGTGCGTGGCAATCGACACGCAGGCGCCGGAGGTCAGCATCGGGTACAAACCGAATGCCAGGCTCGACGAGTTGATCATCTCTTCGACCTGGGCTGACACAGCCTTGGGCATGCCCATGCCACCGAAGGCAGGGTCGCCACCTACGCCAACCCAACCGCCTTCGGCGTAGGTTTTGTAGGCCTGCGGGAAACCGTCCGGCGTAAACACCGCAGTGTTGTCCCAGCGGCAACCTTGTTCATCGCCACTGCGGCTGAGCGGGGCGATGGATTTGGCAGTGACCTTGCCGGCTTCTTCGAGGATGGCCTCTACGGTTTCGGCGTCAACGGTGTCTGCCAATGCCGGCAATTGGGCCCACGTGTCGGCGACCTCAAAGACTTCGTTGAGGACGAAGCGCATATCACGCAGCGGCGCTTTGTAATCAGCCATGGCAAACCTCGTAAGAACGTGAAAGTGATTCGGTAGGATCGGTTTTACAGGCTCCGAGTGTACCCGAACAACTTTTCAGACACATAGGGTCCACTTGTGACTGATAGGTATTTTTAAGTCATCACAGCGAAAATGCCTCCGCGGGCAGACTCATCAGGCATTCGCTGCCCGCTTCCACAGCCGCGCGGTGGGTGGCGGTACGCGGCAGCAGGCGCTTGAAGTAGAAGTCGCAAGTGGCCAGCTTGGCCTTGGCGAAATCAGCGTCTTGCTGGTCAAGGGCAGCAATCGCCATGCGCAGCCACAGGTAAGCGAGCACCACGTAACCGCTGTACATCAAGTAATCCACTGCCGCCGCACCGACTTCATCGGGGTTCTTCATCGCGGCCATACCGACCTGGGTGGTCAGTTCACCCCATTCACCGTTCAGTTGATTGAGCTGCGCTACATAGGCCCTGAGTTGCGGATGCTCGGCCTGCGCGGCGCAGAACTTGTGCACGATTTTGGTAAACCCGCGCAGCAACTTGCCCTGGCTGCCCAGCACCTTGCGCCCCAGCAAGTCGAGGGCCTGGATACCGTTGGTGCCTTCATAGATCGGCGCAATCCGAGCATCCCGGGCCAGTTGCTCCATGCCCCATTCGCGAATATAGCCGTGGCCACCGAAGACCTGCATGCCATGGTTGGCCACCTCCAGCCCGGTATCGGTCATAAAGGCTTTGCACAGTGGCGTGAGGAAAGCCAGCAGGTCTTCGGCGTCCTGGCGTTGGCCGGCGTCGCTGCTCAGGTGCGCGGTGTCGAGCAGTTGCGCGGTGAAGTAGGCCAGCGCGCGGTTGCCTTCGTTGAAGGCTTTCATGGTCAGCAACATGCGGCGCACGTCGGGGTGCACGATGATAGGGTCGGCAGCTTTTTCCGGAGCCTTGGCGCCGGTCAGCGAGCGCATTTGCAGGCGATCGTTGGCGTACTTGATCGCCCCCTGGAAGCTTGCCTCGCCGCTGCACAGGCCCTGCATGCCGGTGCCCAGGCGCGCATGGTTCATCATGGTGAACATGCAGTTGAGGCCTTTGTTCGCCTCGCCGATCAGGAAACCTCTGGCACCGTCAAAGTTGAGCACACAGGTAGCCGAGGCCTTGATGCCCATCTTGTGCTCGATAGAGCCGCAGTGCACCGCGTTGCGCTCGCCGGAGTCGGCATGGAACTTGGGCACGATAAACAGCGAGATGCCCTTGGTGCCCGCCGGCGCATCCGGCAGCTTGGCCAGCACCAGGTGGATAATGTTGGTACTCATGTCGTGTTCGCCGGCAGAGATGAAGATCTTGCTGCCGGTGACCGCATAGCTGCCATCCGCCTGAGGCACGGCACGGGTCTTGATCAGGCCCAGGTCGGTGCCGCAATGGGCTTCGGTGAGGCACATGGTGCCGGTCCATTCGCCGGCGGTGAGTTTGTTCAGGAACGTATCTTTTTGCTCGGCGGTGCCATGGGCGTGGATCGCCGACATTGCGCCGTGGGTCAGCCCTGGGTACATGCCCCAGGAGGTATTGCTGGAGCCGATCATTTCGCTGAGCACCAGACCAAGTGACTGCGGCAAGCCCTGGCCGCCATAGGCCGGGTCCGCCGCCACGCCGTGCCATCCGCCTTCAACGTACTGGGCGAACGCTTCCTTGAAACCCTTGGGCGTGGTGACGACGCCATTGTCGAAATGGCAGCCTTCTTCATCACCGCTACGGTTGAGCGGCGACAGCACGTTCTCGCAAAATTTGGCGCCTTCTTCGAGGATCGCATTGACCATGTCCGGGCTGGCGTCGGTTGCACCCAACGCGGCGTAGTGGCCGTGAAAATCAAATACGTTGTCGATCAGAAAGCGCATGTCACGCAGGGGAGCTTTGTAGTCAGGCATGGCGATGTCTCCGGCAGCAGATGGTTTAACCCTACTGCCGGCCACGGCTCTCGACAATCACTGTAGGGCTGCTGAATACAGCACCATTACTCAACCGGCAGCGCTTTCCCGCACAGCGCCACGGCGGGTCTGGCCAGCGGCGACCACACAGTTACGCCCGGCGCCCTTGGCGGCGTACAGCGCCTGGTCGGCAGACTTGAGGACTTCCTCCGGTGTGCGCTGCTCAGCCTGGCGTTCCGCCACGCCGATACTGATGGTCACCGAAACACTCGATGCGCCACTGCCCGCCCGTCGCTGGCGGCCTTGGTGGTCGTCCTGAGGGCGGTCCAGGTTGCGTAATTTGATAGCGTAATCGGCGATGATTACGCGGATTTCTTCCAGGTGCGGCAAGCATTCTTCCACCGTCTTGCCGGCGAACACCACGGCGAACTCTTCACCGCCATACCGGTAAGCGCGCCCGCCGCCGTTGACCTTCGACAGCTTGCTCGCCACCAAACGCAGCACCTGGTCGCCGACGTCATGGCCATGGGTATCGTTGAAGCGCTTGAAGTGGTCGACGTCGCTCATCGCCAGCACGTAGTTGCGGCCCAACCGCTGCATACGCTCGTTCAGCGCGCGTCGTCCCGGCAAGCCGGTCAGCTCATCGCGGAAGGCCATTTGATAGGCCTCGTGGGCGACGCCGGCGGCGATCATCAGCATCACCTGGCTGCACATGATATTCAGGGTGAACGGCAGGATGAACGTCTGCGGCAACATCCAGAACAACCCCAGCAAACCCACCAGTTGCGCGGCGTGCAGCGGGCGCGGCTGGTACCAGTATTGCGCGGCCAGGGTCAGGAAGCCGATCAGGAACATCGGATACGACAGTTGGATCAGGCTCATCCAGGCGCCATGCAGCACTGGCCAGCGAATCTCCGCCAACCAGTTCAGCACCGCCACGGGGAAACTCTGCTCGAGTGCCAGCGCCACGCTGCCTATTGCCAGCAACACTGCGCCACGGGCGACGAAATCACGGAACAGGTGGGTCTTCTCCTGCCACAGCGCGTAAATGCTGAACAACAACGGCAACAACAGGCAGCACAGGTGAAACACCACCGCCGCGTCTTCGCGCACGCGTCCGTTGTCGCGGTAGAAGTCGGTCTGGGTATCGAGCAGGAAGTAGGCGATATACACCGTGATCATCAGGAACAGTTCACGCTGACGGCGGTACACCGCGCAGTACGAACCGCCGAGCAACAACACCAAGGTCGGCAACACATTGAACAGTGACGTGAAGAAAACGCTGAGGTCTTTGATATATGCAGCCGAGAGCCCGGCCAGCAACAGCAGTAACGAAGGGAGGAAATGATTGAAACTGACAGCGAACACACGTGACAAGGGTAAAACTCCGACCCGCAAAAAATGATGGCAATGTGCCTCCGCGCAGACAGTTAAGCACAACCCGTCGCGCATGTATCACATTGCCATCACTGTAACGGCAGCCGGCAGCAATCCCTGAGTACTGTGCTGCGGTTTTTTATCGCGCACAAAAAAGCCGCTGCTCTTGTCAAGGAGCAGCGGCTGTGGAAGTGGACCCGGTGAGGCTTAGTAAGCCAGGCCGAAGTCTTCTTCTTTCATGTCCATCAGGTTGTTGGCGCCCGATAGCATGGTAGCTTTATGGGTCTGGGTACGCGGCAGGATACGCTGGAAGTAGAAGCGCGCGGTCTGCAGCTTGGCGGTGTAGAACGCCTCTTCGGTGGTGCCAGCAGCCAGTTTTTCGGCAGCCAGGCGCGCCATGTCGGCCCAGAAGTAAGCCAGGCACGCATAACCGGAGTACATCAGGTAGTCCACCGAGGCGGCACCCACTTCTTCACGGTCTTTCATCGCGGCCATGCCGACCTTCATGGTCAACTCGCCCCACTCTTTGTTCAGCGCAGCCAGCGGAGTAACAAACTCCTGAACGGCTTCGTTGCCTTCGTTGGCCTGGCAGAACTTGTGGACGATCTTGGTGAAGCCCTTGAGCGCTTCGCCCTGGGTCATCAGCACTTTACGGCCGAGCAGGTCCAGCGCCTGGATACCGGTGGTGCCTTCGTACAGCATCGAAATGCGGCTATCACGAACGTTCTGCTCCATGCCCCACTCGGCGATGAAGCCGTGGCCACCGTAGATCTGTACGCCGTGGTTGGCAGACTCAAAACCGACTTCGGTCATGAACGCCTTGGCGATCGGGGTCATGAAGGCCAGCAGGCCGTCAGCCTGTTTCTTGGCTTCGTCGTCGGTGCCGTATTTGACGATGTCCACTTGCTTGGCGGTGAAGTACACCATCGCACGGTTGCCTTCGGCGAAGGCTTTCATGGTCAGCAGCATGCGGCGCACGTCTGGGTGCACGATGATCGGGTCAGCGGCTTTTTCCGGCGCTTTCGGGCCAGTCAGCGAGCGCATTTGCAGGCGGTCGCGGGCGTACTTCAGGCCGCCCTGGAAGCCGATCTCGGCGTGGGCCAGGCCTTGCAGCGCCGTGCCCAGGCGAGCGGTGTTCATAAAGGTGAACATGCAGTTCAGGCCTTTATTCGCCGGGCCGATCAGAAAACCGGTGGCCGCGTCGAAGTTCATCACGCAGGTAGCGTTGCCGTGGATACCCATCTTGTGTTCCAGGGAGCCACAGGTCACCGCGTTGCGCTCACCCACCGAACCATCGGCGTTTGGCATGAATTTCGGCACGATGAACAGCGAGATGCCTTTGGTGCCAGCCGGTGCGTCCGGCAGGCGGGCCAGTACGATGTGGACGATGTTGTCGGCCATGTCGTGTTCACCGGCCGAGATGAAGATCTTGGTGCCGGAGACCTTGTAGGAACCGTCAGCCTGAGGCTCAGCCTTGGTGCGCAGCATGCCCAGGTCGGTGCCGCAGTGTGGCTCGGTAAGGCACATGGTGCCGGTCCATTCACCCGACACCAGTTTGGTCAGGTAGGCCTCTTGCTGCTCTGGGGTGCCATGCTCGGAAATGGTGTTCATCGCACCGTGGGACAGGCCCGGGTACATGCCCCATGACCAGTTGGCTTCGCCAACCATTTCGCTGACTGCCAGGCCCAGGGACTCCGGCAGGCCTTGGCCACCGTGCGCCACGTCGTGGGCCAGGCTTGGCCAGCCGCCTTCAACGAATTGCTTGTAGGCTTCTTTGAAACCAGCAGGGGTCTTAACGCCTGACTCACTCCAGGTGCACCCTTCGATGTCGCCCACGCGGTTCAGCGGTGCCAGCACTTGTTCACAGAACTTGGCGCCTTCTTCAAGGATGGCGTCAACCATGTCCGGGGTAGCGTCCTGGCAAGCCGGCAGGCTCTGATAGTGCGCTTCATAGCCGAGCAGTTCGTCACGAACGAAGCGAATATCACGCAAGGGGGCCTTGTAGTCAGGCATAGCGATAAACCTCTGCTGATGTATCTGGAATGAACAACCGCGTGGATGGGTTATGGCGGTCAAACAGGTGTTTGAAACATACGTTTACCACCTGGGGATGTCAAGCGTCGTCCGGGTGCCGTTTGTCATGACGTGGGTCAATGGCGCGCACGGCAACGTCTGCGGCGGGTTGCCACACCAAAATGAGTGTAGAAGTTCGAGAGGACGAAGCAGAACAACTGTGTGAGCGGGCTTGCCTGCGCTACAGGCGCCTCGCTGCATCAACAGGACCGAACAGATGCTATCGCGGGCAAGCCCTCTCCCACAGGAGAGCCGGTGTGCAGGCGGCGAGAGCGTTAAGCGTAGGTATCGATCAACGTGCCGAGCATTTCATCCGAAGCCTTGGCGACTTTTACGCCGAGCTCGACTTGGAACTTGCCTTGGGCCATTTCCACCATGTTGCTGGCCGAGTTGGACAGCTGGGCGCGGTCGTTGGCTTGTAGACGGTCGCTTTGCGCATCCGATGGCTGGGTCGTGGCGGCGCTGGCAATCTTGCCCGCAGCCTGGTCGACACGGTTCTGCCCGGCCTGAATAGTGCTCAGCCCCGAGTAAAACGCGCTGCTTCCAGAGATTTCCATGGCGTAAGCCTGCCTTTAGAGAATCGTGAGCTGTGATTGAAGCAGAGTTGCCCACAAAACACCCGACAAAAACACTAATGGCATAATGCCTCAGCGATAGCCAAAATCAGTCAAGCAAGTCTAATTGCAGGTACTCCGCCACGGTTTCAGCCCCCGCCTGCTTAAGTTTCGGCACACGGCCCAGGCATGGCGCAGGCAACCGCTCTGCCAGGGTGGCGAGGTTTTCTTCCAGACGGGAGGTCTTGGGGTCGATGATATTGGCCACCCACCCGGCCAACTGCAAACCGTCTCGCGCGATGGCTTCGGCGGTAAGCAAGGCGTGACTGATGCACCCCAGCCGCACACCCACCACCAAGATCACGGGCAGTTTGAGCGCCATGGCCAGGTCCGACAAATTCGCCTGATCGGCCAATGGCACACGCCATCCGCCGGCGCCTTCGATCAGGGTGAAATCCGCTTGCCTGGCCAGAACTTGCTGCATAGGTTTGAGCAAAGAGTGAACGGTGAGCGAGACACCCGCTTCCCGCGCCGCCAGATGGGGCGCGATGGCCGGTTCGAATGCCACCGGGTTGACCTCGGCATAACTCAGGGGCAATGAGCATTCGGCCAACAATGCCAGCGCATCGGCATTACGCAAGCCTTTGGGCGTGACCTGGCAGCCGGAAGCCACCGGTTTGCCGGCAGCGGTGCTTTTGCCGGCTTGCCGCGCCGCGTGTAACAGGCCGGCGGCAATGGTGGTCTTGCCGACATCGGTGTCGGTGCCAGTGATGAAGTAAGCGGCGGTCATAGCGGTTTCTCCAGTACGGCATACACCACTTGGTAAGTCGCCGGCAGGCCCTGGGCCTGACGGAACTGCTCATACGCTTGCACCAGTGCAACAATCCGCGCACGCCCCGTCAAGCCTCCCGGCCGGCCGGGGTTGAGGTTATGCGCGCCCAAGGCCTTCAGCTCGTGGGTCAGGCTGCGCACGTCCGGGTAGTGCAACACATGGGGGCGGCGCTCCAGGCTCACTACTCGCAGGCCACTGGCCGCACACCGCTGCTGATAAGCCTCGAAGGTGCGAAAGCGGTTGACGTGGACCAGGCCATCCGCGGCGCGCCAGCTTTCGCGCAGTTCTTCCAGGGTGCCCACGCAAAGACTGGCAAACGCCAGAACACCCCCCGGTTGCAGCACACGATAGGCTTCACTGAGCACCGCCTCGAAGTTCGCGCACCATTGCACCGCGAGACTGGAGAAGATCAGCCCGCAACTGGCGTCGTGCAGCGGTAAACGCTCGGCGTCCCCCGCGATGAAATGTCTAGCGCCACCCAACGGCCGCGCGTGGTTGAGCATGCCTTCGGCAATATCCAGCGCCACGCCCTGGCTGGCGGGCAACCGTTCACCCAACACACGGCTGAAATAACCGGTGCCGCAGCCCATGTCCAGCCAGCGTTGCGGCGCGATGCCTGCTGGCAGACGCGCCAGCAATTGGCTGCCCACCGCCCGCTGCAACTCGGCAACGCTGTCGTAACTGGCCGCCGCGCGGGAAAAGGAGGCCGCCACCTGGCGCTTGTCCGGCAAGCCACCCGGCAGCGGGGCGTGGGATAAATCAGTCATCGACGCACTCATGCAAAAAGGCCTGGATGGCCCCCGCTACACCGTGGGGGTCTTCCAGAAGAAACGCGTGGCCGGCCTGTTCAATCAGGCCGATTTCAACATCGGGGAGCAGGGCCAGCAGGGCGCTGGCGGCTTCGGCGGGCACCAACTCGTCCATGCCGGCAAACAGGTGCAGCTGCGGGCCACGGAAGGCCAGCAAAGCGTCGCGCGTATCGAGTTGGGCGAGCAGCTCAAGCCCGGGCATCAACACACTCGTCGGTGTATTCGGCGCGCCACTGACCAGCAGGCGCGACAACCCGCGTGGGTCCTCCGCGCCCTTGGCGCACAACAGGCCGAAGCGCTTGAGGGTGACCTGGGAGTCGGCATGGCAGCCGGCGAGGAACGCGTCAAAGGTCTCGGCGGGCATCGCGCTCGGCCAGCCGTCATGGGCAACGAAACATGGATTGCTGGCCAGGGTCAGCAGGCCGCAGCAGCGCTCTGCGCGTCGCGCCGCCAGCGCCGAAGCGAGCATGCCACCCAGCGACCAACCGCCCAGCCAGGCGTTGTCCGGCAGCGTGGCGTCGAGTTCATCGAGCCATTCATTCAGGTCACTGGAGTCCAGCGCCGGCAGCGGCTCGATCTGCACCCGCAGGTGCTCGTCCAGGCCTTGCAAGGCGGCGGCCAAAGGCTCCAACGGCGATACGCCAAGGCCCCAGCCGGGCAGTAATATCAGTCGATCACGCATGGTTAGGCTCCGTGGCGCCTAACAAGCGGAAACACGCTTCCAATGCATTTAACAATAGCCGCACCTGCGCCTCGCTGTGGGCCGCGGTCAAGGTCACGCGTAAGCGCGCGCTGCCAGCCGGCACGGTAGGTGGGCGGATCGCGGTCACCATCAAGCCGCGTTCGCGCAGCATGTGCGACAGGCGCATGGCTTTGGCACTGTCGCCGATCAGGATCGGCTGGATCGGCGTAAAGCTGTCCATCAAGTCCAGGCCGAGCTGCTCCGCGCCCTGGCGGAACTGGCGAATGAGGCTATTGAGGT
This sequence comes from Pseudomonas sp. RA_15y_Pfl1_P11, assembly GCF_963970975.1. Taxonomy (NCBI): domain Bacteria; kingdom Pseudomonadati; phylum Pseudomonadota; class Gammaproteobacteria; order Pseudomonadales; family Pseudomonadaceae; genus Pseudomonas; species Pseudomonas sp. RA_15y_Pfl1_P11. The sequence continues at coordinate 98,303 of NZ_CAXAOY010000007.1, forward strand.
GCTCGCGCCGCCAGTGCTCGGTACGCAACAGCTCCAGGCTTTTCAAGGTAGCGCAGGCCAGGGCGGGCGGTTGGCTGGTGGTGTAGATGTAGGGCCGGGCGAATTGGATCAGGCTTTCGATCAGTTCTTCGCTGCCGGCCACAAAGGCCCCCGCCGTACCGAAGGCCTTGCCGAGGGTGCCGACCAGCACCGGCACCTCCTCCTGGCTGAGGCCGAAATGCTCGACGATCCCGCCGCCATTAGCACCCAAAGGGCCGAAACCGTGGGCGTCGTCCACCATCAACCAGGCGCCCTTTGCCTTGGTTTCACGGGCCAGCGCGGGCAAATCCGCCAGATCGCCGTCCATGCTGAACACGCCGTCGGTGACCACCAGCGTATTACCGGTCGCCTTCTCCAGGCGCTTGACCAGGCTTTCAGCGTCGTTGTGCAGGTAGCGATTGAAGCGCGCACCGGACAGCAGGCCGGCATCCAGCAGCGAGGCGTGGTTAAGCCGGTCTTCCAGCACCGTGTCGCCCTGCCCCACCAACGCCGTGACCGCACCGAGGTTGGCCATGTAGCCGGTGGTAAACAGCAAGGCGCGTGGGCGACCGGTCAGGTCCGCCAGGGCTTCTTCCAGTTCATGGTGCGGCGTGGCATGCCCGACCACCAAGTGCGAAGCGCCACCGCCCACGCCCCAACGGGAGGCACCGGCGCGCCAGGCCTCGATCACCTGCGGATGATTGGCCAGGCCCAGGTAATCGTTATTGCAAAACGCCAGCAACGGCTGGCCGTCCACCACCACTTCCGGGCCTTGGGGGCTACCCAGCAGCGGGCGTCGGCGATAGAGGTGTTCGGCACGGCGGGCAGCGAGGCGCGCGGCGAGATCAAAAGACATGCAGGCCTCATTTAAGCAGACTGAGCGCGGTCGAAGTGTGGGAGCGCATCCAAGGTGAGACCGGGGGTTCACACAGCGGCGTTATAGAACTGCTCGCTGCTCTTGTGCTCCACCAACGCCTGCTCGATCGCGGCCTGATGCACCTCATCCGCGTGCTCTTCCCGCGCTTGCGGCAGGATGCCCAGGCGCGAGAACAGTTGCATGTCCTTGTCAGCCTGTGGGTTGGCGGTGGTCAGCAATTTGTCGCCGTAGAAGATCGAGTTGGCACCGGCAAAAAACGCCAAAGCCTGCATCTGCTCGTTCATCGCCTCACGGCCGGCCGACAGGCGCACGTGGGATTGCGGCATCAGGATGCGCGCCACGGCCAGCATGCGGATGAAGTCGAAGGGGTCGATATCCTCGGCATTTTCCAGCGGCGTACCGGCGACCTTAACCAGCATGTTGATCGGCACTGACTCAGGATGCTCAGGCAGGTTGGCCAGTTGGATCAGCAAGTTGGCGCGGTCGTCGAGGGACTCGCCCATGCCAAGGATGCCACCGGAGCAGATCTTCATCCCCGAATCGCGCACATAGGCCAGGGTTTGCAGGCGCTCGCCATAGGTGCGGGTAGTGATAATGCTGCCGTAGAACTCCGGCGAGGTATCGAGGTTGTGGTTGTAGTAGTCAAGGCCGGCCTGGGCCAGGGCCTCGGTCTGGTCCTGGTCCAAGCGGCCGAGGGTCATGCAGGTTTCCAGGCCCATGGCCTTCACGCCTTTGACCATCTGCAGCACGTAAGGCATGTCTTTGGCCGACGGGTGCTTCCAGGCGGCGCCCATGCAGAAACGCGTCGAGCCGATGGCTTTGGCGCGAGCGGCCTCTTCGAGGACCTTCTGCACTTCCATCAGCTTTTCTTTTTCGAGGCCCGTGTTGTAGTGGCCCGACTGCGGACAATATTTGCAATCTTCCGGGCAGGCACCGGTTTTGATCGAGAGCAGCGTCGACACTTGCACACGGTTGGCGTCGAAATGCGCGCGGTGCACGGTCTGCGCCTGGAACAACAGGTCATTGAACGGCTGCACGAACAGCGCTTTGACTTCGGCGAGAGACCAGTCGTGACGCAAAGTGGCGGTGGTGCTGGCGCTCATGGGCGATTCCTTGATTATGCTTTGGCAAACGCTGTGGGAAGGGCAATACCCACAGGCACGACACGGATGCTCGGCATATTTAAGGAAGATTCATGCACTGTCAACCAGAGCATAAACACCAGGTTTACATCTGGTTAAAAACCGTACAGACCTGCTTAATCTGCGATGAGGCGACGCAATCCACCCATTGTGTGTGCAACGTCTGCGAAACCGAGCTGCCTTGGCTGCTGGAGCACTGCGACGTGTGCGCCCTTCCACTGCCGATGGAGGGTTTGGTGTGCGGCCAATGCCAGAGACAACCACCGCCCTTTAAACAGGTGATCGCCCCCTGGACCTACAGCTTTCCCATCGACAGCCTGATCAGCCGCTTCAAACACCAGGCGCGCTGGCCCTTCGGGCAGATGCTCGCAAGACTATTGGCGCAACACCTGCAGCACCGCCTGGACAACACTGAACTCACGCGCCCGGATTGCTTGCTACCGGTGCCCATAGCGCGCAAACGCCTGCGCGAGCGCGGGTACAACCAGGCTTTGATGCTGACGCGTTGGCTCAGCAGCGAGCTGAACCTCCCCCACGATGAACATGTGTTGTTACGCCCTCATGATACGGTCGCCCAGCAAGCCCTCGACGCCAAGACTCGCAAGCGCAATCTGCTCGGCGCCTTTGCCCTGGCCCCCGGCGCCCAAGTGCAAGACCGGCACTTTGCCTTGGTGGACGACGTACTCACCACCGGCGCCACCGCCCACAGCCTGGCGCAACTGTTGATGAAGGCCGGCGCGCGACAGGTTGATGTGTACTGCCTGGCGCGCACGCCCAAACCGGGCAGCTGACTTGACTCCAGCCAACCTTGCCCGCAACGTTCGGCCCATCTCATCGAAGCGTACCCACATGTCACTGCCAGCCTCCCTCAGCCAGCACATCATCCGTCGCCCACAGCGCATTGCCTTGCTGGCGCATATCGCCGAGCAGGGCTCCATCACCCGCGCGGCGAAAAGCGCTGGTTTGAGTTACAAGGCGGCGTGGGATGCTATCGACGAGCTGAACAATCTTGCGCAAAAACCACTGGTGGAACGCAGCGTCGGCGGCAAGGGCGGCGGCGGCGCCAAGCTGACGGTCGAGGGTGAGCGAGTCTTGCGTCTTTACCAGCGCCTGCAAGTGTTACAGGCCCAAGTGCTGGGCTCTGATGAAGCCGCCAGTGACTTCAACCTGCTCGGCCGCTTGATGCTGCGCACCAGCGCGCGTAATCAACTGCATGGTCAAGTCGTCGCCATCGAGCATCATGGCCGCAATGATCTGGTCCGCCTGCAACTGGCTGGCGGGCTGACCCTGGATGCGCAAATCACTCACGACAGCACGCAGCGACTGGAGCTGGAAACTGGCGTGGAAGTGGTCGCACTGATCAAGGCGGGCTGGTTGGAATTGCTCGCACCCGAGGTTTCTGCAACAACTGGACACAATTGCATGAGCGGCACCGTCGACGCCATTCTCGATGCCGACGACGGCCCCAGCGAAGTCCGCATCGTGCTGCCCAACGGCCAGGTTCTATGCGCCCTGGCGCAGCGCGACACGCTCAACGCCCTCGGCGCAGCCAGAGGCCAGACGATCCAGGTGCAGTTCGCGCCGAGCAATGTGCTGCTGGGAACACCGGTGTAAGGCGCCACCTTCTTTTAACTGCAACAATTTCGTCACGCCCGCTCCTTAAGGTGTCTGCAAAAACCGCAGGGAGCCTGAGATGAGCCTATTAGAAGAAAACCAAGCCACCGACCTTGAGCAGATGGTCGGCCTCACCCGCCGCCGCTTTATCGGCGCCGGCGCTTTGTGCGGTGCCGCGATGTTCCTGGGCGGCAACCTGCTGACACGCAGCGCCCTGGCCGTCAACGCCGCCACCGCCAGCCCGCTGCTGGGTTTTACCAGCATCGCCGCCGCTACCAGCGACGCTATCACTTTGCCGCCGGGCTACAGCGCTTCGGTGTTGATCAGTTGGGGCCAGCCGCTGAGCAAGAGCGCGCCGGCGTTCGACCCGTCCGGCAACGGCACGGCCAACGCTCAGGAACAGCAGTTCGGTGACAACAACGACGGCATGAGCCTGTTCGCCTTCCCCGGCGACGACAACCGCGCCCTGATGGCGATCAACAACGAATACACCAACTACCGCTACCTCTTTGCCCACGGCGGCGCGCCGCAATCGGCCGAAGACGTGCGCAAGGCGCAGGCCAGCGAAGGCGTGTCGGTGATCGAAGTGCGGCGCAAGGGTGACACCTGGCAGTTCGTCCAGGACTCGCGCTACAACCGGCGCATCCACGGCAACTCGCCGATCCATCTGAGCGGCCCCGCCGCCGGTCACGAATGGCTGAAAACCAGCGCCGACAAATCCGGCAAGAAAGCACTCGGCACCTTCCAGAACTGCGCCAACGGCAAAACCCCGTGGGGCACTTATCTGACCTGTGAAGAGAACTTCACCGACTGCTTTGGCAGCAGCAACCCACAGCAAACGTTTGATGCCGGGCAGAAACGCTACGGCGCCGTCGCCGCCAGCAAAGACATCAACTGGCACCAGCACGACCCGCGCTTTGACCTGGCCAAGAACCCCAACGAGCTCAATCGCCATGGCTGGGTCGTGGAAATCGACCCGTTCGACCCGCAATCCACCCCAGCCAAGCGCACCGCCCTGGGCCGCTTCAAACACGAGAACGCTGCCCTCGCTGAAACCCGCGACGGCCGCGCCGTGGTGTACATGGGCGACGACGAGCGCGGCGAGTTCATCTACAAGTTCGTCAGCCGCGACAAGATCAACCATAAGAACCCCAAGGCCAACAAAGACCTGCTCGACCACGGCACCCTGTATGTGGCGATCTTCGACGCGGGCGACGGCAATGCCGACCACCCCAAGGGCAAGGGCCAGTGGGTCGAGCTGACCCATGGCAAAAACGGCATCGACGCCAGCAGCGGTTTCAACAGCCAGGCCGAAGTGCTGATCCACGCGCGCCTCGCCGCCAGTGTGGTGAAAGCCACGCGCATGGACCGCCCGGAATGGATCGTGGTCAGCCCCACCGATGGTCAGGTCTATTGCACCCTCACCAACAACGCCAAGCGCGGTGAAGACGGCCAACCCGTCGGCGGCCCCAACCCCCGTGAGAAAAACGTCTACGGCCAGATCCTGCGCTGGAAAGCCGACGCCGATAACCACGCCAGCATGGCATTTACTTGGGACCTGTTTGTGGTGGCCGGCAACCCTGGCGTCCACGCCGGCACGCCGAAGGGCGGTTCGTCGAATATCAACCCGCAAAATATGTTCAACAGCCCTGATGGCTTGGGTTTCGACAAGGCCGGGCGGCTGTGGATTCTGACCGACGGCGACTACAGCAACGCGGGTGATTTCGCGGGGATGGGTAATAACCAGATGCTCTGCGCTGACCCGACCACCGGGGAAATCCGTCGTTTCATGGTTGGCCCTGTGGCCTGTGAAGTGACGGGCATCAGCTTCTCGCCGGATCAGAAGACGTTGTTTGTGGGGATTCAGCATCCGGGTGAAACCGGCGGCTCCACCTGGCCGGAGCACCTACCGAATGGCAAGCCGCGTTCGTCGGTGATGGCGATTCGACGGGATGACGGCGGTATCGTCGGCGCCTGATAGACCGCTTTCGCGAGCAAGTCGAAGCGTCGAACCGGCGGTTAGACGCTTCGACTTGCTCGCGAAGGCGTCCCCACAGCCACCACCTATGTATGCTCGTGTGCGTTACCATACCCGGCCGGACGCGGCGACCTGCTGCGCGCAGGAGTTTGCATGGCCCATCCGTTTGAAACACTCACCCCCGACCTGGTGCTCGACGCTGTCGAAAGTATCGGCTTCCTCAGCGATGCGCGCATTCTCGCGCTCAACAGCTACGAAAACCGCGTCTACCAAGTGGGCATCGAAGACTCCGAACCGTTGATCGCCAAGTTCTATCGCCCACAGCGCTGGACTAACGAGGCGATCCTTGAAGAACACCGTTTCACCTTCGAACTGGCCGAATGCGAAGTGCCGGTGGTGGCGCCACTGATCCACAATGGCGAAAGCCTGTTCGAGCACGCCGGTTTCCGCTTCACCTTGTTCCCACGCCGTGGCGGCCGTGCGCCGGAGCCGGGCAATCTGGATCAGTTGTATCGCCTTGGGCAACTGCTTGGCCGTTTGCATGCGGTGGGCTCCACCCGCCCGTTCGAACACCGTGAAGCCTTGGGCGTGAAGAACTTCGGGCACGATTCCCTGACCACCCTGTTGGAAGGCAACTTCATTCCCAAGAGCCTGCTGCCGGCCTACGAGTCCGTGGCGCGCGACCTGCTCAAACGCGTGGAAGAGGTGTACAAGGCCACGCCGCACAAGAACATCCGCATGCACGGCGATTGCCATCCCGGCAACATGATGTGCCGTGACGAGATGTTCCATATCGTCGACCTGGATGACTGCCGCATGGGCCCGGCGGTGCAGGACCTGTGGATGATGCTCGCCGGAGACCGTCAAGAATGTCTGGGACAGTTGTCGGAATTGATGGACGGCTATCAGGAATTCCACGACTTCGACCCGCGTGAACTGGCGTTGATCGAACCGTTGCGCGCCCTGCGCCTGATGCACTACAGCGCCTGGCTGGCACGGCGCTGGGATGACCCGGCGTTTCCCCACAGCTTTCCTTGGTTTGGCAGTGAGCGCTATTGGGGCGACCAGGTGTTGGCATTGCGCGAACAACTCTCGGCCCTGAACGAAGAACCTCTGAAACTCTTCTGACGGCTTCTCTGTGGGCGCCGGGCTTGCCCGCGATGCAGGCACCTCGGTTGTGCAGGAGAACCGAGATGATGCTATCGCGGGCAAGCCCGGCGCCCACAGAAAGCAGATCCCAATGCCTGAGAAATATCCTTACAATTACGCTTTGTTAGCTGCCTAAGCAAGGATTCCGCATGCAAGCCGCCAACCCCCGCAAGGGGTACATCCTGGGCCTTAGCGCCTATGTCATCTGGGGTCTGTTCCCGCTCTACTTCAAAGCCATCGCCAGCGTGCCCGCCGCCGAGATCATCGTGCACCGCGTACTGTGGTCAGCGCTGTTCGGCGGTTTGCTGCTGATGGTGTGGAAACACCCCGGCTGGTTCCGCGAACTGCGTGACAACCCCAAGCGCCTGGCGATCCTGGCCCTCAGCGGTTCGCTGATTGCGGCCAACTGGCTGACGTATGTTTGGTCGGTGAATACGGGGCGCATGCTGGAAGCGAGCCTGGGTTACTACATCAACCCGCTGGTCAATGTGCTGCTGGGCATGCTGATCCTGGGTGAACGCCTGCGCCGTCTGCAATGGGTCGCCGTCGGGCTGGCTGCAGCGGGTGTGGCGCAACAGGTATGGCAGGTGGGCAGCTTGCCGTGGGTGTCGCTGGTGCTGGCGTTGACCTTTGGCTTTTACGGATTGATCCGTAAACAGGCGCCGGTGAAAGCATTGCCGGGGCTGGTGGTAGAAACCTGGATGCTGGTGCCCATTGCTGTCGCATGGCTGCTGTTCAACCCAACGGCCCACAGTGCGCAGCTGGAATTTTGGAGCACCTCAGAAGCCTGGTGGCTGGTAGCTGCGGGCCCAGTGACGCTGATCCCGCTGGTGTGTTTCAACGCCGCCGCACGGCATTTGCCTTACACCGCGCTGGGCTTCCTGCAGTATGTGGCGCCGACGCTGGTGCTACTGGAGGCCGTGCTGCTGTTCGGCGAACACTTGGCGCCGAGCACGTTGACTGCCTTCGCCTTTATCTGGGCAGGCCTGGTGGTGTACAGCGTGGATATCTGGCTGAGCGTGCGAAAACGCTGATCAAATAACGTACAAACCTCTGCAAGGCATGGTCGGCGTGACTTGCAGACACCCATCCCAAGGTTATCCACAACCTGATCCCCGCCATTTGTGCACAAGCCCTTGAAACTGCTCGTTTTTTGCTCAGTTGACGGAGAAGCCCGGCCGGTCTGGCCTGGCGCCGGGTCTCTACAGGTTATCCACAGGCCCATGCAAGATTTCCATGCATAACCTCGTGGCCAGATTATTCCTCGTGGTGCAACTCCACCATCAAGTCATCCGCCAGGGTTTCCAGGGATAACTGCAATACATCCAGGGATAATGCTGCCGGCACCTGCAACAGCGCCTCGGCAGTGAACAACGGGTCACCGCTCATAGGGGCCGGGCGAACGTCAGTGCTCAGACTCGCCAGGTTCACCCCCTGCTGGCTCAGCAGCGCCGTGATCTCGCGCACGATGCCCGAACGGTCGTTGCCCACCAGCGTCATCACAATCGCTTTGGATGCTGAAGCCTGGCCAGTACTGCCCTCACCCACCAGCACACGAATGCCGTGTGTGGATAAATCCTCCAGCGCGCCCACCAATGCCTGACGGCTCTGCGTCGGTACACTGACCCGCAGGATCCCGGCAAACTGCCCGGCCATGTGCGCCATGCGGCTTTCCAGCCAGTTGCCGCCGTGGGCGTTGATGTTCTGCGCAATGCGTTCAACCAGCCCGGGTTTGTCGGCGGCGATAATTGTGAGTACAAGATGGTCCATGGCAAAGCCCTCTGGAATTCAATCTACAAGGTGGACCCGGAAGCCCTTGAAAACAAATCGTGTACCATTTTTATATTTATCTGGAACAATCCAATAGTTTTTTGAGAACATCCGATTCTCCGCTGTGACCGTACGACCAAAGTGGGTCGCTAAACGACGTATTTAGTCTAATTTTCACAACCGCAAGTCATCATGTAGTATGCCCAACCGTGCACTACATAATGAAAATCTGAAAAAGCGCATAAGCTCCGCAGAGTGAGGCAAGCAATGACTGAACACGTTCAAGTCGGTGGCCTGCAGGTCGCCAAAGTCCTGTTCGACTTCGTGAACAACGAAGCCATTCCCGGTACGGGCATCACTGCCGACCAGTTCTGGGCCGGTGCCGACAAGGTCATCCATGATCTGGCACCGAAGAACAAAGCCCTACTCGCCAAACGCGACGATTTCCAGGTGCGCGTCGATACCTGGCACCAGACCCACGCCGGCCAGGCTCACGACCCGGTGGCCTACAAAGCCTTTCTGCAAGACATCGGCTACCTGCAGCCAGAAGCTGCAGACTTCCAGGCCACAACCCAAAACGTCGATGACGAAATCGCCCGCATGGCCGGCCCTCAGTTGGTCGTGCCGGTGATGAACGCGCGCTTCGCACTCAACGCCTCGAATGCGCGCTGGGGTTCGTTGTATGACGCACTGTATGGCACCGACGCCATCAGTGAAGCCGATGGCGCCGAGAAGGGCCAGGGCTACAACAAAGTGCGCGGCGACAAGGTTATCGCCTTCGCCCGCGCTTTCCTCGATGAGGCCGCCCCGCTCAGCGCCGGCAGCCACGCCGAGTCCACCGGCTACAAGATTGCCGATGGCAAGCTGATCGTCAGCCTCAAGGGCGGCAGCAACAGCGGCCTGCGTGACGACGCGCAGTTGATCGGTTTCCAAGGCCCTGCGGCTGAGCCGATTGCGATCCTGCTGAAACACAACGGCTTGCACTTCGAAATCCAGATCGACGCCAGCACCCCGGTCGGCCAGACCGATGCCGCCGGCGTCAAAGACGTGCTAATGGAAGCCGCGCTGACCACCATCATGGACTGCGAAGACTCCGTCGCCGCCGTCGATGCCGATGACAAGGTGGTGATCTACCGCAACTGGCTCGGCCTGATGAAGGGCGACCTGGCCGAAGAAGTAGCCAAGGGCGGTAAGACCTTTACCCGCACCATGAACGCGGACCGCGTCTACACCGGCGTGGATGGCAAGGATGTCACCCTGCACGGTCGTTCGTTGTTGTTCGTACGCAACGTGGGTCACCTGATGACCATCGACGCGATCCTCGACAAAAACGGCAACGAGGTGCCGGAAGGCATTCTTGACGGCTTGCTCACCAGCCTCGCGGCGATCCACAGCCTCAACGGCAACAGCAGCCGCAAGAACAGCCGCACCGGCTCTGTGTACATCGTTAAACCGAAAATGCACGGCCCCGAAGAAGCGGCGTTCACCAACGAGCTGTTCGGGCGCATCGAAGACGTGCTGAACCTGCCGCGCAACACGCTGAAAGTCGGGATCATGGACGAGGAACGCCGCACCACGGTCAACCTCAAGGCCTGCATCAAGGCGGCCAGCGAGCGTGTGGTGTTTATCAACACCGGCTTCCTCGACCGCACTGGCGACGAAATCCACACCTCCATGGAAGCCGGCGCGATGGTGCGCAAGGCCGCGATGAAGGCCGAGAAGTGGATTGGCGCCTACGAAAACTGGAACGTCGATATCGGCTTGAGCACCGGCCTGCAAGGTCGCGCGCAGATCGGTAAAGGCATGTGGGCCATGCCCGACCTGATGGCGGCGATGCTCGAACAGAAAATCGCCCATCCATTGGCCGGTGCCAACACTGCCTGGGTGCCGTCGCCAACGGCAGCCGCATTGCACGCGTTGCACTACCACAAGGTCGACGTTTTCGCCCGCCAGGCCGAACTGGCCAAGCGCGAGCGCGCCTCGGTGGACGATATCCTGACGATTCCTCTGGCCAGCAACACCGACTGGTCTGACGAAGAAGTCCGCAACGAGCTGGACAACAACGCCCAGGGCATCCTTGGCTACGTCGTGCGCTGGATCGACCAGGGCGTCGGCTGCTCGAAAGTGCCGGACATCAACGATGTGGGCCTGATGGAAGACCGCGCCACCCTGCGCATCTCCAGCCAGCACATCGCCAACTGGCTGCGCCACGGCATCGTCAACGAAGCCCAAGTGATGGAAAGCCTAAAGCGCATGGCGCCGGTGGTGGACCGTCAGAATGCCGGCGATAAGTTGTATCGCCCGCTGGCACCGGATTTCGACAGCAACATCGCGTTCCAGGCGGCGGTGGAGTTGGTGATTGAAGGGACCAAACAGCCGAATGGGTATACCGAGCCGGTATTGCACCGTCGGCGGCGGGAGTTCAAGGCTAAAAACGGCCTGTAAATGAAAAAGCCCTGGTCGCGAGATCAGGGCTTTTTATTGGTTTTTGTGACGGCTGGACTGGCGCTTTCGCGAGCAAGCCCGCCCCCACACTTGACCGCGCTCTATCTGGAAAACGCGGTCGACTGTGGGAGCGGGCTTGCTCGCGAAGAGGCCATCACCGTCAACACAGAGTCAGGACGCCATCCCCAACTCCCGCTTCACCAACTTCGCCAACTTCGCGCTATCAATCGGCTTCAACAAAAAATCCACCACACTCAAATGCATCGCATCGATCACATCCGGCGCTTCCGCGTCCCCCGACATGATGATGATCGGCAACGCCGCACGCGTGGATTCGCGAACCTGGCGGATCAGTTCCAGGCCATTGCTGGGCGCCATGCGCAGGTCGGTGATGAGCAAACCGATGGAGCTGCTGGAATTCAACATGTACCACGCCGCCTCACCATTCTCGGCGGTCATGCAGCGAATGCCGTCCAGGCCCAGGATTTCCGCCAGCAGTTCACGCGCGTCTTTGTCGTCATCGACGATCAACACGCGCTGTGGCGGTAGATCAGGCTCCAGCATCACAGCGCTCAGCGCCTCGCGCTCGGCGTCGCTTAAAATATCGTGGTCGGACATACGGTTCTCAGCAGTTCTCATCAATCCACTCCGCTCAGACGTCAGACATCACCGGAGGGTCGAACAATGTGCACTTCGTCGGAAAGTCTGACTAGTGGGCGTTCTACGGGTTTTGGACGATAGTCATGTAAGGCTTTCCCCTAGGTGAGTGCGGTTTGTATCGACCTAGACTTACGTCCAATGGGCACCCGCCGCGCGCGAGTCGACCATGAGGGACGATAACGACAAAAAATGCGGCCACTGTTATGAGTAAAGCTGATGCCTTCGCCCAGGCGGGGAAAACTGCTGTGTTGCAAAACATTCACGGCACCCTGCAGTTCTTGCAGCGCTTCCCGCCCTTCAACCAGATGGAAAACGCACACCTGGCGTTTTTGGTGGAACAGTGCCAGCTGCGCTTTTATGGCCCCGGCGACAGCATCCTTAAACCGTCGGGCGGGCCGGTTGAACATTTTTATATCGTCAAGCAGGGACGGGTCGTAGGTGAGCGCCCGGACAGCGCCGAAACCACTTTTGAAATCGCGACGGGCGAGTGCTTTCCCCTCGCGGCACTGTTAGGTGAACGGGCAACCCGCACCGAGCACAAGGCGGCCGAAGACACCTTCTGCCTGCAACTGAACAAACCGGCGTTTATCAAGCTGTTCGCGCTGTCCAGCCCGTTTCGCGACTTCGCCCTGCGTGGCGTCAGCAGCCTGTTGGACACGGTTAATCAACAGGTGCAACAAAAAGCCGTGGAGACCCTCGGCACTCAATACTCACTGAACACCCGCCTGGGTGAATTGGCCATGCGCCATCCAGTGATGTGCAGCCCAACCACGCCGCTGCGCGAAGCGGTGACGATGATGCACGAACAACAGGTGGGCAGCATTGTGATCGTCGATGAGGGCCAGGCGCCCCTGGGCATTTTCACCCTGCGCGACTTGCGCCAAGTGGTGGCCGATGGCACCAGCGATTTCACCCAAGGCATCGAAGGCCACATGACCCAGGCGCCCTTCTTCTTGACCCCGGACCACAGCGCCTTCGACGCCGCCATCGCCATGACCGAACGGCATATCGCCCATGTGTGCCTGGTCAAAGACCAACGCCTGTGTGGCGTGGTGTCCGAGCGCGATCTGTTTTCCCTGCAACGGGTGGACCTGGTGCACCTGGCGCGCACCATCCGTAACGCGCCACGCGTGGAAAACCTGGTGGCGATTCGCGGCGAGATCGGCCAGTTGGTCGAACGCATGCTGGCCCATGGCGCGTCGTCGACCCAGATCACCCACATCATTACGCTGCTTAACGATCACACCGTATGCCGGGTGATCGAACTCACGCTGGCTGAAAAAGGCGACCCCGGCGTGCCCTTCAGTTGGTTGTGTTTTGGCAGCGAAGGTCGTCGCGAGCAGACGCTGTACACCGACCAGGACAACGGCATTCTGTTCGATGCCAAGGACACCGCCGAAGCAGCGCAGATCCGTAGTCGCCTGTTGCCGCTGGCACAGCAGATCAACCAGAGCCTGGCGTTGTGCGGGTTCAGCCTGTGCAAGGGCAACATCATGGCCGGCAACCCAGAGCTTTGCCTGTCCCGAGCGGAATGGGCGCGGCGTTTTGCGGCCTTTATCCGCGAGGCGACGCCGGAGAATCTGCTGGGCTCCAGCATTTATTTCGACCTGCGCGTGGTGTGGGGCGATGAGCGTGGTTGCGAGCAATTGCGCCAGGGCATTCTCGACCAGGTCGCGGATAACCGCTTGTTCCAACGCATGCTGGCTGAAAACGCGTTGCGCCAACGGCCGCCCGTAGGACGCTTCCGCGAGTTTGTACTGACGCGTAAAGGCGGCGAAAAAGCCACTCTCGACCTCAAGGTGCAAGGCCTGACGCCGTTTGTCGACGGCGCGCGCCTCCTGGCCCTGGCCAACGGCATCCACGCCAATAACACCCTGGAGCGCCTGCGCCAACTGGTGGTCAAGGAAGTGATCGAGCCTCTGGACGGCGCCGCTTATGAAGAGGCCTACCACTTCATCCAGCAAACCCGCATGCAGCAGCACCAGCTGCAAACCCGCGAGAATCAGCCGTATTCCAACCGCGTCGACCCGGACAGCCTCAACCACCTGGACCGGCGCATCCTGCGAGAGTCCCTGCGCCAGGCTCAACGCCTGCAAAGCAGCCTGACGTTGCGGTATCAGTTGTGAGCCTGTTCAGTTGGCTGCGTACGAAAAAGCCTGGGCTGGATACCGCGCAGCAACAACGCCTGGAGCAACTGCGCAAGCCCACCGCGCTGGGCGACGGTTCCTTGCGCAGTCAGCGCTGGGTGGTGGTGGACCTGGAAACCAGCGGCCTGAACCTCAACCGTGATCAGGTGCTGTCCATCGGTGCGGTGGTGATCGAAGACGGCGCGGTGGACTTTTCTCAATTGTTCGAGCGCACGCTGCAACGCGCCGACACCAAACTCAGCCCCAGCGTATTGATCCACGGCCTCGGCCCCAGTGCCATTGCTGCCGGCAGCGACCCGGTCGAGGCGTTGCTGGACTTTATGGCGTTTGTCGGCGACAGCCCATTGCTGGCCTTCCACGCACCGTTCGATCAGCACATGCTGTGCCGGGCGCTCAAGGACAGCCTGGGTTACCGCCTGACGCATCCGTTTCTTGATGTTGCCGACATCGCCCCGCTGCTGTGCCCCGAGGCGCATATACGCGAAGCCGGGCTGGACGATTGGATCAACCACTTCAACCTGCACGTGGGCGAGCGCCATCATGCCAGCGCCGATGCGCTGGCCACGGCGGAGCTGATGCTCATCCTGCTCAGCCGCGCACGCCAGCAACAGATCGACACCCCCCACACGCTGCAAGAGCGCTTGAGCCAGTGGAAGCGGCGTAAACACGCGCCATCGTTTTAATACCCTCTCCCGACAGACGCCAATTGCACCCACCCCACGGCTCTGACACAATCGCGAATAATTCTCGTTAATTTAAACCTCTTGTTTATTCGGTGATGCCTTGTCGTCGGTCCAGAACCCACACAGTGAGCTTGTTGGCGCGTTGTATCGCGACCATCGTGGCTGGCTGCTGGCCTGGCTTCGACGCAATGTGGCCTGCCCAAGCCGCGCCGAAGACCTGAGCCAAGACACTTTCATGCGCCTGCTGGGCCGTGATGAACTGCGCGAACCCCGCGAACCTCGGGCGTTCCTGGTCGCCATCGCCAAGGGCTTGCTGTTCGACTACTTCCGCCGCGCCGCACTGGAACAGGCCTACCTCACCGAACTGATGCTGATCCCGGAAAGCGAACACCCTTCGCCGGAAGAACAGCAACTGGTCCTCGAAGACCTCAAGGCCATCGACCGCCTGCTCGGCAAATTGTCGAGCAAGGCGCGCGCGGCCTTCCTCTACAACCGCCTCGACGGCATGGGCCATGCGGAAATCGCCCAGCGCCTCGGCGTGTCCGTGCCGCGCGTGCGCCAGTACCTGGCCCAGGGCATTCGCCAGTGCTACATCGCCCTGTATGGCGAGCCGCTGTGAACGGTTCCAGACCGGTCTCGGCCCATGTGCTGGATGCAGCCATTGCCTGGCAACTGTCTCTTGATTCAGGAGACGGCAGCGCTATTGAGCGCGAAGAGTTCGGCAAATGGCTGGCCAGCAATGACGAACACGCCCGCGCGTGGCGCCAACTGGGCATGCTCGACCAGCGTTTCAGCGCCGCTTCGGGCCCGGCGCGGGTGGCGTTGTTGCAATCGCGGGAAGGCATTCGCCAGCGCGTGCGCAAGCTGGGCAGTGGTCTGGCGAGCATTGCACTGGTCATTGGCGTGGCATTGTTTGCCGGTGAGCGCTATGTGCCGTTCCATTACTGGCTGGCCGACCAACGCACCGCTACCGGCGAGCAGCGCACGCTGAAGCTGGCG
The DNA here is from genome assembly GCF_963970975.1 of Pseudomonas sp. RA_15y_Pfl1_P11. Classification (NCBI taxonomy): domain Bacteria; kingdom Pseudomonadati; phylum Pseudomonadota; class Gammaproteobacteria; order Pseudomonadales; family Pseudomonadaceae; genus Pseudomonas; species Pseudomonas sp. RA_15y_Pfl1_P11. Next base: position 113,785 of record NZ_CAXAOY010000007.1, read on the forward strand.
GACGGTACGCTGATCAACCTCAATACCCACAGTGCTATCGATGTGCGTTTTGATGAGAAACGCCGGCTGATCGTGTTGCAGGAAGGCGAGATCCTCGTCGAGACCGGCCACAACGATGCGCGCCCGTTCTATGTACAAACCCGCGACGGCAGCCTGCGGGCGCTGGGCACGCGGTTTATCGTCAAGCGCGAAGACGACGCCACGCGCTTGAGCGTGTTGCAGTCCGCCGTGGCCGCACAGCCTGAGGCGCTGCACCAGGAACAGGTCTTCAAGGAAGGCCAGCAAGTGCTGATGCGCAGCGACGGCCTCGGCCCGATGCTGACTGTCACCCCCGCCACCGACGCCTGGACGCGCGGCATGCTGGTGGTCGACAACGCCCGCCTGGGGGATGTGGTCGAGGAACTCGGCCGCTACCGCACCGGTTACCTGGGTGTGGATAAAGATGTGGCCGACTTGCGTATCACCGGCAGTTTCCCGTTGCACGACACCACGCTGGCGCTGAATGCGCTGCTGCCGACGTTGCCGGTGCAGATTGAGCAGCGTGCACCGTGGTGGGTGACGGTGAAGGGCAAGCCTTAGGTTCGCGATGCCCGTGCTATCGCTATCGCAGGCACGCCAGCTCCACCGTTGAAATGCATTCCAACGTGGGAGCTGGCTTGCCTGCGATGAGGCCCTCAAGAACACCCTGGAAAAATATTTTCACCCCGCCCTATCACTTTTCGATTCTCGTTCGGCTCCTAGGCAATTGAGAAATGTTTCCATTCAGGAGCCGCCGTATGTCCCGCACCCTAGACACCTTGTTGCGCCCCAGCCTGTTAGCCGTGGCCATCGCCCTCAGCGCCCCGCTGACCAGCCCTGTGCTGATCGCCGCCGAGCAGGCGTCCAGCGTGCGTGCGTACAACCTGCCGGCGGCGCCACTGGCCAGCACCCTGAACCAGATCGCCAGCCAGGGCGGCTTGGCGCTGACCCTCAGCCCGGCGCTCGCCGCCGGAAAGACCTCGGCACCGGTCCAGGGCCAGTTCGATGCGCCGGGTGCGCTGCGTGAAGCGTTGCGTGGGACGGGGTTGCAACTGGAGCAGAGCAGCGCGGGGACTTACACCTTGGTGGCGCTTCAAGAGGGCGTAATGGCGCTGCCGGTCACCAACATCACTGGCCAAGACAGCGGCCAGGAAAGTGCCTGGGGCCCGGTGCAAGGCTACCTGGCCACGCGCACTGCCGCCGGCACCAAAACCGACACTGCGCTGGTTGAAGCGCCGCGGTCGATCTCTGTCGCCACCCGCGAGCAGATGCAGGACCGCAACGTGCAGAACCTGGACGACGCCGTCAAATACATGCCCGGCATCGTGTCCGCCAGCTACGGCAGCGACACCCGCTACGACTGGATGCGCGTGCGCGGCTTCGAACCGACCCAGTTCCTCGACGGCCTGCCGCTACCACGCGGGGTGTACGCCAACCCGAAAGCCGAAACCTGGAACCTCGACCGCCTTGCCCTGCTGCGCGGTCCGGCCTCATCGGTGTACGGCCAGACGCCACCGGGCGGCCTGCTGGACATGGTCAGCCGGCGTCCCAGCGAAGAGTCCAGTCATGCCATCCAAGTGCAATATGGCAGTGACAACTACCGCCAGATCAACTTCGCCAGCACCGGCAAGATCGATGATGAAGGCCAGTTTCTATATGGCGTCAGCGGTGTGGTACGCGATGCGGGTACCCAAGTCGACCACATCGACAACAAGCGCTACAACATTGCGCCGAGCCTGACCTGGAACATCGACACCGACACCAAGCTGACGCTGCTGTCGCAGTTCACGCGTGACGATACGGGTACCACCAGTCAGTTCCTGCCGATCGTGGGCACCAAGATCAAATCGCCATCGGGCGACGTATCACATCACAAGAATCTGGGCGATCCAGATTACGAGTTCTACGACCGCACTTACTACGCGCTGGGCTATGCCTTCGAGCATCGCTTCAACGATACCTGGCAGTTCAAGCAGAACCTGCGATACACCAAGTCGGAGTTGTCGTTCCAGCAACTGACCGTGGGTTCCTATGCCTTCGCTCCAGTGGATGCAGCGGGCAACATGGATCGCCTCTCGACCAACGTCGATGAGAACATCGGACAGTTCGCAGTGGATAACAACTTCCAGGCCGACTTCGCCACCGGTGATGTCACCCACACCCTGTTGCTGGGTCTGGACCACCAGCGGACCGACACCTCGTACCTGTCGATCTTCGGGGGTGCCGGGCGTGTCAATATCTTCAACCCGGTCAATACCACGCCGGTAGTGCGCCCGGCGCGCTCCGATGCGTTCTACGACTACAACCAGAAAACCGTGCAGACCGGCCTCTACGTGCAAGACCAGATGGCCCTCAACAACTGGCGCCTGACCCTCGGTGGTCGTGAAGATTGGGTGCACCAAGGCACCACGTACTTCAACAAACAAGACGCGACCAACACCGACCGCAACAAAAACTTCAGCGGCAACGCGGCAGTCAGCTATGTGTTCGATTCGGGCTTCGTGCCATACCTGTCCTACGCCGAATCCTTCCAGCCAGCAAGCAACGCCAGCGCCGACCCGGTCAAGTCGTATAAGCCCACCGAAGGTAAGCAATGGGAACTGGGAATCAAGTATCAGCCACCTGGCTCCAATACCTTGCTGAGTGCGGCGGTCTATAACCTCACGCAGAAAAACGTACTGGTCACCAGCACCGGAACGAGCGGTACCCCGATCACCGACCAGACCGGCGAAGTGAAAGTCAAAGGCCTGGAACTGGAAGCCGTTTCTGACGTGACCGAGAACCTCAAGGTGATCGCGGCGTACACCCTGGCCAAATCCGAAGTGCAAAAAGGCGACTTCAAGGGCAACCGCCTGCAACTGATGCCCAACCAGCAAGCTTCGCTGTGGACCGACTACACCTGGCACACCGGCGTACTCGACGGCTTCGGTATCGGCTTCGGCGCCCGCTACACCGGCAACACCTATGGCGACCAGGGCAATACCTGGCTGGGTAAGGCCAACGCCTACACCGTGTTCGACGGTGCGGTGCATTACGACTTGGGCCGCCTCGACAACAGCCTCAAAGGTGCATCGGTCAAACTCAACGCCACCAACCTATTCAACAAGGACTACATCTCCACCTGTGACGGTTCCTACTGCTACTTCGGCGACCAACGCAGCGTAGTCGCCAGCGCCACCTATCAGTGGTAATCGGCTGAGCCAACAACCAGGCCGCTCCCTTGAGCGGCTTGCGTGTGTCTGAAGGTTAGAAAATGAAAAGCAAAACCATCCGCCGCTGGTCCTTCATCCACACCTGGACCAGCCTGATCTGCACGGTATTCCTGTTACTGCTCGCCCTGACTGGCCTGCCGCTGGTGTTTCACCACGAGATTGATCACCTGCTGGGCAATGAGCCTGAACTGGCGCAGATGCCCGCCGATACGCCGCGGCTCAACCTCGAGCAGCTTGTGGCTAAAGCTCAGGCTCATCGCCCCGGCGAAGCCATGCAGTACTTGGCCTGGGACGAAGACGACCAGAACGGCGTGATCGCAATCATGGCCGCCACCGCCGGCACCGAACCCAACGCGTCGCACACTTTCATGCTGGATGCACGCACCGGTGAAGCGCTGGAAACCCCGGCGGCCAACGGTGGGTTCACCCTGTTCCTGCTGCGGTTGCACGTGGATATGTTCGCCGGTCTGCCAGGCAAGTTGTTGCTGGCGTTCATGGGCATTCTGTTTGTACTGGCGATTATCTCCGGCACGCTGCTGTACCTGCCGTTCATGCGCCGCCTGACATTCGCCACCGTGCGTCAGGACAAATCCACCCGCCTGCGTTGGCTCGACCTGCATAACCTGATCGGTGTGGTCACGTTGACCTGGGCGCTGGTGGTGGGCGTGACCGGTGTAATCAGCGCCTGCGCCGACCTGATCATCGCCGCCTGGCGCCAGGACAGCCTCAGCGCGATGATCGAGCCCTATAAAAGCACGCCCCCCCTGACCCAACGCGCCCCGGCCACCGAGTTGCTGACCATCGCCGCCAAAGCCGCGCCGGGCATGCAGCCGGACTTCATCGCCTTCCCCGGCACGCGCTTTTCCAGTGAGCACCACTACGCGGTGTTCATGAAGGGCAGCACCCACCTGACGTCGCACTTGCTCACGCCGGTGTTGATCGACGCCAGTACCCTGGCCGTCACCGCCATCGCCGAACGGCCGTGGTACATGGACGCCATGGGCATGTCCCAACCGCTGCACTTTGGCGACTACGGCGGCATGCCGATGAAAATCCTCTGGGCCGCCTTGGATGTGCTGACCATCATCGTGCTGGTGAGCGGGATTTACTTGTGGATCGTGCGGCGCAAGGCGGGCAAGGCATGAAGCCGCGCCGGTCGAATTTCTGGAAGGTGTTTGCCATTCCCCTGGGGATTGGCCTGCTCAGCGCCGCCGGGTTGTTTGCGGCGTTGCTCGGGGATGGGCTGTGGGATTCGCTCAGTTGGGTGGGTTTAGGGCTGCCAGCAGTTATAGGCGTGTACGCATTGTTCAAACGGCGCGGCTAAGGGCCTCGCCAGCCGTCATGCAACCCTCTAGGCTAGCCACTGCCTATCTTGAGGAATGCCCATGTCCGCTCCCAGCATGACCCTGTTCCACAACCCCGCTTCACCCTTCGTGCGCAAGGTCCGTGTGCTGCTGGCCGAAACCGGCCAGCAAGATCGCGTGGCCCTGCACGGGTGCATGCCGACCCCGGTCAACCCGGACGCCCAACTGGTGCAAGGCAACCCGGTGGGCAAGATCCCGGCCCTGCGCCTGGCGGACGGCACGGTGCTGCACGACAGCCGGGTGATCCTTGATTACTTCGACCACCAGCACGTCGGCAACCCGCTGATCCCTCGCGACGGCTCGGCGCGCTGGCGCCGCCTGACCCTGGCCTCGATGGCCGACGGCATCATGGATGCCGCCGTGCTGGTGCGTTACGAGACCGCCCTGCGACCGGCGGAAAAACACTGGGACCAATGGCTCGACGAGCAGCGCAACAAGATCCGTCGCAGCCTCGCTGAGTTAGAAGCGGATGCAATCGCCGAACTGACCAGCCACTTCGACATCGCCGCCATCAGCGTGGCCTGCGCCTTGGGTTACCTGGATTTCCGTCATCCGGATATGCAATGGCGCTCGGATAACCCGCAGCTTGCCGCATGGTATGCCGAGGTCAGCCAGCGGCCTTCGATGCTGGACACGCAACCGCCCGCGTGACCTCAAGACTCCCCCCACGCCGGGCCGACAGCCTTTCTGTAGTGAGCGGGCTTGCCCCGCGTGGGGCTATCAAGCAACCAAGGGTGTATCAGGCACTCCTCAGCGGCTGGTTTTGGGGCTGCTGCGCAGCCCAGCGCGGGGCAAGCCCGCTCACTACACTGGGGCCGCGTAGATCAGGAAATAGCGTATTTATCCTGGCCACCAACTGCGCCTTCATCTGCTGATCCTCGCGCAACCCGATCATTGCACCGCCTCCAAATCAAACTGCAGTGGCTCGGCCGCTTTGCGCTTGCCCACGCCATACCAGTCCAGTTTGCGCGTCAACACCATCACCGTGCCCAACAAGCCGAACAGCAGCAACGACCCCATCAGCAACGCATAATCCTCGGCACTCAACAGCCCGTACAACAAGCCATACAACGCCGCCAACCCCGCCGAGAAGCCCAACCCATGGGCCACGCTGCGCAGCACATGGCACACGTAGAAACCAATCAACAACACGCAGGCACTGGCGGAGATAAGGTAGGCCATGGCGAAGCCTATATGCTCGGACAACGACAACAGCAGCAGGTAGAAAAACGCCAGCGCCACGCCCACCAAGGCGTACTGGATCGGGTGCACCGCCAGGCTCTTGAGCACTTCGAACAGGAAGAAACCGGCAAAGGTCAGGGCGATAAACAGCAACGCGTATTTGATCGCGCGGTCGCTCTTGAGGTATTGGTCCACCGGGTCGATGAAGTTGACGCCGAAGCTGCGGTTGTTGAAGTCGTCACAGCCTTGCCCGTCCAGGCAGGTCTGCAGGGCTTGCTCAAGGTTGGTGGAGAAGAATGAAGTCTGCCAGTTGGCGCTAAAGCCTTTGTCGGTGATCTCGCGTTGCGCCGGCAGGAAGTTGCCGATAAAGCTTGGGTGCGGCCAGTTGGACGCGAGTGACACTTGGCTGGTCTTGCCCACCGGCACCACTTGCAGTTGCTCGGTGCCTTGCAGGCGTAGGTCAAAGGCGAAATCCACCACGTAGGGCTTTTTAGTGTCCTGCTCCGGCAGCGCCACGTGCACCCCCTCACCGAGCCAGTCGACCTGGGAGCCCGGTTCGAACTCCAGCGGCTGGCTGCCCAGCTCAAGCTTCAATGCGTTTTCAATGCCGCGAATATCGCTGATACCCACCGCCAGAAATGCCCGCTCAAAACGGTAATCGGCAAAATTCTCGGTGATGCCCAACTGCGCAGGCAGCTCGAAACGCCCGCTGATGCGGTTATCGGCATGGAACAGCCGCGCCTGGTAGATGCCCCGCGCACGCAGTTCGGTCTGCACTTTGCCGTCGAGCTCAAAACGATCCGGCAGGAAATACAGACGGCCACGCTCTTCGCGGGTGACTTCGTAGCGTTTGTTGAGCTTTTCATTGAGCTTCCACTCGCGCACGGTCTTGCGATACGGCACCACCATCACCGGGCCGGTGAGACGCTGGGCATAGCTGGAGCTGCGGGCGATGTCCATCAGTACGCCATCGCGCAGTTGCTGGCGGTCACTGATGATGCCGTTGATCATCAGCAACGGAATCAGCAACAGCAGGATCAGCAGCGCAATCGCGCCAAGTTTGAAAAGCAGGCTGCGGTTCATGGGTCTCTCCCTGTTTTGATGGGGAGAGTCTGAGCAGACTGTGTGGGGGATTTATGTGGGCAATGTGGAGACTGTGTGGAGATGCAGTACCACTTGCACGCCGCCTTGCACGTTACCGATCTGCAACGCACCGCCGTGCAGCTTCATCACTTCCTCAACAAAGTTGAGGCCCAGCCCGGTGCTTTTGCGCCCGCTGGCCGGGCGTGGCAATGAATAGAAACGCTCGCTCAGGCGTGGCAGAGCGTAGTCGGGAATCGGCGCGGCCTGGTTGAACAGGCTCACCTGCACCTCGTTGTAACGCGCCTGCGCGCTGAATTTCAACTGGCCACCGGGCGGTGTGAAATCCAGGGCGTTGTCCAGCAGATTGCCCAGCGCCTGACGCAGCAGGAAGGGCTCGCCATACACCTGCACATCCGCCGCAATCGTCTGTTCAACGCACAATCCGGCGCCTTCAATGCGCGCGCACTGGGCCTTGATGACCTCATCGACCATCGCGGCCAACGGGATACTCGCCTGCTCTTCCAGGCCTTGGCGTTGCTCGACCTGCGCCAGGTTCAGCAAGCGCTCGATCAACTGCTGCAGGCGCGCACTTTCGCTGTCGATGTTGCCGACAAAACGCTGCTGTTGTTCGCGGGTCATATCGCCCTGCAACAACTCCGCCGCGCCGCGTATCGCCGCCAACGGGCTTTTCAATTCGTGGGTCAGGGTATGCACGTAATGTTCGACATAGGCCTTACCTTCCAACTGCGTACGCATGTGTTCCACGGCGGTGGATAACTGCTTGAGTTCGCCGCCCCTATAATGCGGCAACTCGGCACGCCGGCCTTCGCTGACCGCTTCGGCATAAGCCGTCAACCGGCGCAGCGCGGCGCTCAGCCACCACGACAGCAGTGCGCCCAGCAGCAGACCCAGAATCACCAGGCCCGCGCCGTACCACAGCAGGCGCCGCTCGGTGCGGTCGACATAGGGCTGCAATGAGCTGTTCGGTTTGGCCACGGTGACCACCCCGATGATCTGGCCATTGTCACGGATCGGCGCGCCCACGTGCATCACCGACGAGGTGGCGTCATCCGCTGCGCTGCGAGTGGACCGGGCGCCGTATTCACCGCGCAGGGTCAGGTACACGTCGTTCCACTTGGAATAGTCCTGGCCCACCGCTTCGCCCGTGGAGTCGAGCAACACGGTGCCCTTGGCGTCGGTCACATAAATGCGATGGTTGACCTGGTTTTTCGGCAGGCCCCAGATGGTCGCGCCCGGCTGGCGATTGCCGTAGGCCTTGAGCAATGCCGGCCAGTGGCTTTGGCCGAGGGTGCCGTTCTTGACGTCATCGCGCAGGATCTCGGCCAGCAGATTGGCGGTGTCCACCAGGGTTTCTTCGGTGGACTGGCGCACACCGGGGCGGATTTCCTTCATGACAGTGCTGAGCACGAAGTAGCCGGTGAGGCCGATAAACAGCGCATACACCAGGAAAATCCGCAGCCCCAGGCGCATCAGCTATTGCTCGGGCTGTAGCTGTAGCCGAGGCCGCGATGGGTCTGGATCGGCTCGGCATCGGCAGCCACGCTGCGTAATTTGCTACGCAGGCTTTTGATATGGCTGTCGATATTGCGCTCGTAGCCGGCATCTGCCGCCACGCCGACAGCGTCCAATAATTGCTCACGGCTGAAGACACGCTCGGGTTGTTCCAGCAGGCTTTGCAGCAGGCGAAATTCATGGCGCGTCAGGCTCAAGGGCTGGCCGCGATAAGCGATCTGCATACGTTCCAGATCAACCTGGAACACTGTGGGCGCAGCCCCTGGGCCGATTCGCTTGAGGATCGCCCTGACTCGTGCGGTCACCTCCCGCGGGCTGAAGGGCTTGACCACATAATCGTCGGCACCGATCTCCAACCCCACCACACGGTCGATCTCGCCATCCCGCGCGCTGAGGAACATCACCGGTACTTCACTGAAGCGGCGCAGTTGCTTGCAGGTTTCAAACCCCGTGATGTCGGGCAGGCCGATGTCGAGGATGATCAGGTCAGCCGGCGTCTGGCGCTGGTGGGCCAGCGCCTCCTGGCCAAGGCTCAGCCAGGTGGTGGTAAACCCCTCGCCTTGCAGGGCGAATATCAGCGTGTCGGCTATCGCCGCTTCGTCTTCGACAATCAGGATATGCGCCATGGTGTTCCGTCAGCAGTCCGGTTTGTCAGCAGTGTAACGACGGGCCGGGTTTACCGCAGCGCCGAATTCACGCAGGGCCTTGGCACCGATCAGCAACGGGTAGTTGAAGCTGCTGCGGTCGGTGAGGTTAACCTCGACGGTGCGCTTGACGTTGCCCAGGCACATTTCCAGATCGATTACCGGGCGCTTGGCCACTGTCGCTTCGTCTTTGTCATCGTCTTCGTCGGCGCGGCTCTTGATCTTGCTGATGCGCGAGACTTTGTGTTCGTAGACTTTGTTGGAGGCATCCTTGCCGCCGAGGCGGAAGCGCACCCAGTCGTCGCCATCACGGGTGAAGGTTTGGATATCACGCGCCGACAGCGAGGCGGTCAACGCGCCGGTGTCCATCTTGGCCTTGAAGGTTTCGCCGATCTCCGGCAATTGGATGTATTCGTAGCGACCGTAAAGGGTCGGTTCGCCAGCCATGACAGGCAGGGCAACCAGGGCGAGCGAGGCAAGGAGCAGTTTCACGAAGTGATTTCCTCGGAAAGAAGTAGGCGGATTCTAGACCGCAAAGGCAGCACTTAGTTAGCTCGCCCCAGCATACCCGGCACATTGTGAAACATTCGTCCGGTAATTTGCGATTTGGCCTCTAGACTCAAGCTGCTTATCATGACCCGCCCACAGGATTGCAAGAGTTGCTTATGTGCCGCCTGCTCACCGGCTGTTTTGTCTCACTGTTGTTATTGCTCAACACCCTGGTCCTGATCGGCCCGCTGATGGTGTTTGCCCTGCTCAAGGTGGCGGCCCCCGGTCGCGCTCGTGACGCCATGTCGTGGGCGGTGATGTGGATCGCCGAGACCTGGGCCGAGATCGACAAGCTGATCTTCGCGCTGTGCATCCCGACCCAATGGGACATTCGCGGTGGCGCAGACCTACGCGGTGATACCTCCTACCTGGTCATCAGCAACCACCAATCCTGGGTGGATATTCCAGCGCTGATCCAGGCCCTCAACCGTCGCACGCCGTTCTTCAAATTCTTCCTGAAGAAAGAGCTGATCTGGGTTCCTTTCCTCGGCCTGGCCTGGTGGGCGCTGGATTATCCGTTCATGAAGCGCTACACCAAGGCATTCCTCGCCAAGCACCCGGAACTGGCCGGGCAGGATTTAAAGATCACCAAAGAGGCCTGCGAGCTGTTCAAGCGCCAGCCGGTGACGGTGGTCAATTATCTGGAAGGCACGCGGTTCACCGAAGCCAAGCGCAGGCAACAGGATTCGCCGTTTACCCGGCTACTCAAACCCAAGGCGGGTGGCGTGGCGTTTGTGCTGGCGGCGCTGGGGGAACAGCTGGATGCGGTACTCGACGTGACGGTTGTCTATCCGCAGCAAAAGAGTCCGGGGTTCTGGGATTTGATCAGTGGCGCAGTGCCAAAGGTGATCATCGATATCCGTACCCGTGAGCTGGATCCGGCATTGTGGCAGGGGAATTACGAGAACGATCCGGCCTTTCGCCAGACCGTCCAGAACTGGGTGAACCAGCTCTGGAAGGAGAAGGATGCGCGCATCGAGCAACTGCGCGCGCAAAGTCGTTAGCGGCCAGTGCCCCAGGCCTGGGCCAACTTGCCCAGCAAGGCGCTGTTGGCACCCTGGCCGCCCAAATATTGCAGGATCACCGGCGCAAACTGGCTAACCATTCCACTGTCCATGCCCAGTGCGCTGAACGCGGTGTTCAGGTCATTGGTGTTCTTCACGTTGCCCAGCAGGCCGTCGAGGCCACTGGTCTTGCTGCCACCGGCCTGGCCGAGCATCCCGCTCAAGGCCCCGAGGCTGCCCAATGCGTTGTTGCCCGACAACTGGTCGAGGCCCGGCACGCTGTTGCCCAATTGCGAGTACTCGTTCCCGCTCAGCTTGTTCTTGGCCAGGCCCAGCATGGCGCCAGTGCCGCCGACCGCTTGTTCGGGGGTGATGTTGAGTTCAGAGGTCAGTGCGCTCAGCAAACCGGCCGTCTCGGAAGACGGTGCGGCAGCGGCAGCCTTGTTGTTGCCACCCTGCATACCGGAAATGGCATTGGCCGCGTCGCCAAGGCTGAAGCCTGCGGCGAACACCGGGCCGGCTGCCAGGGTCATCAGGCAGGAAAGGGCGAAACCGCGTGAAATCTTCATCGAAACAACCTCTGGGTGTAGGGGTGAAAGCAGGCGTTTGACTGGGCATCCGGCCCATTGTTCCGGGCAGTCCAAGGAACCCAATCGCAGGGTGGCAGTCCATGGAATGAATTCAAAAAAATGCCAGGAACAGCCGTATGAGCGCGACCCGCCCCCAAGTGATCGAGCAAAAACCCCCGTTCTGGAGCCGTCCTCGCGTGTTTATCGGCGTGTGCGTGGCCATCGTCGCCGGCCTCGGCGGCGCGCTCTACACTCAGGACACCGTCAAATCCGCCGCTACGCTGGTGACCACCACCCAACAGCCGGCAGCGCAGGTCATGGCGCACAAGGATTACCTCGAAGTTGAACCGATCGCCACGGCGGCACCTGAGCCCGACCGCAGCCTGGAGCTGTGGGCCATGCCCGAGGGTGGCAAACCTGTTTCGTTGGGGCTGTTGCCGGAAGATGGCAAGGGCATCATTGGATTGAACCCACGCCAGCAGGCCAGCATTCGCAAGCCAGTGGAGTTGCTGGTGAGCTCGGAGACCAAGGGGGGGTCGTTGAGCAAGCAGCCAACCGGCCCGACGGTGTATCAGGGCGCACTGGCCTACCGCTGATACGCCAAAACCCTGTGGGAGTGGGCTTGCTCGCGAAGGCATTGGGTCAGTCAAAGAGGCTCTGACTTAACCACCGCCTTCGCGCGCACGCCCGCTCCCACATTTGGATCGCTGTGTGTCTGGGATTTACGCCGCGCTGAACATCTTATGCGGGTCAATCACAAACTTCTTCGGCACACCCGCATCGAACTCGCCATACCCGCGTGGCGCGTCATCCAGGCTGATCACCTGCACACCCACGATGTCAGCAATGTTGATGCGGTCCCACATGATCGCCTGCATCAGTTGGCGGTTGTACTTCATCACCGGGGTCTGGCCGGTGTGGAAGCTGTGGGATTTGGCCCAGCCCAGACCAAAGCGAATGCTCAGGCTGCCCATTTTCGCGGCGGCATCCACGGCGCCCGGGTCTTCAGTCACGTAGAGGCCTGGGATACCGATCTTGCCCGCCACGCGCACCACGCCCATCAGCGAGTTGAGTACGGTGGCCGGGGCTTCCGCCTTGACGCCTTCATGGCCGTGGCCGCGCGCTTCGAAGCCTACGGCGTCGACGGCGCAATCCACTTCCGGCTCACCCAGCAGCGCGGCGATTTGTTCGTGCAGCGGGGTGTCCGTGGACAGGTCGGCAATCTCGAACCCTTGCGCCTTGGCGTGGGCCAGGCGGATGGGGTTGACGTCGCCGATGATCACCACCGCAGCGCCCAACAGGCGCGCAGAAGCGGCAGCGGCCAGGCCGACCGGGCCAGCGCCGGCGATGTAGACGGTGCTACCAGGGCCAACACCGGCAGTGACGGCGCCGTGGTAGCCCGTCGGCAGGATGTCGGAGAGGCACGTCAGGTCGCGGATTTTCTCCATGGCCTTGTCGCGGTCCGGCAGTTTCAGCAGGTTGAAGTCGGCGTATGGCACCAGTACGTATTCGGCCTGGCCGCCGGTCCAGTCGCCCATGTCGACGTAGCCGTAAGCACCGCCCGGGCGCGCCGGGTTGACGCTCAGGCACACGCCGGTGTGTTGTTCTTTGCAGGAGCGGCAGAGGCCGCAGGCGACGTTGAACGGCACCGAGACCAGGTCGCCGATTTTCAGGTTTTCGACGCCGGTGCCCATTTCGATCACTTCACCGGTAATTTCATGACCCAGCACCAGGCCGGTCTGAGCAGTGGTACGGCCGCGCACCATGTGTTGGTCGGAGCCGCAGATATTGGTGGAGACCACGCGCAGAATGACGCCGTGCTCAATCTTCCTGCCACGGGGGTCCTGCATTTTGGGATAGTCGATTTTCTGTACTTCGACCTTGCCGTTGCCGAGATACACGACACCACGATTACCAGACATGCTTTCACCTCGCTGTTGTTTTTATGGAACCGCGTTGCCCGTTGGGTGGGCAGCGCGTTAAGTGCTCGGGTACAGATGCTGTTTTTGCGTTGTTAGTTGGGGCCTCTTCGCGGGCTTGCTCGCGAAGGCGTCAGTCAGAGCACCACAGTTCTATTGGCGTTGAGAAACACCCGCCGCTCAATGTGATACCCCACCGCCCGGGCCAGTGTCAGCCCTTCAATATCGCGCCCCTTGGCAATCAAGTCCTCGGGGTAGTGGCTGTGGTCCACCACCTCCACGCCCTGGGCGATGATCGGGCCTTCATCCAGGTCGTTGTTGATGTAATGCGCCGTGGCGCCAACCAATTTCACGCCCTTGTTGTACGCCTGGTGATACGGCTTGGCGCCCTTGAACCCCGGCAACAACGAGTGATGGATATTGATGGCCTTGCCATCCAGCTTGCGGCACAGCTCCGGCGACAGCACTTGCATGTAGCGCGCAAGAATCACCAATTCGGCGCCGGTGTCTTCCACCACCTGCCACACCTGGCGCTCCTGGGACGGTTTGTCGTTGGGGTCGAGGGGGAAATGGTAGTAGGGAATCTGGTGCCAGTCGGACAAAGGTTTGAGATCAGGGTGGTTGGACACCACCGCAACCACGTCCATCGACAGTTGGCCGATGCGCTGGCGGTACAGCAGATCGTTCAGGCAGTGATCGGCCTTTGAGACCATGATCACCACTTTTGGCCGGTAGTTCGGCGCTGTCAGCTCGAAGATCATGCCAAAGGCTTCACCGCGAGAGGCCAGGCCATCGCGGAAACCTTGCTCGTCGAAACCGTCGGGCTGGCGAAATTCGACGCGAATAAAAAATCGCCCGGAAAGCCGATCATCGAACGAGTGGTGCTCGGTAACGTAGCAGCCCTGCTCGAACAGGTAGCGGGTGACCGCATCCACCGTGCCGAGCACGCTGGGGCAGTCGGCGGTCAAAATCCATGTATCAGGTGCGCGGCTCATGGGTCACTCCTCAGGCTTGGACGCTCAAACCGAACTCAGCCGAGGCATCCTGCAACCACAACCACCAGTAATCCGAGAAGCTGCGACGAATCAGCAGCTCCCAGGTGTCTTCAGCGGTGTGACGGATCACCAGTTGCGACTTGGCGAACACCGTGCCCACCGCCTTGCCCACCGGGAAGTTGTTGGGGTGCACGTCATAGCTGGTGGACTTCATCAGCACGTCACGCACATTCGGGCCGCTGAGTTCGAGGATCTGTTGGCCGCCGCTGACGTTGACGATCTGAATATGCAGGTCGCCTAGGGCGGCACGCAGGTTTTGCTCGGCGGCGAATTCTTCACCGCTTGGCACGATCAAAAGCCACTCATCCGGACCGAGCCATTGCAGGCTGGTTTCGCCTTTGATGATCACCGTCAAAGCAGCTGGCAGCTCAATACCAAGGGCCTTGTGCACGCCGGCGGCAAAGGCAGGGTCATGGCCGTCGCCGCGCAGAGTCAGGTGGCCCAGGAGTTTCTTCTCACGCACGGTCACACCGGCGTTCTTGCGCCCCTTGCCGACCAGGCTGGCGAGGTCGGCATGGTGCAGCGACGACTCGGCCTTGGCCCCGGTGGTTGGGCGTTGTTGGTACACATTGGCTGCTGTCATAAAGCACCTTTCCTGAATTCTGTTGTGCGGCTACTGGCGTCTTCGCGAGCAAGCCCGCTCCCGTGGGAGCGGGCTTGCTCGCGAAGGCCGCGACTCGGTCTATCAGATGTTCTGGCGTTCGCCTTTCGGGTCAAAGAACACCGAAGACACAATCTCTGCCTCGATCACACTGCCATCCGCCTGCGGTGAGAACACCCGTTCGCCGATGCGCTTCAAGCCGCCCTTCACCACGCCCATGGCAAACGAATAACCCAGGGAGTTGTGCGCATAACTTGATGTGACGTGACCCACCATCTTCATCGGAATCGACTGCTTCGGATCGAACACCAGCTGCGCGCCTTCCGGCAGCCACACGGTTGGATCGATCGGTTTGAGCCCAACCAGCTGCTTACGCTCTTCACGCACGCAGTCTTCACGGTTCATGCCGCGCCAGCCGATCCACGAGAACGGTTTGGTACGACCTACGCACCAGCCCATGTTCAGGTCGTCCGGGGTCATCGAGCCGTCGGTGTCTTGCCCGACGATGATGAAGCCCTTCTCCGCCCGCAGTACGTGCATGGTTTCAGTGCCATACGGGGTCAGGTTGTACTGCTTGCCGGCCTCGACGATTTTTTCCAGCACGCCCATGGCGTAGTCGGCCTGCACGTTGACTTCGTACGACAGCTCACCGGTAAACGAAATCCGGAACACGCGAGCCGGTACGCCACCGACCAGGCCTTCCTTCCAGGTCATGAACGGGAAGCCGTCCTTGTCCAGGTCGATGTCGGTCACTTCGGCCAGCAGCTTGCGGCTGTTGGGCCCGGACAGGGTCATGGTCGCCCAGTGGTCGGTGACCGAAGTGAAGTACACCTTGAGGTCTGGCCACTCGGTCTGTTGGTAGATTTCCAGCCACTGCAGCACACGGGCGGCGCCGCCAGTGGTGGTGGTCATCAGGAAGTGGTTGTCGGCGAGGCAAGCAGTGACGCCGTCGTCGAAGACCATGCCGTCTTCCTTGCACATCAGGCCATAGCGCGCCTTGCCCACATCGAGCTTGGTCCAGGCGTTGGAGTAGATGCGGTTGAGGAACTCTCGGGCATCCGGGCCCTGGATATCGATCTTGCCGAGGGTCGACGCATCGAGCAGACCAACGCTGTCGCGCACGGCCAGGCATTCACGTTTTACCGCGGCGTGCAGGTCTTCACCATTGCGCGGGAAATACCAGGGGCGTTTCCACTGGCCGACGTCTTCGAACTCGGCGCCGTTTTTCACGTGCCAGGCTTGCAGCGCGGTGTAGCGCACCGGCTCGAAGATGTGCCCACAGTGACGGCCCGCCACCGCGCCGAACGTCACCGGCGTGTAGTTCGGACGGAACATGGTGGTGCCCATCTGCGGGATGGTCACGTTCAGCGAACGCGCGGCAATCGCCAGGCCGTTGACGTTACCCAGCTTGCCCTGGTCGGTGCCGAAGCCCAGGGCTGTGTAGCGTTTGACGTGCTCAACCGACTCGAAACCTTCACGGGTCGCCAGTTCGATGGCGGCGGCAGTCACGTCGTTTTGCAGGTCGACAAATTGCTTTGGCGCCCGTGCGGTGGGTTTGTCGTGCGGCACTTGGTAAACAGCTAGCGTCGGTTCTTCCAGGCGGTTCAGCGCTTTTGGCAGTGCGCCTTCCACCGGCGCAAAACCGGCTTCGCTGGCCGCGCGCACGCCGCCTTCAAAACCATCCGCCAGGGAATCGCCAAGGCCGTAGACGCCGTTGATACCACCGACGCACACGCGTTTCTGCGGTGCTTCGCCCGGTACAAAACCGAGGATATCTTCACGCCAGGTCGGCTTGCCGCCCAGGTGCGAGGCCAGGTGGACCACCGGGCTGTAACCGCCGGAGCTGGCCACCAGGTCGCAGTCAAGCCATTCGCCTGGGCTGGTGACTTTGTGTGCTTTCAGATCAATCGCCGCCACGCGGGCAGCGGTCACATGCTTGCTGCCACGGGCTTCGATCACGGCGCTGCCGGTGAGGATGCGAATGCCTTTGGCACGGGCTTCTTCAACCAGCGCGCCGCGTGGGTTGTGGCGCACATCGGCCACGGCCACCACTTGCAGGCCGGCGTCGAGCCAGTCCAGCGCAACGCGATAGGCGTGGTCGTTGTTGGTCGACAGCACCAGTTTCTTGCCCGGCGCCACGCCGTAGCGGCGCACGTAGGTGGAAACTGCGCCGGCCAGCATATTGCCCGGCACGTCGTTGTTGCCGTACACCAATGGACGCTCGCACGCACCGGTCGCGAGGACGACACGCTTGGCACGCACACGGTGAATACGCTGACGCACCACGCCAATCGGCGCACGGTCACCGAGGTGGTCGGTGAGACGTTCGTGGATGGTCAGGAAGTTATGGTCGTGATAACCGTTGACGGTAGCGCGGGGCAGCAGCACCACGTCCGGCAGGGCTTTGAGTTCAGCGATCACGCTGGCAACCCAATCAGTAGCGGGTTTGCCATCGAGGCTTTCGCGCGAGTCGAGCAGCGAACCACCGAACTCTTCCTGCTCATCGGCGATGATCACACGTGCACCGCTGCGCGCAGCAGCCAGTGCAGCGGCCAAACCCGAAGGGCCTGCGCCGACCACCAGCACGTCGCAGTGACGGTTGAAGTTGTCGTAGGTGTCCGGGTCGTTCTCGGTCGGCGAGCGGCCAAGGCCAGCCGCCTTACGGATGTACTTCTCGTACGTCATCCAGAACGATTGCGGGTACATGAAGGTTTTGTAGTAGAAACCCGGTGGCATCAGCTTGCCGCCGACCTTGCCGAGAATGCCCATCACGTCGGTGTTCACGTTTGGCCAGCCGTTGGTGCTGGTGGCGACCAAACCTTGGTACAGCGCTTGTTGCGTGGCGCGCACGTTGGGAATCTGGGTGGCTTCGGTGGCGCCGATCTGCAGCACCGCGTTCGGCTCTTCGGCGCCCGCAGCAAAGATGCCGCGTGGGCGCGAATACTTGAAGCTGCGGCCGATGATGTCGACGCCGTTGGCGAGCAAGGCGGCGGCCAGTGTGTCGCCTTCAAAGCCTTTGTAGCTCTGGCCGTTGAAGGTAAACGTGAGGACTTTATTGCGGTCGATCCGGCCACCGTTGGACAGGCGATTGGTCTGGCTCATACCTTCTCTCCAGCAGCCTTGGCGGTGAATTGCGGCTTGGTGCCGATCTTGTAAGTTTCAAGAATTTCGTAGGTCAGGGTGTCGCGGGTTGCGTTGAAATACTGGCGGCAACCGGCGGCGTGAATCCACAGTTCGTGATGCAGGCCACGCGGGTTATCGCGAAAGAACATGTAGTCGCCCCACTCTTCATCGGTGCAGGCGTTCGGGTCCAGCGGGCGCGGGATATGCGCTTGGCCGGACGCATGGAATTCCTCTTCGGAGCGCAGTTCGCCACAGTGAGGACAGAAGATATGCAACATAGGGAATTTCTCCTGTTAGTGGGCGACGGCCGCAGCGCCATGCTCATCGATCAACGCACCGTTGTGGAAACGGTCGATGGAAAAAGGGGCAGCCAACGGGTGCATTTCACCCTTGGCGAGGCTGGCGGCAAACACGTTGCCTGAGCCCGGAGTCGCTTTAAAACCACCGGTGCCCCAACCGCAGTTGAAGAACATGTTCGGAACCGGCGTCTTGGAGATGATCGGGCACGCATCCGGCGTGGTGTCGACGATGCCGCCCCACTGGCGGTTCATGCGCACCCGCGACAGCACCGGGAACATCTCGACGATGGCCTGGACGGTGTGCTCGATCACCGGGTACGAACCGCGCTGGCCGTAGCCGTTGTAGCCGTCGATACCGGCGCCGATCACCAGATCGCCCTTGTCGGACTGGCTGATATAACCGTGCACGGCGTTGGACATGATCACGCTGTCGATAATCGGCTTGATCGGCTCCGACACCAACGCTTGCAGCGGGTGGGATTCGATCGGCAGGCGGAAACCGGCCAGCGAGGCCATGTGCCCGGAGTTACCGGCCGTGACCACACCGACGCGCTTGGCGCCGATGAAGCCCTTGTTGGTTTCCACGCCGATGCACACGCCGTTTTCCTTGCGGAAGCCGATCACTTCGGTCTGCTGGATCAAGTCCACACCGAGTGCGTCAGCCGCGCGAGCGAAGCCCCAGGCCACGGCATCATGGCGGGCCACGCCGCCGCGACGTTGCACGGTGGCGCCGAGAACCGGGTAGCGGGTGTTTTTCGAGCAGTCGAGGTACGGGATCTCGTCCGCTACCTGTTTGGCGTTGAGCAGTTCGCCGTCCACGCCGTTGAGGCGGTTGGCGCTGACGCGGCGCTCGGAATCACGAATGTCTTGCAGGGTGTGGCACAGGTTATACACGCCGCGCTGCGAGAACATCACGTTGTAGTTCAGGTCCTGGGACAGGCCTTCCCACAGCTTCATCGCGTGTTCATACAAATGCGCCGACTCGTCCCACAGATAGTTGGAACGCACGATGGTGGTGTTGCGTGCGGTGTTACCGCCGCCCAGCCAGCCTTTCTCGACCACGGCCACGTTGGTGATGCCGTGCTCCTTGGCCAGGTAGTAAGCGGTCGCCAGACCATGCCCGCCGCCGCCGACGATGACCACGTCGTAGACCTTTTTAGGGGTCGGCGTGCGCCACATCTTCTGCCAGTTTTCGTGGTGGCTGAGTGAGTGCTTGAAGAGGCCGAAGCCTGAGTAGCGTTGCATAGTCATTACTCCAAAACCGCGCTCAGCGATAAACCGGGAAATCAGCGCACAGGGCAGACACGTGCTTGGCCACGTTGGCCTCGACATCGGCGTCGCCGAGGTTGTCGAGGATGTCGCAGATCCAGCCGGCCAGTTCGATGCACTGCGGCACTTTGAAACCACGCGTGGTCACCGCCGGGGTGCCGATGCGCAGGCCCGAGGTCACGAACGGCGACTGCGGGTCATTCGGCACGGCGTTCTTGTTGACGGTGATGTGGGCGCGACCGAGGGCGGCGTCCGCGTCTTTGCCGGTGAGGCCCTGACGGATCAGGCTGACCAGGAACAGGTGGTTATCGGTGCCGCCGGACACTACGTCGTAGCCGCGTTTGATGAACACCTGCGCCATGGCCTGGGCGTTATCGATCACTTGTTGCTGATAGACCTTGAAGCCAGGCTCCTGGGCTTCCTTGAAGCACACGGCCTTGCCAGCGATGACGTGCATCAGCGGGCCGCCCTGGGCACCGGGGAATACAGCGGCGTTGAGCTTCTTTTCAATGGCTTCGTTGGCCTTGGCCAGGATCAGGCCGCCACGCGGACCACGCAGGGTCTTGTGGGTGGTGGTGGTGACCACATCGGCGTACGGCAGCGGGTTAGGGTACAGGCCTGCGGCAACCAGGCCTGCGACGTGGGCCATGTCGACGAACAGCAGCGCGCCGACCTTGTCGGCAATCGCGCGAAAGCGTGGGAAATCCAAGGTCTTGGAGTAGGCGGAGAAACCGGCCACCACCATTTTCGGCTGGTGTTCCACGGCCAGACGCTCGACTTCGTCGTAGTCGATCAAACCGGTGTCGGTGTTGATGCCGTATTGCACCGCGTTGTACAGCTTGCCCGAGGACGACACTTTGGCGCCGTGGGTCAGGTGGCCGCCGTGGGCCAGGCTCATGCCGAGGATGGTGTCGCCGGCGTTCAGCAGGGCCAGGTACACCGCGCTGTTGGCGGAGGAACCGGAGTGCGGCTGCACGTTGGCGTAATCGGCACCGAACAGCTGCTTGGCGCGCTCGATGGCCAGGGTTTCGACTTTATCCACATGCTCGCAACCGCCGTAATAGCGCTTGCCCGGGTAACCTTCGGCGTATTTGTTGGTGAGGCCGCTGCCCTGGGCTTCCATGACGCGTTTGCTGGTGTAGTTCTCCGACGCGATCAGCTCGATATGATCTTCCTGACGCTGCTCCTCGGCATTCATCGCCGCCAGCAGTGCGTCGTCATATCCCTGGATCTGGTCTTGTTTGCTGAACATCGCGTCTCTCCCAGCCTTTCGTATTGTTGAGGCCCGTGCAGAGCCCTTTGATGCGATGGTAGGGCTGACGCCTCTGGACCAAATGCCTACGGACGCCACGCAAAGGTGCGTTTACGACATGGCGTGAACAACACCGAAACAAATGTGGGAATGGGCTTGTGTGGGAGCTGGCTTGCCTGCGATGCAGACACCTCGGTCTCTAAGCAGAACCGAGGTGATGCCATCGCAGCGGTTCGACGATTCGACAAGCCAGCTCCCACAAGGGTTACGCGATGATCTTGCGAACGAGCAGCAGCAGAAGGAAATGCAGGGGGTAGAGGGCGTAAGCCCAACGGCGCATGGCCGGGGGTGAAACGTGTTTGGCGTGTCGTAAAAGAACTAATCCCGCCAATGGCGCGATCAAGCAGGCGGCCAACCCCATCAACGCGACAGGCGTGCCGCTATTAAGCAGAATCTGCCATTGATTGGCGGCCACACACACCAACCCCGGCAACACGCTGAAATACCAGGGCCGGCGAAACACCAACAGCATCGCCAGCGGCAGCAACACACCGAAAAAACCGAACATCAGGTGCGTGGAAAATACAGCGCCGATTACGACAGCAATCAACGCCAATCCTCGATCAAAAAGCGCCTTTTGCTGCCATCCTCGGGCAATCAGCAACCCCAGCGCCAACGTCGGCAACACATTCAACGTATCGGCATCGTCGATGAACATCCGATACGGCACCTCACTGATCACACTGAACAGCAACAACCATCCCAAATACCGCCACTGGCTTATGACCGGTGCGTTTCTCGCCCGATGCAGGTTCGCCGCAATCGCCAGGCAAAACCACGGGAATGCCAGGCGTCCCGGCACATACAGGCCATCCAGGCTCAAACCGACATAACGCAGGTGGTCCAGCACCATGCTCAACAGCGCCAGCCACTTGAGCAAATCCAAAGCGCCATCACGGACGGGTCCGACAGAAATCGTTTCAGTACCGTGCATAATTCCCCAGTGACTTTGCATTTACAGTACGTGCGCACCCGCGACAATCTTGGTTACAGTGCGCCCCAACATCGACCACAGGAATGGGCCATGACCGACAAGAGCCAACAATTCGCCAGTGACAACTATTCCGGCATCTGCCCGGAAGCCTGGGCCGCCATGGAACAAGCCAACCAAGGCCATCAGCGCGCCTACGGCGATGATGAATGGACCCATCGCGCCGCCGACGGTTTCCGCAACTTATTCGAAACCGACTGCGAAGTGTTCTTCGCCTTCAACGGTACAGCGGCCAACTCCCTGGCGCTGTCCTCGCTGTGCCAGAGCTACCATAGCGTGATTTGCTCGGAAACGGCCCACGTCGAGACCGACGAATGCGGCGCGCCGGAGTTTTTCTCCAACGGCTCCAAGCTGCTCACCGCACGCACCGAAAACGGCAAGCTGACCCCGGAGTCGATCCGCGAGATCGCCCTCAAGCGCCAGGACATCCACTACCCCAAGCCGCGCGTGGTCACCCTTACCCAGGCCACTGAAGTCGGCAGCGTGTACACCCCGGAAGAAATTCGCGCTATCAGTGTGACCTGCAAGGAACTGGGGCTGAACCTGCACATGGACGGCGCGCGCTTCTCCAACGCCTGCGCCTTCCTCGGCTGCTCGCCAGCGGACCTGACCTGGAAGGCTGGCGTGGATGTGCTGTGCTTTGGCGGTACCAAAAACGGCATGGCGGTAGGCGAAGCGATCCTGTTCTTCAACCACAAACTGGCGGAAGACTTCGACTATCGCTGCAAACAAGCGGGCCAGTTGGCCTCGAAAATGCGCTTCCTCTCCGCCCCTTGGGTAGGCCTGCTGGAAAACGACGCCTGGCTCAAACACGCCCGTCACGCCAACCACTGCGCACAACTGCTGAGCCGCCTGGTGGCGGATATTCCTGGCGTTGAGCTGATGTTCCCGGTGCAGGCCAATGGTGTGTTCCTGCAACTCTCGGAACCGGCGATTGCCGCATTGACCGCAAAGGGCTGGCGCTTCTACACCTTTATCGGCAAAGGCGGTGCACGCTTCATGTGTGCGTGGGATACCGAGGAAGAACGTGTAAGAGAATTGGCGGCGGATATTCGGAAAGTGATGGAGGCCTGAAACCACGGGGCTTTGAGCAGCGTTTCAGAGACTGTTTGTACGTATTTCTGACAGTATCTATCTACCCCCTGCCTTGAGTAGGATCTTGTCACCCCGAACAGACGGACGCGTTTTTCCGGGGCTGACTGCCTGCCGAACACTCGGCTGGAAATGGAAATCCTATAGAGGGCAACATCATGGAAATTCAATGCTACACCACTGACTCTCAGCTGCGCGCCGACGTCGACGCCACACTCGTCAGCCTGGACGACCTCAGGAAGCTGGCCAACGTCGGCGACACCATCATCGAGCCGTCCAAAACCTTTACCGTGACTGGAAAAGAGTTCGAAATGACAGCATCCGGCGGATACCTCATCAACCTTTTCGTCCGCTAACCACTAAGGCCCGCGCCGCAGACTCATGACCTGCGACGCGGGACTGATGTGATTTCGCTCACAAGGCCTTCGGTTGAAGCGCTTGCCAATCATCAATAGGGCCGCGGTTTGTGAGAAAGGTCCCACCGTTGAATTTCAACGCCAGCTTATTCACGGCATTCAAGGCCGTCGTCACCGCTCCTTCTGCCCAGCCTCCCGTGAACGAAACGTCGTCACCCGCCAGAATGAATCCATCGGGTTTCGGCCCCTGCACACCGTTCATGAACTGAGAAAACAGCAAGCGCTGGTACTCGTACTGGCCCGGCAGATTCATTTTGAACGCGCACAGGAAAAACGGCTGCTCCTCCCAGTTGATTTCGACAAAGGGGTTGGTCATGCCGAACTCAGCCGCCAGGTTCAACTGATGAGGGGCGTACACGCTGTCCAGCAAGCTTGTGCACACCTGCACGTGGGACGGCTGCGGCGCACTGCGATCCCCCAGGAATTTGAGGCTGTCGTCATTCCAGGTATAAGACAAAAACATACCGCTCCCCCTGTAAGATCCGAGGCCTTGACTGTAGTCCAGCAGGTAGGTGCCACGGGTGATGCGATCCGACAGGGTCACGCTCATCTTGTGTTGAAAATCTGCTTCCACATCGGTCCAGAAAGGCCGCTGGGTTTGCGCGAAGATTTTGGCGGATTGCATGTAGTGTGTGTACATCACCGCTTCCCATTCCTTTGGGGATAACAGGTCATTCATTTGGTTGAAGCGGGCGGCACCATCCATGTAGCGGAATTTGTCGAGGATCCGCTTGTGAGGGGTGTAGACCACGGCAGGAAAAGTGTATTGACGGTCGTTTCCCAGATTATGGTCATACACCCATACGTCGAACTCGCCATCCGGGCGACGCATGATCTGCCGCACTTCCTGCTTTAAAGGCTGATCAATGACTTGGGTCGTCAGGCCTTGGACAGTGGTGCCCACAGACCAATGCGCCATGGCGTCGCCAAAGGTCTCCGGGGCGCGGCTCCATAACCGCGTTGGCAGCTCGCTGGAACCGTCGAACATCAACTTATGGTTGGTATCCAGCCCGGTATACAGCACCCGCAGCACCTCTAGGAAACAATTGGGATAGTCGGTGTTCCAACCGCCGGTGCCGAAGCCGATCTGGCCGAACAGATCAATGTCTTCGCGACTCCACCCCGCCTGCTCGACCATCGCGGCAAAAAAACTGAGGTTGTCCCAACCCGCATCCAGGATTGCGTTCCACAAGGTCTTTATCTTGGCCTGATCAATGCTGTCCTCGGACATTGCCGCTTCCATTTCGGTGAACTTGATCGGGTCCTGCTCAAGGAACACCTCGAACAACAACCGCTCAATTTCGGCGTATTCCGGCGGCAGGTTATTGCCTTCGTAATAGGTCTGTTTTTGCTGGTAGTCAACTACCGTACTGGAGGTTGCCGCCGAACCAGGGTTGGGAAAGTCCGCCGAGTTGGCCGTCATGCCGACCTTCTCGAAATAGTGCATCAACGCCTTGCCTGAAACAGGAAAACGCATCGCCCCCATTTCACAGATCACACTGTTAGCGGGATCTTGCGGATCACCCGCCACGTAGGAATACAGCCGGCCACCGATACGATCACTGGCCTCTACCACCACAGGGTGTAAACCCATGCGCATGGCTTCATAGGCCGTCACCATTCCCGCAACGCCTGCGCCGACGATCAACACTTTGCTGCCATACGCTAGGCTGGAAACCTGCGCCAACGGAGTGCCGTTAATGACGGCGGTATCAAGGAACCGGCGGTAATGAAAAGGAAAGTCAGGAATCAGTGCAGTGACATCGTTGGCAAGCAAGCGCGCAGCGCCTTTACTTCGGGAGGGAATAGCAGACATGGCAATTATCCTTGGCGTGCAAACAGGACGTCCACCTACTGCTTCACTGCGAAGGGCGACTACGACGAGTGTGATCTTCAGCGTAGTGATTCGTAGGAAATGTCTCTATATCCGTTGGAAATAAAAAGTGGATCAGTAATGCAAACCTTATTCCAGAGGGTTTTGCGCACTCAGTTCAGACATTCATAAAGTGATTATTTGAAAATGCCGATTCAATTGTTTTTTTGCTTACAAGACGCTGCGCAACTCACTCAATAAAAAACAGACCGTGATACCTATGAACATGCCCTCCGACCGATCGGCCGCTCCCCCCTCCAGCACGCTGAAAATCGAAACCCGCTCCATCGACTACGTGCCGCGCAATGAACGCCACGGCAAGGTGTGGCATCAGGCGCCGTTCTGGTTCACCGGCAACTTCGTGCTGACCACCATGGTCACCGGGTTTACCGGGGCGGCCTTGGGACTGAGCCTGGTGTACGCGATCCTGGCGATCGTGATCGGCGTGTGCCTGGGCACGTTCGCCATGGCGTTCCACGCCAACCAGGGACCGCGCATGGGTTTGCCGCAGATGATCCAGTCGCGCGCCCAATTCGGCCTGCGTGGCGCCATCGTGCCGTTTATCGCGGTGGTCTTCGTGTACATCGGCTTTAACGTGTTCAATGTGATTCTGGCGACCGATGCCATCAATACCGTGCTGCCCGGCCACCGCGCGCCCTGGTATGCCTTGATGATCATCCTCGCGGTGGTGATCGCCGTCATCGGTCACGACCTCCTGCACACCGTGCAACGCTGGCTGACCTACGTGATGATCAGTGTCTTCGCGGTCCTGACCGTCGCAGCCTTGCTGCACCTGCAGGCCGATTCAGCCGTGGCCGACGCACATTTTTCCTGGTCGGCCTTCCTGATCCAATTGTCAGCCGCTGCGGGCTATCAGATCAGCTACGCCGTGTATGTCTCGGATTACTCGCGCTACCTGCCCCACAACACGCCGTCGCGCAGTGTCATCCTCTGGACCTACCTGGGGGCTGCCGGCTCGGCGCTGTGGTTGATGTCGTTGGGGGCATTCCTGGCCTCGGCGCTGCCCTCACCCGACGCCATTGGCAGTGTGCAGGCCGTGGGCAACCAACTGCTGCCTGGGTTTGGCACCTTTACCGTGCTGATTGCCGTACCGGCGCTGGTCGGCATCATGGCCGTCAACTGTTATGGCGCGATGCTCACCGGGATCAGCGCCATTGACGGTTTTGTCCCGATCAAACCCAGGATCAAGAGCCGCATCGTCGGGATCAGCCTGGTGGCCGCAATCATTTTCGTGATTGCCTTGAGCATCCCTGAGAGCTACCTGAGCAGCTTCAATACCTTCGTGCTCTTGATGCTGTATTTCCTGGTGCCCTGGACGGCCGTCAACCTCGCAGACTTCTATGTCGTACGAAAAGGGCGCTACGCCATCCGCGATATTTTCAATCCCGCTGGCATCTATGGTCGCTGGTCGAGGGCCGGGTTGGTCGCGTATTTCCTCGGCCTGGCGGCTATGATTCCGTTCATGTCGCTGGGTTTTTATCAAGGCCCGATCAGCCTGATGCTGGACGGTGCCGATATTGCGTTCGTCATCGGCCTGGCGGTCTCGGCAGTGGTTTACTGCGTGATGAGCCGCCAACTCGACCACGCCGCCGAATCGCGCGCTATGCACGCCAGCGAGCGCGCATTGGAAGGAGACTTGACGTGAAACCGCTACGCGTCGTTTGCCATCAACTGGCGCCGCATATCGGCGATGCCGACTACAACCGAGCACTGACCGAGCGCGCGATTCGCAGTGCAGCCAGCCTCGACGCCCAGGTGGTCGTTCTGCCGGAGCTGATCCAGAGCGGCTACGCGTTCTTCGACCAAGACGAAGCCTACCGTGTCTCGGAGACGCTCGACGGCCCGACCTTGAGACTGTGGAAAAACCTGGCGCACGAGCTGGGAATCGTCATCGTAGCGGGGTTCTGCGAGCGCCTGAACGCGCCACACGTCGCCAACAGTGCAGCGCTGGTCGAACCCACCGGGCGCCTGACGGTGTATCGCAAGGCACACCTGTGGGACCGCGAGAAACTGATCTTTACCCCCGGTGATGCACCACCTCCGGTGGTCGACACCGCCGTCGGGCGGATCGCCGTAATGATCTGCTACGACCTGGAGTTGCCCGAGTGGGTGCGCCTGCCTGCGCTGGCGCAAGCCGACTTGCTCTGCGTCCCGGTGAACTGGCCTGACGGCCCACGCCCCGCCGGTGAAAGGCCGGCAGAGATCGTGCGGGTCCAGGCCAATGCGGCAGTCAACCGCATGTTCATCGCCGCGTGCGACCGCTATGGCGAGGAGCGTGGGGTAAACTGGGTGGGCGGTTCGGTGATCGTCGACGCTGACGGCTACCCACTGGCCGGCGCAGCCTCCCGCCCGGAGGAACAACAGTTGGTCGCTGACCTGCCCCTGGCGCAGGCCCGGGACAAATCAATCAGCGGTCACAATCACGTTCATCAGGACCGTCGGCCAAGGCTGTATGAGCATCAGAACTCGATGCGCACATCCCCCTTCGGCACACTGCAGCACGACAGGATGTAGCCTTCGGCTTCGTCTTCTTCGGTGATCCCGCCGTTGTGGTCCATCTCGACCTCGCCACCCAGCTTCATCACCTTGCACGTTCCGCAGATGCCCATGCCGCAGGCTTTCGGGATCAATAGCCCAAGCTTGGCCGCAGCCGCGTGCACGGTTTCGCCCGGTGCCACGCGAATGCTCTTGCCCGACGCGATGAACTCCACTTGGTGCAGATCCGCCAGATCGACTTCCGGTGCGTCGGCGGCTTGTTCGGCTTGTTCCACCGCGTCCGCACGGGCTTCCGGTGGCGTTGCACCGAAGGATTCCTCGTGGTAACGCGTCATGTCAAAACCGGCGACCTCCAGCAGACGCTTAACCGCGTTCATGTACGGCGTGGGGCCGCAGCAGAACACTTCACGCTCGAGGAAGTCCGGCACCATTAGTTCGAGCATCTTGTGGTTCAGGTAACCGCGATAACCCGCCCAAGGCTCACCCAATCCATGTTTCTCGCAGATCAGGTGCAGGCTGAAGTTGTCGATCCGCGATGCCATGTGTTCCAGCTCGCGGTGATAAATGATGTCTTTGGGCGAGCGGGCGCTGTGGATAAACGTCATGTCGACATTGGCGTTGGTATCGTAATACCAACGCGCCATGGACATGACCGGCGTGATGCCGACACCGCCACTGAGGTAAAGCACTTTGGTATTGCTGAAGTCGATCGCATTAAACAGCCCCACCGGCCCGTGCACGGCCAACTCCTGCCCTTCATGCAGCGTGTCGTGCAGCCAGTTGGAGACCTTGCCGCCCGGCACACGCTTGATCGTCACCGAAAAGCTGTAGGGCACCGACGGTGAGCTGGAAATGGTGTAGGAGCGCATGATCGGCTGGCCGTCGATTTCCAGCTCCAGGGTGACGAATTGCCCTGGCTTGAAAAAGAACAGGATCGGCTGGTCGGCCATGAAGCAGAAGGTGCGCACGTCCCAGGTTTCCTGGATGACTTTGACGCAACGGACGATGTGCCGACCATTGGCCCAGGTCTGGGTGGTTACCGGATTCAGGAAATTACTGGACATGTTGTTGTTCTCCACCGCCGACGTCGGCCTTATGGTGGCGATTCTGCGTAACGCGAGAACCACCCATTTACCTATCTGCGACATTCACATACTTATCGCGACCAGCCCCCATACCATGGGTGTTGCGCGTCGGGATCAGAGTGGGCCATGTCGTTAATGGACAAGGTTCTGGCCTTTGCCGGGCCCACACTCGCTTCCAACAAAGACGCTTTCTTTAGGCCTTGCAAAGTACCAACCGTAGCCACTATTCGCCGGCCACACAGAATGGCCCTGAGGACACACACGATGGACGTCACCGCAACTTTAAGCTTGGGCGATCCGCTGGAACCCGCACGCAAGGCCACCGCGCAGATGCTGCAAGAGCGCGAGCGCACCTTTTCGCTGCCACAGCCGTTCTACTCTGATGAACGGCTGTTTGATATCGACATGCAGGAGATCTTCCAGAAAGAGTGGTTGATTGCCGGCATGACCTGCGAGATCCCCACCAAGGGCAACTACCTGACCCTGCAAGTGGGCAAGAACCCGATCATCGTGATCCGTGGCGCCAACGGCGTGGTGCATGCGTTCCACAACGTGTGTCGCCACCGTGGCTCACGCTTGTGCA
Source organism: Pseudomonas sp. RA_15y_Pfl1_P11 (assembly GCF_963970975.1). Taxonomy (NCBI): domain Bacteria; kingdom Pseudomonadati; phylum Pseudomonadota; class Gammaproteobacteria; order Pseudomonadales; family Pseudomonadaceae; genus Pseudomonas; species Pseudomonas sp. RA_15y_Pfl1_P11. Next base: position 143,078 of record NZ_CAXAOY010000007.1, read on the forward strand.
CCAGCGACAAGGGCAAGGTTGCCAAACTCGTCTGTCATTACCACCAGTGGACCTACGAACTGGACGGCCGCCTGCTGTTCGCCGGCACCGAGATGGGCGCCGACTTCGACATGAAGCAATACGGCCTCAAGCCGGTGAACGTAAAGACCGCCGGCGGCTACATCTTCATCAGCCTGGCCGAGAACCCGCCGGCCATCGATGACTTCCTGTCGACGCTGAGCCATTACATGGAACCCTACGACATGGAAAACACCAAGGTGGCCATTCAGACCACCTTGTTCGAAAAAGCCAACTGGAAACTGGTGCTGGAAAACAACCGCGAGTGCTACCACTGCAACGCGTCGCACCCGGAACTGCTGAAAACCCTGCTGGAATGGGACGACGTCACCGACCCGCGCGCCGACCAGACCTTCAAGGACCACGTGGCCGCCTCCGCTGCCGCCTGGGATGCCGAGAAAATCCCTTACGCCCACGCCAGCTTTGGCCTGCGCAACCGCATCGTGCGCATGCCGCTGCTCAAGGGCACCGTATCGATGACCCTGGATGGCAAACAGGGCTGCGCGAAACTCATGGGCCGCATCAAGAACCCGGACCTGGGCTCGATGCGCATCCTGCACCTGCCGCATTCGTGGAACCACTGCATGGGCGACCACATCATCGTGTTCACCGTGTGGCCGATCAGCGCCCAGGAAACCATGGTCACCACCAAGTGGATCGTGCACAAGGACGCCGTGGAAGGTGTGGACTACGACGTGGACCGCATGCGCCAGGTGTGGGACGCCACCAACGACCAGGACCGTCGCCTGGCCGAAGAGAACCAGCGCGGGATCAACTCCACCGCCTACCAGCCCGGCCCGTACTCCAAAACCTACGAGTTCGGTGTGGTGAACTTCGTTGACTGGTACAGCGAGCGCATGTTGAGCAACCTGGGCGCGGCGCCGGCGCCTTACCTCAAAGGCGTCGCCGTCCACGAGTAAGTGACACCCACAGATCAAACTGTGGGAGCGGCGGTGAGACGCTCCCACAGGTTGAACTCCTTAACTGTTCAAAATTTGAGCAAGCCTCTCTAACGCCTCTAGATACCAGCCCTCCAGCCTTTACCCAACAACTTATCCACAGAGCCACCCACAGCAAATGTGGGCAAGTACGCCTCCCTCCTAAAATTAAATGAAGAAAATCCGTGACTTATTCAAGCCAGCGGTTTTCACCCGCATCTGATCACTTATTGATCAACTCACTGAAAGCCACGAACCACGTGCCCTGTAGCGGTACGCGAACACCTTATCCACAGAAGCACCAACAGACTTTGGGGGCAACTTTGGCAGCGCTGTGGAAAACCGTCTCAAACCTTCATAAATCGCGGTTTTCAGGGATTTTAATCAAGTAAAAGCTCAAATCGATCAGATTTTGATCAATCACATAAAAGCCTTTAACCATAAGGGCTGTGGCCGAGAGCGAACACCTTATCCACAGAAGCGCCAACAGAGTATGGGGGCAAGTCTGATTTGTTAAATGGCTGAGTGCAGGGAAAAAACCAAGGAAAAACCGCCAGTTAGCTTGGTTGTTTTTCGTACAGAGGGCTGCAGGGCTTGATTCACAGGGGCTGTGGACAACCGCGAACAGGTTATCCACAGACGGATCAACAGGGATTGTGGGTAAGCCCAAGGGACGTTAATACGTGGGCGCTGGCTTCCTGCTATAGCCCTTGGAATCTACACATCCTTGTAGTGAGCGGGCTTGCCCCGCTCACTACAGGTACAGATACGCCAGCGCCCACAGGGAATCAGCGTACGACGCCCTCCTCAACCAACAGCTTGAGAATAGCCTCGGCACCCGCTTCCGGGCTGAGGCCCTTGAGCACTTGCCCACCGCCGCCGCTGGCCTTGGCCGTGGCGGCTTTCATACGATCGGCGCCGCTCTTGGCCTTGATCACCTTGAGCCGCTTGGGTCGAGGCTTGGCCGGTTGCAGCACGGCCCCTGTGTATAACTCGTCCTGCTCGACTTCAACGTCGTGAGCCGCCAGTTCACCGCGCTGCGCCGGGCCGTAGGCGCTTTGCCGAGGCTTGGGCGCGGCGTTATCCACGGTCGCCAGAAACGGCAAACGCACCTTCAACCGGCGCCGCTGGCCGCGTGGCAAGGCTTGCAGCACATGGGCCACGCCCGCCTCGATCGATTCAACCTGCGCCAGCCCGACAATCAGCGGCCAGCCCAATTGCTCGGCGAGCAAGAACGGCAACATGCCCGAGCCTTCACCGGTTTCGGCCTGGCTGCCGGTGAGCACCACCTGGGCACCGGCATCGCGCAAGTACTCACTGAGTACCGGCAACGCATCGCTGCCAGCCGGTTGCTCCAGTACATGTAACGCTGGCAAGCCCATGCCCAGGTAACTGCGCAGGGTCGGTTCGGCGATGTTGCCGGCATGCAGCACCTGCAACTTATCCCCAGCCATCTGCAACCCCAGTTCGACAGCGCGGGCGTCCTGCTCCGCACGGCGCGGGCGCCCGGAGGTAGGGTGGGCGCCGATGGAAACCAAACTGATTACATTCGTGGTCATGGCCATATCCTTAAGCCGCATCGCGCTTGGCGCCGCTGCGGTAGGCCTCGACCGCATCGATCAAGGCTTGCAGTATCGCGTTACTTTCGCCGATGACCGAGAGGTCGGCACGCTTGATCATGTCGCAGCCAGGGTCAAGGTTGATCGCCACCACCTTGTCGCAGGCACCGATGCCCTGCAGGTGCTGGATGGCACCGGAAATACCCACGGCCACATACACCCGCGCCGTGACCCAGGTGCCGCTGGCGCCGACCTGGCGATCACGCGCCATAAAGCCGTCGTCCACGGCCACCCGCGAGGCGCCCTCGGTGGCACCCAGTGCGGCGGCGGTCTGGTGGAAGAGCGTCCAGTCCTTCACGCCATTGCCGCCGGAGAAAATGAATTCCGCCTCGGCCATGGGAATTGCCGCCGGGTCGACGGCCACCGCGCCAAGATCTTCAATGCGCGGCAAGCTGCGCGCCAGGGCTGTGGATAACTCCACGGGCAACACTTCATGCCGGGTTTCGCTGACCGGCTCAGCGCACTCCACGGCCGCCAGGATCAGGCGCGCCAAAGGCCGGGCCAAGTCTTCCTGGCCAGCCCCGGCGCGGCCGATGCACTCGTCGCCCTTGATCTGCCAGACCCGCGTGGCCGGGCGTTCCTTGAGGCTGGCGGCAAAGCGTCGGCCCAGCTCGCCGCCACCGCTGCGGCTGTCCGGCAGCAACCAGTGGCGCGGGTTGAACTGGTTATCCACAGCGCGCAAACCTTGCACCCGTTGCTCCGGTGAATAACCGTCGAATGCGTGGCCTTCCAGCACCAGCAGACGGTCGACGCCCGCCGTGGCAAACGCATGCTCCTTGTGCTCGCCAAACACCACCGCCAACACCGCGCCATCGCTGCCAGCGAGTTGCCGCGCCAGGCCCAGCAGGTCGCGGTCGTGGCTGCTCAGGCGACCGCCGACCATGTCCGGCACCACGTTGATGTAAAACGCCGGGGCCGGCACCTGGTGCAGTGGCAACTGCACTTCCACCGCTGCCGAACGCTTGGCCGCCCCCCCCTGCTGGGCGCCGCTGCGGTCGATACGCTTGACGCCGTTAGGGCCAATAAAACCAACACCATGCACGTTTTTGCGGATCACGCCGTTAGGCCCCATCCAGCTGTGTTGCACCGGCTGCATCGCCGCATGCAGCGGGTGCAGACGGTTGCGGGCGATCCATTCGGCTCGTGGGTCGCGGCGGATAATGTCGCTCATCAATGCACCTCCGCAGGCTTTTGTTGGACAGGGCGTTTGGTCGGCGAACTGGCGGGCGCGGCGTCTTCCAATAAAGCGTCGGCCACCAGTTCGGCGATGTCCTTGATCAATGGGCGCGGCTCGACCACACCTTCGAGCATTGCCGTGCACTGCGGGCAGCCCACAGCTACCAGCTCGGCGCCGGTTTCGCGGATGTCTTCCATGCGCATGTCCGGAATCCGTTGCTTGCCGGGTATGTCGGTGATCGGCGCACCACCGCCGCCGCCGCAGCAGCGTGAACGGAAGCCCGAACGTTGCATCTCTTTGACCTCGATGCCCAACGCCCGCAGCACTTGGCGCGGCGCCTCATACTCGCCGTTGTAGCGGCCCAGGTAGCATGGGTCGTGGTAGGTCACGCTGTTGCCTTTGTGTTGGCCCAGGTTCAACGCGCCCTCGCCGATCAACTCGGCCATGAAGGTACTGTGGTGTTGCACGAGGTAGTTGCCGTTAAAGGCGCCGTACTCGTTTTTCAGCACATGGAAACTGTGCGGGTCGCAGGTAACGATGCGCTTGAAGCTGTACTTGGCCAGGGTCTGGATATTGCGCGTGGCCAGCAGTTGGAAGGTCGCTTCATCACCCAGGCGCCGCGCCACGTCGCCGCTGTCGCGTTCTTCCAGGCCAAGCACGGCAAAGTCGACGTTGGCCGCTTTGAGTACTTTGACGAACGCTCGCAGGGTGCGCTGGTTGCGCATGTCGAAGGCGCCGTCGCCAACCCAGAACAGTACGTCGGCGCTGCTTTTTTCGCTGAGCAGCGGCAGGTTCAGATCCGCCGCCCAGTTCAGTCGACCGCCCGGTGCAAAGCCGCCCGGGTTGTCGGTGGCGATCAGGTTCTCGAGGACTTCGGCGCCCTTGTTCGGGGTCGCGCCTTTTTCCAGGGTGAGGTAGCGGCGCATGTCGACGATGGCATCCACGTGCTCGATCATCATCGGGCACTCTTCCACGCAGGCGCGGCAGGTGGTGCAGGACCACAGGGTTTCGGCGTCCACCAGGCCGTTGACGATTGGCTGGTGCGGGTTGCCGCTGTGCTCGCCTACCGGTTTGCCTGGATAGGGGCTGCCGGCGAACTTGGCATCAGTGCCGCCAGCCAGGCCGACCACCATGTCCTGGATCAGCTTTTTCGGGTTCAGCGGCTGGCCGGCGGCGAAGGCCGGGCACGCGGCTTCGCACTTGCCGCACTGCACGCAGGCGTCAAACCCGAGCAGTTGGTTCCAGGTGAAATCCTTGGGTTTTTCCACGCCCAGAGGCGCGGTTTTATCGCCGAGGTCCAGCGGCTTCAACCCGGTGGAACGGCCACCGCCAAAGCGCTCGGCGCGGCGGTGCCAGGCCAGGTGCAGGGCACCGGCGAAGGCGTGCTTCATCGGGCCGCCCCAAGTCATGCCGAAAAACATTTCCGACACGCCCCACAGCACGCCCACGCTGAGCAGCGCAGCCAACAGCCAGCCGCCGAAGTCGGCCGGCAGGATCCCGGCCACCGGCAGCGTCACCAGGAAAAAGCTCACCGAAAACGCCATCAGGCTTTTCGGCAGGCGCATCCACGGGCCTTTCGACAGGCGTGATGGCGGGTTACGGCGGCGCAGATAGACAAACGTGGCGCCGACAAACATCAGCACCGAGGCCAACAGCAGGGCATAGCCGAGGATGCGGTTATGCAGGCCGAAACCGTGCACCAGAATCGCCAACAGCGCTGACAGCACAAAGCCCAACGCCGTGGCGACGTGGGTGTTGGCGATGTATTTGTCGCGGGCAACCACGTGGTGCAGGTCGACCATGTAGCGCTTGGGCATGGCCAGCAGGCCACCGAGCAGGTCGACTTTGGAGGCGCGGCCACGGCGCCACATGTTCACCCGGCGCAGGGCGCCGAGGACGGCAAGGCCCAGGGCGGCAAACAAGAGAATAGGAAGCAAGGTGTTCAACATTGAGGTGACCTCAAGCGGCAAGTTTCAAGCTACAAGCGGCAAGTCAAAGCCGGTCAACCACTGCTCTTTCTTGCTGCTTGAAGCTTATGGCTTGCGACTGTTCTTAAAAATCCTTGCACAGGCGCAGGGCGTCGTAGATCGCAGCGTGAGTATTTCGCTGCGCCACACAATCACCAATGCGGAACAGCAAGTAGCCCTCGCCCGCCTCGCTCAGGCACGGCTGCGGCTGGATCGCGAACAAGGCTTCAACATCGATCTGGCCTTTGTTACGCGATCCTTCCTTGAGCCCGTAGTAAAGGGCTTCATCCGGACGCACGCCGTTTTCCACCACCACCTGGTCCACCACCCGTTCCTCTTTGGCGCCGGTGTACTCGTTCTCTAGCACCGCTACCAGCTTGTCGCCTTCGCGGTAGACCTTTTCCAGCATCATGTCGCCGGTCATGATCACTTCCTTGGGGTACATGCTGCGGTAGTAGGTCGGGAATGACGTACCGCCGATGGCCACGCCGGGCTTGATGTCGTCAGTGACGATCTCGACCTGGCAGCCTTTGTCCGCCAGGAAATCGGCCACCGACATGCCGGTGAATTCGCAGATGGTGTCGTACACCAGCACGTTCTTGCCCGGTGCCACCTTGCCGTCGAGCACGTCCCAGCTGCTCACTACCAGGCCTTCGGCCGCGCCCCAGTGTTCGTTCTGTTCGATAAACGGATGCCCGCCCACCGCCAGCACCACCACGTCCGGACGCAGGTCGAGGATGGTCTCGGCATCAGCGGCCACGCCCAGGCGCAAATCGACTTTCAAACGTGCCAATTCCAGCTGGAACCAGCGGGTGATGCCAGCGATCTGGTCACGTTGCGGCGCTTTCGAGGCGGTGGTGATCTGCCCGCCGATAAATTCTTTCTTTTCCAACAGGGTCACGTCGTGGCCACGTTCAGCGGCAACGCGCGCGGCTTCCATCCCCGCCGGGCCGGCACCCACTACCACGACTTTGCGCTTGGGCCCGATGGACTTCTCGATGATGTGCGGCACGCCCATGTATTCACGGGAGGTCGCGGCGTTCTGGATGCACAGTACATCCAGGCCCTGGTACTGGCGGTCGATGCAGTAGTTGGCGCCGACGCACTGCTTGATCTGGTCGATCTGGCCCATCTTGATCTTGGCGATCAGGTGCGGGTCGGCGATGTGCGCACGGGTCATGCCGACCATGTCCACATAACCGCCTTCGAGGATGCGCGTGGCCTGGTTCGGGTCCTTGATGTTCTGCGCGTGCAGCACCGGGACCTTGACCACTTCCTTGATCCCGGCGGCCAAGTGCAGGAACGGCTCCGGTGGATAACTCATGTTGGGGATAACGTTGGCCAGGGTGTTGTGGGTGTCGCACCCCGACCCCACCACGCCGATGAAATCGAGCATGCCGGTGTCGTCGTAATACTTGGCGATCTGCTTCATGTCCTCATGGGACAAGCCGTCCGGGTGGAATTCGTCACCGCACAGGCGCATGCCCACGCAGAAGTCGTCACCGACCTCGGCACGCACGGCTTTCAGGACTTCCAGGCCGAACTTCATGCGGCCTTCAAAGGTGCCACCCCATTCGTCGGAACGTTTGTTGACCCGTGGGCTCCAGAACTGGTCGATCATGTGCTGGTGCACGGCGGACAGTTCCACGCCGTCTAGGCCACCGGCCTTGGCACGACGCGCGGCCTGGGCGTAGTTGCCGATCACGCGCCAGATTTCTTCCGGTTCGATGGTCTTGCAGGTAGCGCGGTGCACCGGCTCCCGCACGCCGGACGGCGACATCAGGGTCGGCCAGTTGAAGCCGTCCCAACGCGAGCGACGGCCCATGTGGGTAATCTGGATCATGATCTTGGCGCCATGCTTGTGCATGGCATCAGCCAGGTTCTGGAAGTGCGGGATGATGCGGTCGGTGGACAGGTTTACCGAGCTCCACCACTCCTGCGGGCTGTCGATGGCCACCACTGAGGAGCCGCCGCAGATCGCCAGGCCGATGCCGCCCTTGGCTTTCTCTTCGTAATACTTCACATAGCGGTCAGTCGTCATCCCGCCGTCGGTGGCATACACCTCGGCGTGGGCGGTACTGAGCACGCGGTTGCGGATGGTCAGTTTGCCGATCTGGATCGGCGCAAACATTGCTTCGAAAGCCATGGCACGGTCCTCGGTTTACAACGGCTTGACGGTGAACAGGCCGTCATCGTGGCCCTCTTCGGAGCCTCCGTAGACTTGTTCGGCGACGGTGCGGATTTGGCTGCCACGCGCCTGCAGAATCTGGTCCATGGCACCGGCAAACCAGCCGGTGAACATGTAGTCGACCTTGCGTCCGACCTTGCCGTACACGTAGACAAACGCCGAGTGCTCAAGCTTGACGCTGGCTGTGCCTTTGTCGAGGTCGATGTCCTGGATCTTGAACAGGCCCCAGCCGCGCTGCGACAGGCGCTTCATGTAGTGTTCGAACACTGCGACGCCTTCCAGGCCGTGGCATTCGGCTTCTTTTTCACACCAGTGCCAGGCGGACTTGTAGCCGGCTTTGTAAAGGATGTCGGCGTAGGCGTCAGCGCCGAGGACTTCTTCGATACCCATGTGGTTGTTGACGAAGAAATGGCGCGGCACGTACAGCATCGGCAGGGCGTCGGAGGTCCAGACACCGGTTTCGCTGTCGACTTCGATAGGCAATTGCGGGGCGATCTTGGCCATGGAAACTTAACTCCAGAAAATTCGTTGTGTTGATGTTCCGCGACAGTGCGGTGGCTTATTCGCCCCAGACGTCCTTGAGGACGTTGACCCAGTTCTCACCCATGATCTTGCGCACCACACGCTCAGGGTGACCGCGCTTGAGCAGGGTTTCGGTGAGGTTGGGGAACTCGCCCACGGTGCGGATGCCCAGCGGGTTGATGATCTTGCCGAAGCTGGTCAGGCGGCGGGCGTAGCCCTTGTCATGGGTCAGCATTTCGAAGAAATCCTGGCCATGGCCCTGGGTGAAGTCGGTGCCGATGCCGATAGCGTCTTCGCCGACGATGTTCATGGTGTATTCGATGGCTTCGGCGTAGTCGTCGATGGTCGAATCGATGCCCTTGGCCAGGAACGGCGCGAACATGGTCACGCCGACAAAACCGCCGTGGTCGGCGATGAACTTGAGCTCTTCATCGGACTTGTTGCGCGGGTGCTCTTTAAGGCCGGACGGCAGGCAGTGGGAGTAGCACACCGGCTTTTTCGATTCGAGGATAACTTCTTCGGAGGTTTTGGAGCCCACGTGGGACAGGTCGCACATGATGCCGACGCGGTTCATCTCACCGACGACCTCACGACCAAAGCCCGACAGGCCGCCATCACGCTCGTAGCAGCCGGTGCCGACGAGGTTCTGGGTGTTGTAGCACATCTGCACCACCCCAACGCCCAGCTGCTTGAAGATCTCGACGTAGCCAAGCTGGTCTTCGAAGGCATGGGCGTTCTGGAAGCCGAAAATGATGCCGGTCTTGCCCTGCTCCTTGGCTTTGCGGATATCGGCGGTGGTTTTCACCGGGATCACCAGGTCGCTGTTCTCACGGATCAGGGTCTGGCTGGCCACGATGTTGTTAATGGTGGCCTGGAAGCCTTCCCATACCGACACCGTGCAGTTGGCAGCGGTGAGGCCACCTTTGCGCATGTCCTCGAACAGGTCGCGGTTCCACTTGGCAATAATAAGCCCGTCGATAACGATGCTGTCGGCGTGCAATTCGGCTGGGCTCATCAGGCGTCCCCTTATTTGGCGATTCATGCGCCGAATCGTCTGCCGGCGCTTTGGGCCAGCATATGCCCAGGGGCCGACAGAGCTGGGTGCAAAAACGACAGGGGAATTGCCGAAAGCGTCAATCCGCGACAAAGGCTGTTAAGAGAGGTCTGACTGGCGGCTGTTATTTGTCTCACGCTTGAGCCAGAATTCCCGCATCACCTGATATGAGACGGCGCAATGAAATCGATTTTCCTGGCTTTGGCACTCATCGCAACCGGCGTCCACGCGGCCGAAGACACCGACAGCACGCCGTGCGACGGCATCGAAAACGACACGCAAACCCTGGAATGCGCCACGTACAATAAAACCACCGCCGTTCAGTTGCTCAAGGATAACTATCAGAGCCTGTTGGAACGCATGGCTTCGACCTATGGCAGCGACAAGACCACGCTGGCGGACATTACCGCTCGTCTGAAGGATGCCCAGCAGAAGTGGGAAAAGTTACGCGACGCCGATTGCGCCGTGGACACCTTCCCGGCGGTGAACGGCACGAAGGCGTACGCCATTGCACAGAATGACTGCCTGGCGCGGATGAGTGATGAGCGGTCGGAGTTTCTGGAGTCGATCGGGCAGGAATAAGCAACAATCCCCGTCACTTTCCTTCTGAAACAAGGCTATTCATGAAGACTTGCGGCATCGAAATCAAAGGCAGCGAAGCCATCATCGCCGTCGCCTCCCTGGACAACCAAGCGCTGACTCACGTCGCCCTGGCCACGAAAAAAATCGCCCTGGAAGACGACGATGAAGCGGCCAACGTCAAAGCCTTCGCCGCTCAGGTGAAGGCGTTTGTGCAGGCAAACGCTATCGAACGTATCGCGATCAAGAAGCGCAGCAAGAAAGGCGAATTCGCCGGTGGCCCGACCACGTTCAAGATTGAAGGGGTGCTTCAGTTGCTGGAGGGTGTTGAGGTGACGCTGTTGTCGCCGCAGACCCTCAATGCGCAGAACAAGAAGCACACCTTTGATCTGCCGGCGACACTGAACAAGTATCAGCATGAGGCGTACAAGGCGGCGTGCTCGGCACTGGTCAAGAAATAAGCCACACCCTATATCAATGTGGGAGCTGGCTTGCCTGCTCCCACATGTGATCAGCGTTTGATTCAGTTAAGAGCTCGGCGCCGGTGCTGCAGCCAATCCCCGAAGGATTTGTCTTCCAGCGCATAACCGCCCCGGCTCGACTTCCATACCAGCTCTTTATCGCGCAAGGCATCGATACAGGCCTGAATGGTCTGGGTGCCCGGCACTACGTCGCTGCCCATGCCTTCCAACGCCTTGCTGACGGCCGTGAGGGTGCTGTCGGTAAACGGCGCGAACGGTTCGTTGTTCTGTGAGCGCTCCACCATCACGTCCAGCACCGCACGCTGGGGAATGGTGAGGGCGTTCCAGGCACTTTCGAATTCGGTCCAAACGCCGGCGCGCAGCAGTTCGGCGCGACTGTGCAGCAGTTGGCCGAGATTGCTCGCCTCCCCCAGTTCCAATGCCACTTCACCAATGATGGTGCGCAACATTTCCGGGCGACGGCCCACTAGCTCAAACGCTTCATCGATGTCGGCAGCATTGAACTGGTTGGTCTTGGCCAGAAGGCCGTTGAGGTACACGGTGTAGGCCTGTGTGAATGCTTTGCCCAGCAGTGGAAATGGGGTGATGCTGGACCCGAAAAACGGCTGGCTTTTACCTAATACCAGATGGGCAAGCTTGTCGCGATTGGACCCCGTGAACACCAGGCGCAACCCGCTGCCCTCGCCTTCACGACCTTGGTTGAGCTGGTCCCGGGCGGCCTTGAGGGCAAACATCGCGTTAACACCGGCTTCGGTGGTGAGCGCGTGCTGGGCTTCGTCGATCACCAGCACGACGGTTTTCTCGGCAGCGCTGTGAAGCAACTCCAGCGCTTGCGTCAGTGTCGCGCCTGCAGGCAATTGCGGCTTGGTGAAATCCCAGGACAAGGTGCGCAGGAAGCTGAGCTTTTCGATGCCGATATTTTTGGCCAGTTTGCGGATGCCCTTTTCAAAGGGCACCAGGGCACCGGCGATGGCACTGGAGATCAGGTCGGCGGGGTCTTTTTCCTTGTCGGCCCACAGGTCGACATACACCGCCAGCCAACCACGCGCCAGGCATTCAGGAACAAGGTCCTCACGTAAAAAAGTGCTTTTGCCCGTGCGACGCGGCGCCGCGAGAAACAGGCCGGAGGTGAAATCCTGAATACCGGCCCCCACAAGGCCATCGGCAATGCTGCTTGCCAGGTCGGGGCGGCGGAACACAAAGCCGCTGTTCTTGGACATGCTTTTATACTCAATTATGGAAAGGACTATAAATTATAGTCACGAGTATAATTGACTATAATCAGCCGTCAAACCACCTCCCGTCGCCGGTCCTCCCTTGGGCATTTCGCAAACCGTGCCCGATAACTCCGCGTGAAATACGACGGTGATTCAAACCCGCAGGCGATGCTCACTTCCAGCACACTCAGATCGCTCTGGCGCAGTAATTGCCGGGCTTTTTCCAAGCGCAGGCCGAGGTAGAAGTTGCTCGGGGTGTCGTTCAAATGCAGGCGAAACAGGCGCTCCAGCTGACGCCGCGTTACGTTGATCGCGTCGGCCAGCGCCAATGTGCTCAGGGGCGGCTCGGTGTGTTGCTCCATCTCGCCGATCACTTGCACCAGTTTTTTGTTGTTGATGCCGTAGCGCGTGGCGATCTGCATGCGCTGGTGGTCTTTGCGTGGGCGGATACGGCCGAGCACGAATTGTTCGGAAACCTGGATCGCCAGCTCCGAGCCATGAGCCTGGGCGATCAGGTCGAGCATCAGGTCGATGGAAGCGGTGCCGCCCGCGCAGGTGATGCGACGGCGGTCGATTTCGAAGAGTTCCTGGGTCACTGTGAGCTGCGGGTAGGATTCCTTGAAAGCGTCGATGGCTTCCCAGTGCAGGGTCAGCCGGTGGCCATCGAGCAGGCCTGCTTCAGCCAGCACGCAGGCGCCGGTGTCGATGGCGCCGAGGGTCACGCCGTCATGGTCGAGGCGGCGCAGCCAGTGTTCCAGCGCGGGAGTGGCGAACTGCAAGGGTTCAAAGCCCGCCACCACCAACAATGTCGCGCCTTTTTTCAGCGGTTCCAACGCGGCGTCGGCGTTGACCGACATGCCATTGCTCGCCAGCACCGCGCCGCCATCGGCACTCAACACGTGCCAGCGGTACAGCTCGCCACGAAAGCGGTTGGCCACCCGCAGCGGCTCCAGCGCGGAGATAAAGCCAATGGCCGAAAAGCCCGGCATCAGCAGAAAGTAGAAATCCTGGGACATGGTGGCGCTCTCGTCGGACGGGCAGCGTGGCACTGTGATACTCCCGTTCACGGGCGGATTCAAGGGGGGCAGGTCGCTGCAGTGCAAGAGCGGGTCGCCGCCGTGCGTTTTGTCGCCCCCAAAGCGACGTAACGTAAAACCCGCACCATCAGCCTCACGGCGCACAAAGACGCCGGCCCCCACAATAACGACCTGCCGAGGGATCCACCATGAACCGACTGATCAGCCGCTGCGTGCTCGCAGTCAGCGCCAGCGCCATCTTGAGCACCCACGTAATGGCCGCCGATGCGGCGTCCTGCCAGAACGTGCGCATGGGTGTGGTGAACTGGACCGATGTAATCGCCACCAGCGCCATGACCCAAGTGTTGCTCGACGGCCTCGGCTACAAGACCAAACAGACCAGTGCATCGCAGCAAATCATCTTCGCCGGCATCCGCGACCAACGCCTGGATATGTTCCTGGGCTACTGGAACCCACTGATGACCCAGACCATCACCCCATTCATCGACGCCAAGCAAGTCAAGGTCCTCGACAAACCAAGCCTGGAAGACGCGCGCGCCACCCTCGCCGTGCCGACCTACCTGGCGGACAAGGGCCTGAAAACCTTCGCCGACATCGCCACATTCGAAAAAGAACTGGGCGGCAAGATCTACGGCATCGAGCCCGGCTCGGGCGCCAACACGCAGATCAAGGCGATGATCGCCAAGAACCAGTTCGGCCTGGGCAAGTTCCAACTGGTGGAATCGAGTGAAGCCGGCATGCTCGCCGCCGTGGACCGGGCGGTTCGCCGCAAGGAGGCGGTGGTGTTCTTTGGCTGGGCGCCGCACCCGATGAACGTCAACGTCGCCATGACTTACCTCACCGGCAGCGACGACGCCCTGGGCCCGAACGAAGGCATGGCGACCGTGTGGACCGTGACCGCGCCAACCTACGCCGAGCAGTGCCCCAATGTGCACAAACTGCTGACCAACCTGACCTTCACCGCCGCCGACGAGAGCCGGATGATGCAGCCGTTGCTGGATCACAAGGACGCCCTCGAGTCCGCCAAACAGTGGCTCAAGGATCACCCGCAAGACCAGGCTCGTTGGCTGGAAGGTGTGACCACCTTCGATGGCAAACCGGCTGCGGCCAACCTGCAATTGACCAGCAAGTAACCCCTTTTCAATCACCGTTTCGCAGCCACAAGCGGCTGCGAACGGCATCACTACGCCTGTAAGGAACCGCCCCATGAACCACGACGTCATCATCACCTGCGCACTCACCGGTGCTGGCGACACGACCAGCAGAAGCCCGCACGTGCCGGTCACCCCCAAGCAAATCGCCGCCGCAGCGGTGGAAGCCGCCAAGGCCGGCGCCACCGTGGTGCACTGCCACGTGCGCGACCCCGAGACCGGCAAGTTCAGCCGTGACGTGGCCCTGTACCGCGAATTGATGGAACGCATCCGTGAGGCCGACATCGACATCATCGTCAACCTCACCGCCGGCATGGGCGGCGACCTGGAGATCGGTGGCGGCGAGCACCCGATGGCGTTCGGCCCTAACACCGACCTGGTCGGCCCGCTGACCCGCCTGGCCCATGTGGAAGAGCTGCTGCCGGAGATCTGCACCCTGGACTGCGGCACCCTGAACTTCGGCGATGGCGACACCATTTACGTGTCCACCCCGGCGCAACTAAGGGCTGGTGCCAAGCGCATCCAAGCGCTGGGCGTTAAGCCCGAACTGGAAATTTTCGACACCGGTCACCTGTGGTTTGCCAAGCAGATGATCAAGGAAGGCCTGCTCGATAATCCGCTGTTCCAACTGTGCCTGGGCATTCCCTGGGGCGCGCCGGCCGACACCACCACCATGAAAGCCATGGTCGACAACCTGCCCGCCGACGCGGTATGGGCCGGTTTCGGCATCGGTCGCATGCAAATGCCAATGGCCGCGCAAGCGGTGCTGCTGGGCGGCAACGTGAGGGTAGGCCTGGAGGACAACCTGTGGCTGGACAAAGGCGTGCTCGCCACCAACGGGCAACTGGTGGAGCGCGCGAGTGAAATTCTCAGCCGGTTGGGTGCTCGGGTCATGACCCCGACGGAAGGCCGAATCAAGATGGGCCTGACCAAACGCGGCTGACTCCCTGCCGAAACCGGATCAAAAATGTGGGAGCGGGCTTGCTCGCGAAAGCGGTGGGTCAGTACCCAATGCATCAACGGACACACCGCCTTCGCGAGCAAGCCCGCTCCCACAGGGGATCATCGAATTTTTCAGGAATTTGCCAATGCGCTTTATCACCGAAATCAAAACCTTCGCCGCCCTCGGCAGCGGTGTTATCGGCAGCGGCTGGGTGTCCCGCGCCCTGGCCCACGGCCTGGATGTAATCGCCTGGGACCCGGCGCCCGGTGCCGAAGCCGCCCTGCGCAAGCGCGTCGCCAACGCCTGGGACGCCCTTGAGAAACAAGGCCTGGCATCGGGCGCGTCCCAGGACCGCCTGCGCTTTGTCGACACTATCGAAGCGTGCGTGAAAGACGCCGACTTCATCCAGGAAAGCGCCCCGGAACGCCTGGCGCTGAAGCTGGAGTTACACAGCAAGATCAGCGCGGCAGCCAAGCCAAATGCGCTGATTGGCTCAAGCACCTCCGGCCTGTTGCCAAGCGAGTTCTACGAGCGCTCGACTCACCCTGAGCGTTGCGTGGTCGGCCACCCGTTCAACCCGGTTTACCTGTTGCCGCTGGTGGAAGTCGTCGGCGGCAAGAACACTGCGCCAGAGGCCATTCAGGCGGCAATCAAGGTGTATGAATCCCTCGGCATGCGGCCCTTGCATGTGCGCAAGGAAGTGCCTGGGTTTATCGCTGACCGTCTGCTGGAAGCGCTGTGGCGTGAGGCGCTGCACCTGGTCAATGACGGCGTGGCCACCACGGGCGAAATCGATGACGCCATCCGCTTTGGCGCGGGGCTACGATGGTCGTTCATGGGTACCTTCCTGACCTACACCCTGGCGGGTGGCGATGCCGGCATGCGGCACTTCATGGCGCAGTTCGGCCCGGCGTTGCAACTGCCGTGGACTTACCTGCCGGCGCCGGAACTGACCGACAAGCTGATTGACGATGTGGTGGACGGCACCAGCGATCAGCTGGGAAAACACAGCATATCTGCGCTGGAGCGCTATCGTGATGATTGCCTGCTGGCGGTGCTGGAAGCCGTGAAAACCACCAAGGCCAAGCACGGTATGAGCTTCACTGAATAAACCACAATTTTGACCGCGTACAAATTCGGAATTTATGTGATGCCTGCCCTGACCACCTACACCACAAACATCCTCCCCGACTGGGTGGATTACAACGGCCACCTGCGCGACGCGTTCTACCTGCTGATCTTCAGCTACGCCACCGACGCGCTGATGGACACACTGGGCCTTACCCGTGAAAGCCGCGAAGCCAGCGGTCACTCACTGTTCACCCTGGAGTTGCACCTGAACTACCTGCACGAGGTGAAACTGGGGGCCGAGGTCGAGGTGCATACCCAACTGATCGCCCATGACGCCAAGCGCCTGCATCTTTATCACAGCCTGCACTTGGTGGGTGATGCGAAGGAACTGGCGGGCAACGAGCAAATGCTGCTGCACGTGGACCTCGCCGGCCCGCATTCGGCGCCATTCACCGAGGCCACGCGGGGGAAACTTGCGGCCATCCACGCCGAGCAGACCGACCTGGCCCGCCCCGCCCTCCTCGGCCGCCTCATAGGGTTACCCACGCCAAAATGAACAGCCAAAAAAAGCCCCGATCAAGCCGTGACAAGATCGGGGCAGAGTGCTTTGTGTGGGCCTTACATCCCGAGGGTGACCAAACCTTCAAGTCGCTTGCCTGGCAGTCAATGTACCCATTACTGCTGTCGGTAAACGGCTCGAAAACGACCTGTTCATAGCCATCTGAGGCATTCGTTGATTCTGCCCTTGCCGACCGGCTGATGGCCTACCAGAATCCACGTCAGATCCCGCTCCCTACACCAGGATAAACGTCATGATGCACGCGGACTTGATTGACCAGGATGACCTGCTGGGCCAACTGCGCTCATTGGGCTTTGAAGTGTCCAGCGGTGCCACCGCCGAGCAGGCCTGCGAGTGCGCGGTGCGTGGCTTGAGCCCGGCGCGGGCCAAGGCACTCAAGGGCATGGTTGAGCAGATGTACACCGGTAGCGCGACGATCTTGCCGGCGGTGAGGCAGGCGATCGACAAGCAGTTGTTGCCGGCTTTGGTTCAGTTCAAGCAGAACTCGGGCACCTGATAGCCCGCATTTGCGAGCAAGCCCGCTCCCACATTTGACCTTGTTCACAGATCAAAATGTTGGAGCGGGCTTGCCTGCGATAGAGGCAACGCGTTCTAGAGCGTTACGCTGGCGAAAGTCGACTCGTTACGCGCCTGGCTCAACGCCGACATCGTCCCCGACAACGGTGACAGCACCAGCGCCTGCGGAATCGGCATCATCGCCACCTGTTGGGCGGTGTTGGAACCAACGCGCTCATCCCGTGGCGGAATGCCGAAGTATTCGCGGTAGCACTTGGAAAAGTGCGGCGTCGACACAAACCCGCACACCGACGCCACTTCGATGATCGACATCGGCGTTTGCTTGAGCAACTGCCGTGCGCGGATCAGGCGCAGCTTGAGGTAGTAGCGCGACGGTGAGCAGTGCAGGTACTTCTGGAACAACCGCTCCAACTGGCGACGGGACACGGCGACGTATACCGCCAGTTCATCCAGGTCGATCGGCTCTTCCAGGTTGGCTTCCATCAGCGCGACAATTTCCTGCAGCTTCGGCTGGTTGGTGCCGAGCATGTGCTTGAGTGGCACACGCTGGTGATCCTGCTCATTGCGGATGCGTTCGTACACAAACATCTCAGAGATCGCGGCCGACAGTTCACGGCCGTGATCGCGGCTGATCAGGTGCAGCATCATGTCCAGCGGGGCGGTGCCGCCGGAGCTGGTGAAACGGTTGCGGTCGAGGGTGAACAGGCGTGTGCTCATGCCCACGCGTGGGAAGGCTTCCTGCATCGAGGCCAGGCATTCCCAGTGCACGCTGCAATCAAAGCCGTCGAGCAAACCGGCGCAGGCCAGGGCCCAACTGCCAGTGCACACCGCGCCCAGGCGACGGGACTGGCGCGCCTGGCTTTGCAGCCACGACACATGTTCACGGGTAACGGTGCGCTGGATACCCACGCCGCCGCACACGATCACCGTGTCCAGGGCCGGGGCTTTATGCATGGAGGCGTCGGGCGTGATTTGCAGACCGTCGCTGGCCCACACCTGGTTTCCGTCGACACTCAGGGTCGTCCAGCGATACAGCTCGCGGCCGGAGAGCTGGTTGGCCATGCGCAGGGGTTCGACTGCGGACGCCAGGGAAATCAGCGTGAAATTGTCCAGCAGCAAAAAGCCGATGGATTGAGGCGCACGGTTCTGGGGTTGGGCCCCTGAGTTGAACGACGTCATCGCGGTATCTCCTCACACAAAGCGGGTGATGGCCTCAGGCGAGGCTCTTGTTATCGCGCTCTTCATCCCTGCCTGTAAAAAACGGAGCGAGAGGCTTTGAATAGATAGAGCAAATGCCATGCCTAAAATTGAATGACCGTCCAATAACTCCTAAAAACGACCTCATGATGTGTCTAAATAAGCCCACGCAGCACGTACGGATATAGCCGGAATTAGTCGTAGGAGCGAGCCTGCTCAAGGGCTGTGAGCAGTTCGGTAGCACTTGTGGGAAGGCGCTTTGCGGGTGTGGGAAACGTCTGTCACCACAAGCACGGGTGACGGGTGGTCAGGCGCGGAATCGTTTGGCGGCCACTTATCTGTTTGCGACGCGCTAAAAGGTGGCGCTTTTGGTTCGGGGTGTTCACTTTATGCGCAGTATTGCTTGAACTACCGCTATCGCGGGCAAGCCCGGCTCCCACAGGGGAACGCATTCCAAAGGTGGGAGCTGGCTTGCCTGCGATAGCAGTGTCACTGACTCAACATTCCACAGCACTCACCGCCAACCCACCCCGCGACGTCTCTTTGTACTTGTCATGCATATCCGCCCCGGTGTCGCGCATGGTGCGGATCACCCGGTCCAGCGAGATAAAGTGCTGCCCATCACCGCGCAAAGCCATCTGCGCGGCGTTGATCGCCTTCACCGCGGCAATCGCATTGCGCTCGATGCACGGCACTTGTACCAGCCCGCCCACCGGGTCGCAGGTGAGGCCGAGGTTATGTTCCAGGCCGATTTCGGCCGCATTGCACAGTTGCTCCGGCGTGGCGCCGAGGATCTCGGCCAACCCGGCGGCGGCCATCGCGCAGGCCGAGCCCACTTCGCCCTGGCAGCCCACTTCGGCACCGGAAATCGAGGCGTTCTTCTTGCACAGGATCCCCACCGCCGCCGCGCCGAGCAGGTAGTCGACCACGTTGGCCTCGGTGACTGCCTCGCTGAACTTCATAAAGTAGTGCAGCACCGCCGGGATGATCCCCGCCGCGCCGTTGGTGGGTGCGGTGACCATGCGCCCACCAGCGGCGTTCTCCTCGTTCACCGCCAGGGCGAACAGGTTCACCCACTCCATGGCGCTCAAGGTCGAGCCGATAACGTTCGGCTTACCCAACTCTTGCAGGCTGCGATGCAACTTGGCGGCACGTCGGCGCACGTTCAGGCCGCCAGGCAGGATGCCTTCGTGCTTGAGGCCCTGCTCCACGCAATCCTGCATGGCGCGCCAGAGTTTCATCAGGCCGCTGCGGATTTCTTCTTCAGAGCGCCAGACTTTTTCGTTAGCCAGCATCAACTCGGCGACGCGCAGATTGTGGGTCTTGCACAACTGCAGCAGCTCCACCGCGCTGGAAAACTCGTAAGGCAACTCGGTACGATCCATATCGGCCACGCCGCTGTGCGCCTGGGCTTCATCCACGACAAAACCGCCACCTACTGAATAGTAGGTATCACGGTGCAGTTCGCCGTTATCGCCGTGCACCACCAGGGTCATGGCGTTGGGATGGAACGGCAGGTTTTCGTCGAGCAGGCGCATGTCCCGCGCCCATACAAACGGCACCGGCAAACGCCCGTCCAGCAACAGGGTGTCGGTCTCGCGCAGGGTGTGAATACGGCTACCGATTTGCGACGGGTCAATTGCGTCCGGCCACTCGCCCATCAGGCCCATGATGGTCGCGGTATCGCTGCCGTGGCCGATGCCAGTGGCGGACAATGAGCCATACAACTGAACTTTGACGCGCCTGACTTGTTCCAACAGATCACGTTCACGCAATGCTTGGACGAACAACGCCGCGGCGCGCATGGGGCCGACGGTGTGAGAACTCGAAGGCCCGATGCCGATCTTGAACAGGTCGAAAACGCTGATAGCCATTGCCGTGAAACTCCTCGGTGAGCAGGCTAGGCATGAACAAGCTGCTACGCTCAGATCGCCCAGATGGCGGCATCATCAAGCTTTTATCCGCCCTCACGGCGTCTCACACCGACGTAACCATGCTCACCAACGCCGCCCTCGTGCGATCAGGCGTTTTGGCCGTTTTTAGCGGTGCAGATCGGTAAAAACTGCGGTTTTGCCACTGGAAAAATCTGTAAGCGACGTTACCGACACTGGATGCGACCATCCCTGTACTGGATACGACGCCCCCTGTAGGCGTCAGATTTTCACTGGTACATGATCAGTCCCGACTCGTTTGCAAGGCACCGTGCCTGCGCTTCATCGCACGCCCCAACCGCAACACTTATAAAGCGCGGCGAATGCCGCCAGAAAAAAGACACAGGAGTCTACCCCGATGAAAGGTTCACCCTCGTTGTTGTTGGCCGCCATGCTGAGTCTGCCAGTCTTGGCGAACGCTGCAGAACCGGAACAGTGCCATACCGTTAACTTCTCCGATGTCGGCTGGACCGACATTACCGTCACTACCGCGACCACCAGCGAAATCCTCAAGGGCTTGGGCTACACGCCGCGCACCACGATGATTTCGGTACCGGTGACTTACAAGTCGCTGGCCGACGGCAAGAACATGGACATCTTCCTCGGCAACTGGATGCCGACCATGGAAAACGACATCAAGCAGTACCGTGATGCCGGCACCGTGGAAACCGTGCGCGCCAACCTGGAGAACGCCAAATACACCCTCGCGGTCCCGGAAACGCTGTACAACAAGGGCCTTAAAGACTTCGCCGACATCGTCAAATTCAAGGATGAACTGGGCGGCAAGATCTACGGTATCGAGCCGGGCAACGACGGTAACCGCACCATCAAGACGCTGATCGACAAAGACGCCTTCGGCCTGAAAACCGCCGGTTTCAAAGTGGTTGAGTCCAGTGAAGCCGGGATGCTCTCGCAAGTGGAACGCGCCACCAGGCGGAACCAGGCCATCGTGTTCCTTGGCTGGGAACCGCACCCGATGAACACCCGCTTCAAGATGAAGTACCTGACTGGCGGTGACGATTCGTTCGGCCCCAACTACGGCCAGGCCACCATCTACACCAACGTGCGCAAGGGTTACACGCAGGAATGCAGCAACGTTGGCCAGTTGCTGAAAAACCTGTCGTTCACCCTGAACATGGAAAGCACCCTGATGGGTAATGTCCTGGACGACAAGATGAAACCCGACGCCGCCGCGAAAGCCTGGCTGAAGAAAAACCCTCAAGTACTCGACACCTGGCTCGCCGGTGTCACCACCGTTGATGGCAAACCTGGGCTCGACGCCGTGAAAGCCTACCTCGCCAAATAGCAACCGCTGACCCCGGGGCGGTGCGCTGCCCCGGGATGTTTTCCCTCTTCGCATGTGGACATTCACTACCATGCTGACTGAACATAAAATCCCACTAGGCCAGTACATCGCTGCCTTCGTCGATTGGTTGACCCAACACGGTGCCAACTACTTCGACGCAATCGCATCGACCCTGGAAACGATGATCCAAGGCGTGACGTTTGCGCTGACCTGGTTCAATCCGCTGGCATTGATCGGTCTGGTTGCGCTACTCGCTCACTTTATTCAACGCAAATGGGGCCTGACGGTATTTGTCATTGCCTCCTTCCTGCTGATCCTGAACCTCGGGTACTGGCAGGAAACCATGGAGACCCTGGCGCAAGTGCTGTTCGCCACCCTGGTCTGCGTGGTCATCGGTGTGCCGCTGGGCATTGTTGCCGCGCACAAACCGCTGTTCTACACCCTGATGCGGCCGGTGCTCGATCTGATGCAGACCGTACCGACCTTCGTCTACCTCATCCCTACCCTGACCCTCTTCGGGCTGGGTGTGGTGCCTGGGCTTATTTCCACGGTGGTGTTCGCGATTGCCGCGCCGATCCGCCTGACCTACCTGGGTATCCGAGACGTACCGCAAGAGTTGATGGACGCCGGCAAGGCCTTTGGCTGCTCGCGCCGTCAGTTGCTCTCGCGCATTGAACTGCCCCATGCCATGCCGAGCATTGCCGCCGGCATTACCCAATGCATCATGCTGTCGTTGTCGATGGTGGTGATCGCGGCCCTGGTGGGCGCCGACGGCCTCGGCAAACCGGTGGTCAACGCACTCAACACCGCGGACATTGCCCTGGGCTTTGAAGCCGGCCTGGCAATCGTATTGCTGGCGATCATGCTCGACCGTATCTGCAAACAACCCGACGCTAAAGTAGGGGGTGATGCATGAGCATTATCCGATTCGACAATGTCGACGTGATTTTCTCCAAAGACCCACGCGAAGCGCTCAAGCTGCTGGACCAGGGCATGAGCCGTAACGAGATCCTGAAAAAGACCGGGCAAATTGTTGGCGTCGAGAACGCCAGCCTGGATGTAGAGAAAGGCGAAATCTGCGTGCTGATGGGCCTGTCAGGCTCCGGCAAGTCGAGCTTGCTGCGTTGCATCAACGGCCTCAATACCGTGAGCCGTGGCCAGTTGTTCGTGGAGCATGAGGGTCACCAGATCGACATCGCATCCTGCACACCCGCCGAACTGAAGATGATGCGCACCAAACGCATCGCCATGGTGTTCCAGAAGTTTGCCCTGATGCCCTGGCTGACCGTGCGCGAGAACATCAGCTTTGGCCTTGAAATGCAGGGCCGCCCGGAAAAAGACCGGCGCAAGCTGGTGGATGAAAAACTGGAGCTGGTGGGCCTGAGCCAATGGCGCAACAAGAAGCCCGACGAGCTGTCCGGCGGCATGCAGCAGCGCGTCGGCCTGGCCCGCGCGCTGGCGATGGACGCCGACATTTTGTTGATGGACGAACCCTTCTCCGCCCTCGACCCGCTGATCCGTCAAGGCCTGCAAGATGAATTGCTGGAGCTGCAACGCAAACTGAACAAGACCATTGTGTTCGTGAGCCACGACCTCGATGAGGCGCTCAAACTGGGCAGCCGGATCGCGATCATGAAAGACGGCAAGATCGTCCAGTACAGCGTGCCGGAAGAGATCGTGCTGAACCCGGCCGATGACTACGTGCGCACCTTCGTCGCGCATACCAACCCGCTCAACGTGCTGTGCGGCCGCAGCCTGATGCGCACCCTGGACAACTGCACGCGCGTGAACGGATCGGTGTGTCTCGACCCAGGCGACGACTCGTGGCTGGACCTGGCCGAAGGTAACACCATCAAGGGCGCGCGCCAGAATGGCGTGGGGATGAACCTGCAGAACTGGGCACCTGGGCAGACATTGGAAGGTCTGGGCCGGCTGCCGACACTGGTGGACTCCAATATCGGCATGCGCGATGCGTTGCACATTCGGTATCACACCGGCAATAAATTGGTGCTGCATGACAACAACCAAGTGGTGGGAATACTCGGAGACACCGAGCTTTACCATGCCTTGCTAGGCAAGAACCTGGGCTAACCACGGCGTAACCAAATGGAGGTATTTAGGCATTAACCAAGCGGCGCCATCGAGGGCGCCGCCTGCTCAATCATCAGCTATAGACCCGGCCAAGGAGCTGCCGATGGCTTTTAAACTGATCGAGCACGTCCCGGGTAATCTGTTCTGGGGCGAAGCCCATCAGGTCGTATTCCTGAGGCCCGTTGTACAGGTAAACCTCGGCGCGGTAGTAACGGGTACGCTCTTCCTCGGGCAGGTCATTGGGTGCCGACGAGTAAGCATCCAGGCTCACCTCATAGACAAACGGGTTGTCTTCTTCCATCTCTACACGCACACCAATGCAGCGTTTGGACTTGCCAAGCAAGGTCTGCACTTGCAGCCCTTGGTTACGCAACGTAAGCGCCGCTTCTTCCAGCGCAGGCGTGACGCGCTTGTCCATAAAACGTTGCACGGTGCCCTGGCTCGGTTGCAGGTCCAGCGCGGTCAAACGCGCGCTGAAACCATGGCGGCCACGCTCGGCCAATTGCGCCTGCTCCTGTTCCATCGCCACGTCCTGGCGCATGGCTTTGTGCAGACCGAACATAAACAGGATCAGCACCACCGAGAACGGCAGCCCCGCCAGCACCACCATGGTCTGCATGGCTTCAAAGTTGCCGGCAAACAGCAGGCCGATGGTCACCAGGGTGATCACCGCCGACCAGAAGACCCGCAACCAGTGCGGCGCGTCTTCGTCCACATTGCCGCCTTTGCAGGAAAGGTTGGCCATCATCACCGCGCCAGAATCCGCCGGGGTCAGGAACAGCACAAAGCCCACAAAGATCGACACTCCGATGACGATTTTCGACGCAGGGTAATGCTCAAGCAGTTGGTAGATAGCCATCGACGGCTGTTCCAGCGCCGTCTTGCCCAGTTCTACCGCACCGTGGTTCAGCACCAGGTCCAGCGCCGAGTTGCCGAAGATCGACAGCCACGCCAGGGTGAAGCCCAGCGGGATCAGCAACACGCCGGCGACCAGTTCACGTACCGTGCGACCACGGGAAATACGCGCGATGAACATGCCCACGAATGGCGCCCAGGAAATCCACCAGGCCCAGTAGAACAGGGTCCACAGGCCCATCCAGCGCTCGGTCTTGTCGGCGTCGCCTTGGTACACGTAGAGGTCGAAGGTTTTCAGGATGATGCCGTTGAGATAATCACCGGTGTTCTGCACCAGGCCGTTGAGCAAATGCAGGGTCGGACCGAACAGCAGCACGAAGATCAGCAACCCGCTGAACAGCACGATGTTGAGGTTGGACAGGCGGCGAATGCCGTTCTCCACACCCGACACAGCAGCAATGGTTGCCACGGTGCTC
Organism: Pseudomonas sp. RA_15y_Pfl1_P11; assembly: GCF_963970975.1. Lineage (NCBI taxonomy): Bacteria > Pseudomonadati > Pseudomonadota > Gammaproteobacteria > Pseudomonadales > Pseudomonadaceae > Pseudomonas > Pseudomonas sp. RA_15y_Pfl1_P11. Next base: position 168,032 of record NZ_CAXAOY010000007.1, read on the forward strand.
ATCACGACGATCACGATCAGCAAGTTGGTGTTGCTGTGCTGCATGCCGAACAGGTTTTCCAACCCGGACGACACCTGCATCGCGCCGATCCCCAGGTTGGTCACCAGGCCGAGCAGGGTCACGAACATACCGAAACCGTCCACCGCGTGGCCGGCCGCGCCTTTCACCCAACGCTCGCCCACCAGCGGGTACAGCGCCGAGCGCAAGGCCAGCGGCTGGTTGTGACGGTAGGCAAAGTACGCCACGGCCAGGCCGACCAGGGCATAGATTGCCCAGCCATGCAGGCCCCAATGCAAGAAGGTCAATTGCAACGCCTGGCGAGCGGCGCCATTGCTCGCTGCTGCGCCTTCAGGCGGGTTGAAGTAGTGGTCGAGCGGCTCCGAAGCGCCGAAATACAGCAGCGAGATGCCGATACCCGACGAGAACAACATGCCGGCCCAGGCGCCGTAGCTGAAGTCCGGAGTGTCGTCCTTGCTGCCCAGTTTCAACTTGCCAAAGGACGAAAACGCCAGGCCGACCACAAACACCAGGTAGGCGGCGATGACCACCATGTAATACCAGCCGAAGCTTTTCGACAGCCAGGCTTGGGCGATGCCAAGCATGCGCCCGGCCTCTTGCGGGGCGATGATCAGGATGGCAGTCAACAACAGAATCAGCGCGGTGGAGGTGTAGAACACCCAACCGTTGACCCTGACCTTTTCCGGCGGGGTCTTTATAAGAGAGGCAGAACTCATGGCGCAGATGCTCCGGGCAGTGCGAGAGAGAAACACAAGGCAACGGTTATCCCGGAACATCGATTTTTCGGCAGTCGACGGACGGGTGTTATAAAGACACCCCGAAAATCCTTGTGCCCCGCCGAGGCGGTGCCAGGCCCCTATATGGCCCGTTTCAGGGGTTTTCGCAGGTGTCAGATGTCGCCGCCCATTTGTAGGGAATGCCTATAGGCAGCGACCATTTGTCGCAGAGCTTATTCTTTGTTGATTGAACGTTCAATCAAAACAAAATAGACTGGCCACCAAGTCGACGAACGTTCATCGCCCGTCGCAGGCCTAAGGAGAGGTTCTACATGCCCAAGGTCGGTATGCAACCCATACGCCGCCAGCAGTTGATCGAAGCCACGCTGGCGGCGATCGATCAGGTCGGAATGGGAGATGCCAGCATTGCGCTGATCGCCCGTTTGGCCGGCGTCTCGAACGGCATCATCAGTCACTACTTCAAGGACAAGAACGGCCTTATTGCAGCGACGATGCGCTATTTGATGAACGCGCTGATCGAGAACGTCCACGAACGCAGGCTTGCGCTGAAGGACGACAGTCCACGGGCGCACCTTCGGGTGATTATCGAGGGCAACTTCGACGCCAGCCAGGTCAACGGACCGGCAATGAAAACCTGGCTGGCCTTCTGGGCCACCAGCATGCATCACCCGTCATTGCACAGGTTGCAGCGGATCAACGATCAACGTCTGTATTCCAACCTGTGCTGCCAGTTCCGCCGAGTGCTGCCGCTGCCGCACGCACGCAAAGCAGCCAGAGGCCTGGCAGCCCTGATCGACGGTTTGTGGTTGCGCGGCGCCCTGTCGGGAGACGCTTTCGACACGGAGCAGGCGCAACGGATCGCTTACGAATACATGGATTTCCAATTGGCCAAGCAGGTGAGTTAGAGCATACGTAACCGCTCAACCCCTGAACTGTTGCCGCTCAGTGTTGCCACACCCTTATGGCTCACTTTTCGGCGGTTAACGCCAACCACTTATGCACTTGCGAGGACTTTATGGCCCGTTTCGAACTGCAAAAACTCTACATTGACGGCGGCTACAGCGACGCTGGCAGCGATGCCACTTTCGAAGCCATCAACCCGGCTAACGGTGAAGTTCTCGCCCAAGTGCAACGCGCAACGAAAGAAGACGTTGAGCGTGCCGTGGTCAGCGCCGAGAAAGGCCAGAAAATCTGGGCGGCGATGACCGCCATGGAGCGTTCGCGCATCCTGCGCCGTGCCGTCGACATCCTGCGCGAGCGCAACGATGAACTGGCCGCCCTGGAAACCCTGGACACCGGCAAATCCTTCTCCGAAACCAAGTACGTCGACATCGTCACCGGCGCTGATGTACTGGAGTACTACGCAGGCCTGGTGCCGGCCATCGAAGGCGAGCAGATCCCACTGCGCGACACGTCGTTCGTCTACACCCGCCGCGAGCCGTTGGGCGTGGTCGCGGGTATCGGTGCATGGAACTACCCGATCCAGATCGCCCTGTGGAAATCCGCACCGGCCCTGGCCGCCGGTAACGCGATGATCTTCAAGCCAAGCGAAGTCACCTCGTTGACCACCCTGAAACTGGCCGAGATCTACACCGAAGCTGGCGTTCCGGCTGGCGTGTTCAACGTACTGACCGGCAGCGGCCGTGAAGTCGGCACCTGGCTGACCGAGCACCCGCGCATCGAGAAAGTCTCGTTCACCGGCGGCACCGACACCGGCAAGAAAGTCATGGCCAGCGCTTCGAGCTCGTCGCTCAAAGAAGTGACCATGGAACTGGGCGGCAAGTCGCCATTGATCGTGTTCGAAGACGCCGACCTGGATCGTGCAGCCGACATCGCGATGATGGCCAACTTCTACAGCTCCGGTCAGGTCTGCACCAACGGCACTCGCGTGTTTGTGCCCAAACACCTGCAAGCGGCGTTCGAAGCCAAGATCGTTGAACGTGTTGCGCGCATCCGCGTTGGCAACCCGGAAGACGACAACACCAACTTCGGCCCGCTGGTCAGCTTTGCCCACATGGAAAGCGTGCTGGGCTACATCGCCAAGGGTAAAGAGCAAGGCGCCCGCCTGCTGTGCGGCGGCGACCGCCTGACCGACGGCGACTTCGCCAAAGGCGCCTTCGTGGCCCCGACCGTGTTCACCGACTGCACCGACGACATGGTCATCGTGCGTGAAGAAATCTTCGGCCCGGTGATGAGCATCCTCACCTTTGATACCGAAGAAGAAGTGATCCGCCGCGCCAACGATACCGACTTCGGCTTAGCTGCCGGCCTGGTGACCAAGGACCTGAACCGCGCCCACCGCGTGATTCATCAACTGGAAGCGGGTATCTGCTGGATCAACGCCTGGGGCGAGTCCGACGCCAAGATGCCAGTGGGTGGCTACAAGCAATCCGGTGTGGGCCGTGAGAACGGGATCAGCTCGCTGAACAACTTCACCCGCATCAAATCAGTACAGGTTGAGCTGGGCGATTACGCATCAGTGTTCTGATGAGCCTCGAGCGGCAAGCTTCAAGCTGCAAGTAAAAGCAGTTTGGTTTGCCGCATCTCCCACATGCATCGCTCGCTGCTCTTTCTTGCAGCTTGAAGCTAGGAGCTTGCAGCTCCCCCGGAGTACAAATGACTCAAGAATACGACTACATCATTGTTGGCGCAGGTTCTGCGGGCAACACCTTAGCGACCCGTCTGACCGAAGACGAAGGCGTCACCGTTTTGCTGCTGGAAGCCGGCGGCCCCGACTACCGTCTTGACTTCCGTACCCAGATGCCAGCAGCCCTGGCCTTCCCGCTGCAAGGCCGCCGCTACAACTGGGCCTACGAGACCGAACCAGAGCCACACATGGACGGCCGTCGCATGGAATGTGGTCGCGGCAAGGGCCTGGGTGGTTCTTCGCTGATCAACGGCATGTGCTACATCCGTGGTAACGCCATGGACTACGACAACTGGTCGAAGCTGCCCGGTCTGGAAGACTGGACGTACCTGGACTGCCTGCCGTACTTCCGCAAAGCCGAAACCCGTGACATCGGCCCGAACGACTGGCACGGCGGCGATGGCCCGGTCAGCGTGACCACGCCTAAAGCCGGCAACAACCCGCTGTTCCACGCGATGATTGAGGCTGGCGTACAAGCCGGTTACCCGCGTACCGAAGACTTGAACGGCTACCAGCAAGAAGGCTTTGGCCCGATGGACCGAACTGTCACGCCTAACGGCCGTCGCGCCAGCACCGCGCGCGGTTACCTGGACACGGCTAAAAAGCGTTCGACCCTGACCATCGTCACCCACGCCCTCACCGACAAAGTATTGTTTGAAGGCAAGCGTGCGGTTGGCGTGCGTTACCTGATCGGCGCAGCCGAAGAGCGCGTTGAAGCCCGCGCTCGCAAGGAAGTGCTGGTGTGCAGCGGCGCAATCGCTTCGCCGCAATTGCTGCAACGCTCCGGCGTTGGCCCGGCCAAACTGCTGGAAAGCCTCGACATCCCGGTGGTCCACGACCTACCGGGCGTCGGCGAAAACCTGCAGGACCACCTTGAGCTGTACCTGCAATACGCGTGCACCCAACCGGTGTCGCTGTACCCGTCGCTGCTCTGGTACAACCAGCCGGCCATCGGTGCCGAATGGCTGTTCAACGGCACCGGTATCGGCGCCAGCAACCAGTTCGAAGCAGGCGGGTTCATCCGTTCACGCCCGGAATTCGAATGGCCGAACATCCAGTACCACTTCCTGCCGGTCGCGATTAACTACAACGGCAGCAATGGCGTAAAAGAACACGGTTTCCAGGCGCACATGGGTTCCATGCGTTCGCCAAGCCGTGGCCGCATCCAGTTGAAGTCGAAGAACCCACGGGACTACCCGAGCATCCTCTTCAACTACATGGCTACCGAGCAGGACTGGCAGGAATTCCGCGACGGCATCCGCCTGACGCGTGAAATCATGCAACAGCCGGCACTGGACCCGTTCCGTGGCCGCGAAATCAGCCCAGGTATTGAAGTGCAAACCGATGAGCAGCTGGACAAGTTCATCCGCGAGCACGCCGAAACCGCGTACCACCCGTCCTGCTCGTGCAAGATGGGCACCGACGAGATGGCTGTAGTGGATGGCGAAGGCCGCGTGCATGGCATGCAGGGTCTGCGTGTGGTCGATGCGTCGATCATGCCGATCATCGCCACCGGCAACCTGAACGCGCCGACGATCATGATCGCCGAGAAAATCGCCGACAAGATCCGTGGTCGCCAGCCGCTGCCGCGCAGCACCGCCGACTACTACGTGGCAGGCGATGCGCCGGTGCGTGGCAAGCCGATGCGTGAAGTGGGCCCGACTGCACAGTAACTGATACACCGCGGTGCTCCCTTCGCGAGCAAGCCCGCTCCCACAGTTGATCGGGTTCACACGGTCAAAATGTGGGAGCGGGCTTGCTCGCGAAGGGGCCCGACCATTCACTGCAAAACCTCTCCTTGATCAGCTACTCTGTTTGCCTGCGCGCGACGAGCCGCCCACAAGGAAGGTCCCATGTTCGACCACCACTCCACACTCAAACAGCATTTCAGTGCCCTGCGCACCTCCGCCGAATTCTTCTCCCTGCGTTACGTGCGCGAGTCCGGCCAATACCTGGCCGTGCGCAAGAACGTCGCCGAACCACCCCACATGAACCACGACGAAGGCGCCATGCTCACCGTGCGTCTCAATGGCGTGGAAGCCTACGCCGCGACGCACGACATTTCCCTGCATGGCCTGCAAGCCGCCCTTGCGCGCGCCGAACAGCAAGCCCGGTTGATCAAGCCCCACGCGCTGCTCGACCTGCGCGACCAGCACGTCTCCAGCGATGTGGCGGACTACCTGTCCCCCGACCTTAACCAACCCTTCCCGTCCTTGAGCGACTGCTACCAACTGCTGGGTGACGAATCCGCCGCCGTGCCCAAGGACGAGCGCCTGGTGAACTGGGAAGTCAGCCTCGGCCTGACCCACGTCGAGCAGATCTACCTCAACAACGCGGGCGCCGAACTGCGTCAGGCCCAGCGCTTCGTGTTCCCCGGCGTCAACGTCACGGCCTATGACGGCAACGACAGCCAGAGCCGCACCCTGGGCGGCAGCAACTTCGGCCAGCAAGGCGGCGTTGAGGTGATCAGCCGCTTCGGCCTGATCGGTGCCGCGCCACGCATCGCCGACGAAGCCCTGCAACTGCTGCTCGCACCGAACACCCCCAACGGCCCGCGCGACCTGCTGCTGATGCCCGATCAGATGATCCTGCAGATCCACGAATCCATCGGCCACCCGCTGGAGCTGGACCGCATTCTGGGGGACGAGCGCAATTACGCCGGCACCAGCTTTGTGAAGGCCGGCGACTTCGGCCATCTGCAATATGGCTCCAAGTTGCTCAACGTAACGTTCGACCCGGACATCCCCGAGCAACTCGCCAGCTACCGCCATGACGACGACGGCACCCGCGCCAGCAAGCAGTTCCTGATCCGCGAAGGGCGGTTGCTCAAACCGCTGGGCGGGGCGCTGTCGCAATACCGCTCCGGCATGCCAGGCGTGGCCAACAGCCGGGCCAGCAGTTGGAACCGTGCGCCCATCGACCGCATGGCCAACCTCAACATCGAAGCTGGCGACAAGCGCCTTGCACAACTGATCGGCGGCATAGAAAACGGCATCCTGATGTCGACCAACCGTTCATGGTCCATCGACGATGCGCGCAATAAATTCCAGTTCGGCTGTGAATGGGGCCAATTGATCGAAAACGGTGAGCTGAAAGGTGTGGTGAAGAACCCCAACTACCGGGCTATTTCCGCAAACTTCTGGCGCAATCTCAGTGCGGTTGGCGATGCCAGCACCTTCAAGGTCCTGGGCACGCCGAACTGCGGCAAAGGCGAACCCAACCAGGTGATCCGCGTCGGCCATGCGTCGCCCGCCTGCGTATTCAGTGATGTCGACGTATTTGGGGGAGACGCCTGATGAACAACTTCAAGGCATTGGTGGAGTGGCTCAAGCACGCCATCACCGACCGCGAACAATTCCACCTGGGCTATGCGGATGAAGCGTCCGAGTTCGTGCGTTTCAACCACGCCAAGGTGCGCCAGGCCGGCCAGGTGCAACAGGCCAGCCTCAACCTGAAACTGATCAACGACGGCCGCCACGCCGACCTGGGCATCACCCTGGCAGGCGAGCCGGAGTTGGACCGCCAACGCTTGGCCGATGGCCTGAAACAGCTGCGTGAAACCCTGCCGTTGCTGCCCCAGGATCCGTACCTGTTGCTGAACCACAACGCCTGGCAAAGCAACAACGCACACACCCGACCGCTGCCGGCACTGGCTCAGGTACTGGAAGAGATCAGCCGGGCCGCGCAAGGCGTCGACCTGGTCGGTTTCTATGCGTCGGGCCCCATCAGCCGAGGCTTCGCCAGTTCGTCGGGCGCCTTCGGCTGGCACCAGGCCAATAGTTTCAACTTCGATTTCAGCCTGTTCCACGCCAATGGCGAAGCGGTGAAAGCCAGCTACGCCGGACACACCTGGGACAGCGCCGAGTTTGCCGCGCGCCTCCAGCAGGCCCGCGAACAGCTTGAGTTCCTCGGCCGCCCACTGCACACGCTGGCACCTGGACAATACCGCGCTTACCTCGCCCCGGCGGCGATTGAAGAAATCATCAGCATCATCACCTGGGGTGGGTTTTCCGCCCAGGCCATCGCCAGCAAGGGCAGCTCGCTGCAAAAGCTGTATGCCGGCGAACAGTCCCTGAGCCCGCTGGTGACGGTGGCTGAACAGATCAGCGGTTCCCTGAGCCAGGCGTTTTCCACCGAAGGTTACCCACGCGGCGATGTCACGCTGATCAATGCGGGGAAAGCCGATGGCCAACTGATCAACTCACGCAGCGCTGCCGAATACGGCTTGAGTACCAATGGCGCGAGCAGTGATGAATCGCCCAGCGCCTTGCAGATGGCTGCCGGTAGCCTGGCCCAGGCCGATATTCTCAAGCAGTTGGGCACCGGGCTGTACATCAGCAACCTGTGGTACCTGAACTACTCGGACCTGCCGGCGGCACGCCTGACCGGCATGACGCGCTTCGCCACCTTCTGGGTGGAAGACGGCGAGATCAAGGCGCCGGTGAGTACCATGCGGTTTGATGACAGCATCTATAGCCTGCTTGGTTCGCAGTTGGAAGCGCTGACCGTTGACAGGGAATTGCTGCTGTCGGCGAGTACGTATAGCCAGCGCAACACCGCCTCCAACTTATTGCCAGGCGCCTTGGTAAAACGCCTGACGTTGACCCTGTAAACACAATCCCCTTGTGGGAGCGGGCTTGCCCGCGATGGCGACGTGTCAGTCAACACAACTGGTGACTGACCCACCGCCTTCGCGAGCAAGCCCACTCCCACATTGGGTTGTGTTGATTTCAGACACGTCTGGTCTGCCCCTTCCTACCGTCAAATCCCATCCCGCACGTGTTCCCGCATGCTCTGTTGTCGCCCGCAGAAAACCTCGCTATAACGGTTAGTGGCACACCGCTACCCCACAGGAAGTACTGCATGCACTTGCCCGGTATGGGCAAGCCGGAGCATTGACATGGACCATGGAAGTTTCGTCATACAAAAGCTGTTCAAGCACTACAACGTTCACGTCGAGCTGCTAGGTAACAATCCGCAGAAAAAAACCGTGCTGATGGTCAATGGCGCGCTGTCCACCACGCGCTCATTTGCGCGCACCAGCAAATGTCTGGCGGAACACTTCAATGTGTTGCTGTTCGACTTGCCATTCTCCGGCTATTCCCGCGAGCACAACACTGACCTCGACTTGGTGACCAAGGACGACGAGGTGCACATGCTGCGCGCATTGGTCGAACGCTTTCACGTCAACCACCTGGTGTCAGCCTCCTGGGGCGGTATCTCCACGCTGCTGACCCTGGCGCACAACCCACCGTCCATTGAAAGCTCGGTGGTGATGGCCCTGGCGCCCAACCTCAACCAAGCCATGCTCGACTATGTGGAGCGTGTGCGCGTACTGATCGAGGCGGATGACAAGTCTGCCGTCGGCCACTTGCTCAATGAAACCGTGGGCAAATACCTGTCACCTCGGCTCAAGCGCAACAACCATCGGCACCTGTCGAGCATGGCGACCACCGAATACCGCCAGGCGCGTTTTCATATCCACCAAGTGCTGGCTCTGGGCGATGGCAACTACTTGCCGGCACTCCGGCAGATTGAAACGCCGGTGCACTTTCTCAATGGCGCGCTGGACGAATACACCCCCGCCGCCGAGGCGCAGCTATTCAAGCACTACGTGGGGCGCAGCAGCTTTGCTGTGGCCGAACATACTGGGCATTTGCTCGACCTCGAATCCAGCGAAGCCGCCGTGGCGGTGCACCGCGAACTGCTGGATTTCCTGGTGGGAAAAGGCGCGACGGATGGCGCATAATCGCCAACACATAGCCTGCTAACAAAAGGTTTTCCATGCCGAACCGCGTCCCGCTTGATGCCAAGACCGCCCGCTGGCTGCCCTGGGTGGTAGCGATTGCCTTCTTCATGCAGTCGCTGGACGGGACGATCCTGAACACCGCACTGCCGGCCATGGCACGGGACCTCGCGGAAAACCCGCTGCGCATGCAAGGGGTGGTGATCGCCTACATGCTCACCGTCGCCTTGCTGATCCCGGCCTCGGGCTGGATCGCCGACCGCTTCGGCACCAAGAAAATCTTCTTCTGCGCAATCATGCTGTTCAGCATGGGCTCGCTGCTGTGCGCCTTGTCCAACAGCTTGAGCATGCTGGTGGGTGCGCGGGTGATCCAGGGGTTGGGCGGTGCGCTGATGCTGCCGGTTGGACGGTTGGTGGTGTTACGCGCGTACCCCCGCTCCGAACTGGTACGCATCATGGGCTTCATTACCATCCCCGGGCTGCTCGGCCCATTGCTTGGGCCGACCATGGGCGGCTGGATGGTGCAATACCTGACCTGGCACTGGATCTTCTTGATCAACTTGCCGGTGGGCATGATCGGCTGCTACGCCGTGTGGAAATTTATCCCCGACCTGCGCGGCAGTGAGCGCACGCGATTCGATGGGATCGGCTTCCTGTTGTTTGGCGCCGCGATGGTGCTGATCACCATCGCCATGGAAGGCCTGGGCGAATTGCACCTGCCGCACCTGCGCGTGATGTTGCTGCTGTTTGGCGGGCTTGCCTGCCTCGCGGCCTATTGGCTGCGCGCCGGGCATATCGATAACCCGTTGTTTTCGCCAGTGCTGTTCAAGACCCGTACCTTTGCCGTGGGCATTCTCGGTAACCTGTTTGCGCGCCTGGGCAGCGGCGCCCTGCCGTTCCTGGTGCCGCTGCTGTTGCAGGTGGCGCTGGGTTATTCGCCGTCGGAAGCCGGGATGAGCATGTTGCCTCTGGCGGCGGCGGCGATGTTTGCCAAGTCCGTTGCGCGGCCGCTGATCGAACGCCTGGGCTACCGCATCGTGCTGACCGGCAACACCCTGGCGCTGGGCATCATGCTGGCGAGCATGGGGCTGGTCACTGAAAACACGCCGTACCCGCTGCTGCTGGGGATGCTGGCGGTGCTGGGGGCGATCAACTCCCTGCAATTCACCGCAATGAACACCGTTACGTTGATCGACCTTGATGACGCCCAGGCCAGCAGCGGCAACAGTTTACTGTCGGTGGTGGCGCAACTGTCGCTGAGCCTCGGGGTGGCCTGCGCCGGTGCATTGCTGGGTGGATTTACGGCCGAAACCGGCAACGATGGTGTGGAAAGCGTACTCGGCGCCTTCCAGCTGACCTTCCTTACGGTGGGCATCATGGCGATGCTGGCGGCGGCGATCTTCCTGCAATTGTCGCCAAAAGACGGCAAACGTGTGGCCAGCCCGGAGCAGCATATTGAGCATTGAAGCAGCTGCAAGCTTCAAGCTTCAAGCTGTAAGCCTCAAGCTTGCCGCTTGCAGCTCGTAACTTGCCGCTGGCCCCCTGCTCCTCGTCGAGAACATATAAAGAAACTCAAAGGGGCCTGCTACACTGCGCGACATTTTGTTTTGCAGAGCCAGTCCCGTGACTACCATCGCCACCGCTTTTAATACTTTGCCCCTGTCCGCCGCCATGCTGGCTAACCTCGACTCGCTGGGTTATGTCGAGATGACGCAGATCCAGGCGCAAAGCTTGCCGGTGATCCTCAAAGGGCTGGACCTGATTGCCCAGGCCAAGACCGGCAGCGGCAAGACCGCTGCGTTCGGCATCGGCCTGTTGAACCCGATCAACCCGCGCTACTTCGGCTGCCAGGCCCTGGTGATGTGCCCGACCCGTGAGCTGGCCGACCAGGTCGCCAAGGAAATCCGTCGCCTGGCCCGTGCCGAAGACAACATCAAGGTGCTGACCCTGTGCGGCGGCGTGTCCCTCGGCCCACAGATCGCGTCCCTGGAACACGGCGCCCACGTCATCGTCGGCACCCCAGGCCGCATCCAGCAGCACCTGCGCAAGGGTTCGCTGGTACTCGACGGCCTGAACACGCTGATTCTCGACGAAGCCGACCGCATGCTCGATATGGGCTTCTACGACGCCATCGAAGACATCATCAGCAAGACCCCGCCGCGCCGCCAGACCCTACTGTTCTCGGCCACCTACCCGGTGAGCATCAAGCAGTTGGCCTCGAAATTCATGCGGGCGCCGCAACAAGTGAAGGCCGAAGCCTTCCACTCCGACGACCAGATCGAGCAGCGTTTCTACGAGATCTCGCCGGAAGAGCGCATGGACGCCGTGACCAAGGTACTGGCGCACTTCCGCCCGGCATCGTGCGTGGCGTTCTGCTTTACCAAGCAGCAAGTGCAGGAAACCGTGGATCACCTGACGTCCAAGGGCATCAGCGCCGTTGGCCTGCATGGCGATCTGGAACAGCGTGACCGTGACCAAGTGTTGGCGATGTTCGCCAACCGCAGTACCTCGGTGCTGGTAGCGACCGACGTGGCCGCCCGTGGCCTGGACATTGACTCGCTGGACATGGTGATCAACGTCGAACTGGCCCGCGACTCGGAAATCCACATCCACCGCGTCGGCCGTACCGGTCGTGCCGGTGAGACCGGCATCGCGATCAGCCTGGTTGCACCGTCAGAAGCGCACCGCGCCCAGGCGATCGAGCAGTTGCAGAAGTCGCCGTTGAACTGGGACCAACTGGACAACCTCAAGCCACAAAGCGGTGGTCCGTTGCTGCCGGTGATGAGCACCCTGTGCATTGCTGCCGGGCGCAAAGACAAGGTTCGCCCAGGCGACATCCTCGGCGCGCTGACCGGTGATGCGGGCATTCCGGGGGCCCAGGTTGGCAAGATCGCGATCTTTGATTTCCAGGCGTTCGTGGCCGTGGAGCGCGGGATCGCCAAGCAGGCATTGCAGCGCTTGAATGATGGCAAGATCAAAGGCCGTTCGTTGCGCGTGCGGATCCTGTAAAGCTTTCCCGTCCAATGGAGATCCGATGTGTGCGGGCTTGCTCGCGAAGGCGGTATATCAGTCAAAAATATAATGACTGACACACCGCCTTCGCGAGCAAGCCCGCTCCCACATTTGACTGTATTCCAAATCAGAAAATGTACGAGGACACCGTTTTGCGCTCGACCGAAGTTGTGATCATTGGCGCCGGCGCCGCAGGCTTGATGTGCGCACTGACCGCCGCCGGGCGTGGGCGCAAGGTGATGCTGATCGACCATGCGAACAAGGCCGGCAAGAAGATCCTGATGTCCGGCGGTGGCCGCTGCAATTTCACCAATATGTACACCGAGCCGGCCAATTTTCTTTCGCACAACGCGCACTTCTGCAAGTCCGCCCTGGCGCGCTACACCCAGTGGGATTTTATCGGTCTGGTGGCCAAGCACGGCGTGCCGTACCACGAGAAAAAGCTCGGCCAGCTGTTCTGCGATAACAAGTCCAGCGACATTCTCGGGATGCTGCTGGACGAGTGCATCCAGACCGGTGTGAGCATGCACCTGGACACGTCGATCCAGGAGATTGCCAAAGTCGACAATGGTTACCAGTTGCAGACCACGCTGGGTGAGCTGCGCTGCGAGTCTTTGGTGATTGCCACGGGCGGCTTGTCGATTCCAACCCTCGGCGCGACCGGTTTCGGCTATCAAGTCGCCAAGCAATTCGGTCATGAGTTGCTACCGACCCGCGCCGGGCTTGTGCCGTTCACCATCACCGACCAGCTCAAGGACTTGTGCGCAGAGCTGTCCGGCACCTCGGTGGATTGCCTGGTCAGCTGCAACGACCAGAGCTTTCGCGAGAACATCCTGTTTACCCACCGCGGCCTGAGCGGGCCGGCGATTCTGCAGATTTCCTCTTACTGGGAGTCCGGCGACACGGTGGAGATCAACCTGCTGCCTGACCACGACGCCCACAGTTGGCTGCAACAGCAACAGACCGAGCGCCCTAACAGCGAGCTGAAAACCCTGCTGGGCGAGATCTTCACCAAGAAGATGGCCAACCTGCTGGCAGAGACCTGGTTTGTGTCCAAGCCGATGAAGCAGTACACCCACGCCGAGATTGCCGATATCGCGCAAAAGCTCGGCAGTTGGCAACTGGTGCCGGCGGGCACCGAGGGCTATCGCACGGCCGAAGTGACGTTGGGTGGGGTGGACACGCGGGAAGTGTCTTCCAAGACCATGGAGTCGCTGAAAAGCCCCGGTTTGTACTTTATTGGTGAAGTGTTGGATGTGACCGGTCACCTGGGTGGCTTTAACTTCCAGTGGGCGTGGGCCTCAGGTTACGCGGCCGCACAATATGCCTGACACAATGCGGTAAAACATGTGGTGTGCCAGTGAATAATTTGCTGTCAGATGTGATCACCACCCTTGCCGTGGCGTCATTACTGGCTCAATTTAACGGCATCGTCCCGGAAGACTCCAGCCTTCATGTCATCGACCTCGTTCAAGCAGTCCATGCGGCGCCTGTGGGCGCTGGATAAATTCAGCTACAGCATACGGGTGTTCATCGCCCTCACCGGCAGCATGGCGTTGTGCTGGTATCAGGATGAAATGACGCTGCTGATCCCGCTGTTCCTGGGGATTATCGCCAGCGCCCTGGCCGAGACCGACGACAGTTGGCAGGGCCGCCTCAACGCCCTGGCAGTGACGCTGGTGTGTTTCAGCATTGCCGCGCTGTCGGTGGAACTGCTGTTCCCTTATCCCTGGATTTTCGCGATCTCCCTGGCCCTGGCCACCTTCTGCCTGACCATGCTCGGCGCCTTGGGCGAACGTTATGGCGCGATTGCCTCGGCGACATTGATTTTGTCGGTGTACACCATGATCGGTGTGGACCAACGCGGTGGCGCCGTCTCCGATTTCTGGCACGAGCCGCTGCTGCTGGTGGCCGGCGCCGCCTGGTACGGCGTGCTGTCAGTCCTGTGGCAGGCGCTGTTTTCCAACCAGCCGGTGCAGCAGAGCCTGGCACGGCTGTTTCGCGAACTGGGGCGTTACCTCAAGCTCAAGTCGTCACTGTTTGAACCGATTCGCCAGCTGGATGTAGAGGCGCGACGCCTGGAACTGGCCCAGCAAAACGGCCGGGTGGTGGCGGCGCTCAATGCGGCGAAGGAAATCATCCTGCACCGCGTGGGCAATGGCCGCCCAGGCTCGAAAGTCAGCCGTTACCTGAAGCTGTACTTCCTCGCCCAGGACATCCACGAACGCGCCAGCTCATCCCACTACCCTTACAACGCGCTGGCCGAAGCCTTCTTCCACAGTGATGTGCTGTTCCGTTGCCAGCGCCTGCTGCGCCAACAGGGCAAGGCCTGTCAGGCCCTCGCCGAGTCGATCCAACTGCGCCAACCGTTCATCTATGACGACAGCTTCGCCGAAGCGCTGGGCGACTTGAATGCGTCGCTGGAACACCTGCGCATCCAGAGCAACCCGGCCTGGCGCGGCCTGCTGCGGTCGTTGCGCGCCCTCGCGGCCAACCTGTCCACACTCGACCGCCTGCTGGGCGACGCCAGTAACCCCGACAGGCTGGCTGATGCCACCGACAGCAACCTGCTGGACCGTGCTCCGCGCAACCTCAAGGAAATGTGGACGCGGTTGCGCACCCAACTCACGCCGACATCACTGCTGTTCCGCCATGCCTTGCGCCTGTCCCTGGCGTTGACCATTGGCTACGGCACCCTGCATGCCATCCACGCCTCCCAAGGCTACTGGATCATCCTCACCACGCTGTTCGTGTGCCAGCCCAACTACGGCGCGACACGGCGCAAGCTCGGCCAACGGATCATCGGCACCGCCATCGGCCTCACTGTGGCCTGGGCACTGTTCGACCTGTTCCCGAGCCCCCTGGTGCAGTCGATGTTCGCCATCGCCGCCGGCCTGGTGTTCTTTATCAACCGTACTACCCGCTACACGCTGGCCACGGCCGCCATCACCCTGATGGTGCTGTTCTGCTTCAACCAGGTGGGTGATGGTTACGGGCTATTCCTGCCACGCCTGTTCGATACCTTGCTCGGCAGCTTGATTGCGGGCCTGGCGGTATTCCTGTTCCTGCCGGACTGGCAGGGCCGACGCCTGAACAAGGTGCTGGCCAACACACTGACCTGCAACAGCATCTACCTGCGCCAGATCATGCAGCAATACGCCGCCGGCAAGCGCGACGACCTGGCCTACCGCCTGGCCCGTCGCAATGCGCACAACGCCGATGCGGCGCTGTCCACCACCTTGGCGAACATGCTGATGGAGCCGGGGCACTTCCGGAAGGAGGCGGACGTGGGTTTCCGCTTCCTGGTGCTCTCGCACACCTTGCTCAGTTACTTGTCAGGGCTGGGCGCGCATCGCGAAACACAGTTGCCGGCCGAGGTGCGCGAACACCTGATCGACGGCGCCGGTAATACCTTGGCGGCGAGCATCGATGAAGTCGCTACAGCGCTGGCGAACAAACAACCGATTGCGATTCAAAGCGATGCCGAGGAAGCGTTGGCGGCCGATCTGGAGCAGATGCAGGATGAGATTGATGAAGGGCAGCGGTTGGTGCAGACGCAGTTGGCGTTGATTTGTCGGCAGTTGGGGCCGCTGCGCACGTTGGCGGCGCATCTGATCAAAGACACCAGCGCGGCCTAGACCGCTTTCGCTAGCAAGAGCCCTACATCCCATGCTGCTTCATCAATCGCGCATAACTCCCATCCGCCTTCATCCTGGCAATTTCCCGATCAAAGCTGGCGACAATCTGCGCATGCTCAGGGTTTTTCAGGCTGACCAGAATATGCAGGCTGTTTTGACTCAGCGGCTTGGGTAAAAACTCCACCGCATCGCGCACCCGTGCCGACTCCCGGGAAAGGTAAAAACGCGCCACATATTCATCCTCCACGGTCATCCGAACCCGCTGCGCCGCGAGCATGCGCACGGCCATGGCGAAGTTATGCACAGGGACTTTGTGCAACTGCGCGTCCCCATCGAACGCCGCCGAATAGGCATACCCGCGCACCACAGCGATGGGGTAGTCGTGCAGTTGCTCAAGGTTCTGGAAATCGATGGGGTCGTCGCGGCGCTTGATGAAACGCACGCGGTTGAGCAGGTACTCGCCGGAGAACTGCCCCAGTTGAGTGCGGGCATCGTCGTACCAGGCGTTGACCAGCACGTCGTAGCGCCCATCGCCCACGCCCAACAACGCACGGGCCCAGGGCACCTGTTCAAAATCACTGGCATACCCCGCACGGGCCAACGCGGTGCTGACGATATCGGTGGCAAGCCCGCCGTTGATCAACGTGGCGTCAGTAAAAGGTGGCCACGCATCCGCTACCAGGCGCAAACGCTGTGCAAAGGCCGGCTGGGCCAGCAACAACACTCCAATCAAAGCAACGGCACGAGAGAATCGCGGCATGCTCAAGTCCTAGGCAGGCAGGCGGTGGCCTTAGCTCAGGCAGCGCCTGAGGCTCTAACAGTAGCTCAGATTACACAAAGAAACCGGCGCCGAGCGCACTCAATGATGGCAATTTGATTTCACTCACAAAAATAACGAATTTAGACACACACGGCGGTCGCGCTTACTATCCGGAACAGACATTTATAAGAGAACACGTCATGACAGTTGAATGGGTCTGCAAACATCACGACGACTTGGGCAAGGAGCAGCTTTACGCCATCTTGCGCTTGCGCAACGAGGTCTTTGTCGTGGAGCAAAAATGCCTTTACCAGGATCTCGACGGGCAGGACTTGTCGGGCGACACCCACCACCTGATGGCCTGGCAGGATGATCAACTCGTGGCGTACCTGCGCCTGCTGGACCCGGAGTCCCAGGGCGGCGATGTGGTGATCGGCCGAGTGATTGTGGCGCCCGTGGCGCGCGGCACCGGACTGGGGCATCGGATGATGGAAGAGACGCTAGAGCGGATTGCCGATATATGGCCGCAGACGCCGATGTTTCTGTCAGCCCAGGCGCATTTGCAGGGGTACTACGAGCGGTATGGGTTCGTGGTGGCGGGTGAGGAGTATTTGGAAGATGACATTCCACATATTGGAATGCGGCGCGCTTGAGGGCCTCTTCGCGAGCAAGCCCGCTCCCACATTTGACCGGTTACTACCTTTGGAATGCGGTCGAATGTGTGCGGGCTTGCTCGCGAAGGCGTCAGCCCAGACAGCGCCGACCTTCAGGGATACCCCAACACCTGCTTGATCACCGCCAGATTCTCCTCGATCCAAACCCGATCAATCGCCCCCCAGCTGCGAATCCGATAGTGCCCCGCATGATTGCGCGCACCGTCCTCCTGCTCGAACTCACACACGATATCCAGGTCGGCCAACGCCGCAATCGTATCCTGCGCCGTGCGCCGGGGCATGCCGGTGGTGTCGGTCAGCGCCGGGACGTTGCTCGCCTGCCCACTGTCGATCAGGTAGGCCACATACAGGCGGCGGTAAAAGCTGCTCTTGGTCTTGCTCACATCCATCGTCGGTCGCCTTGTGCGGTCAGGGTTTGCCCTGCAGGTCGCGGTACGTGAGGTAGACCCGCAGGTCGAATTCCACCTGGTGGTAGCCCGGCATCATGTACTCACAGAGTTTGTAGAACGCCTTGTTGTGGTCCGATTCCTTGAAGTGGGCCAGTTCGTGTACCACGATCATGCGCAGGAACTCTGGCGCGGCCTCCTTGAACAGCGCAGCAATGCGGATCTCTTTCTTGGATTTCAAATTGCCGCCCTGCACCCGCGAGATCGTGGTGTGCAGGCCGAGAGCGCGATGAGTCAGGTCCAGGCGGTTATCGAACAACACTTTGTCGATGGCCGGCGCATTACGCAGGTGTTCCTGCTTCAAGGCCAACGCGTAGGCGTACAGGGCCTTGTCGCTCTGCACGGCGTGGCGTTCAGGGTAACGTTGCTCCAAGTAAGCACCCAGCTGGTCCTTGGCGATCAGCTGGCGCACTTGCTCTTGGAGAGCGGTGGGATAAGCCTGGAGGTACTTCAGCGCGGTCATGGGGTCTGCAACAGGGTTCGGATGGGCGCCAGTGTAGCGAATTCAGCGCACGCGGGCGCGCGACCAGTTGGCGACTTCCTCGGCCATCAATGGCTGCGCCGCCAATGGGCCCTGGATAAACGCGCACCCATTGGCCCTGAGCCATTGAGCCTGTTCTTGGGTTTCTACGCCTTCGGCGATCACCAGCACATCGAAATGCCCGCATAGCTCGATAATGCTACGGGCCATCACCGCATCCCGTGCGGAGCCCGGCAAGCGAGCGACCAATTGCGGGTCGAGCTTGAGGGTGTCGAACGCTAAATCGCGAAGATGCGCCAGGGAACAGTTGCCTAAACCAAAATCGTCCAGCGCAGTGCGCACACCGAGCTGGCGCAGCAACTTCAGTTGCTTGGTCGACTCTTCCAGGTTACTCATCAGGCTTTCTTCGCTGATTTCCACCTCCAGCTGGCGCCCCTGCAACCCATGTCGATCGAGTACCTGCTGCAGTTGGGTCGCCAGGTTGGGCATATTGAACTGGT
The DNA here is from genome assembly GCF_963970975.1 of Pseudomonas sp. RA_15y_Pfl1_P11. Taxonomy (NCBI): domain Bacteria; kingdom Pseudomonadati; phylum Pseudomonadota; class Gammaproteobacteria; order Pseudomonadales; family Pseudomonadaceae; genus Pseudomonas; species Pseudomonas sp. RA_15y_Pfl1_P11. The sequence goes on from NZ_CAXAOY010000007.1 coordinate 186,691, forward strand.
TACTGCTCAGGCTCACGCTCAGCACCAGCTCATCATCAAAGCTGGCTTGCCATGCCTGACGCTGGGCGGCGACCTGCTGGTAAATCCAGGCGCTCAGTTGGCTGATCAACCGCGCTTCTTCCAGCAACGGCAAGAACAACCCAGGCGGCACATCGCCAACACTCGGATGCTGCCAGCGCAACAGTGCTTCGACACCGCGCAAACGCCCGTCATCCAGGGACACCTGAGGCTGATACACCAAGATGAAATCCTTGTTGTGTATCGCCGTGCGCACGCTGTCTTCCAGCATCAGGCGCGAACGGGCGCGGCCGTTCATTTCCTGGTCGTAATAGCGATACTGCTGACGGCCCGCCCGCTTGGCCTCGTACATGGCGATGTCGGCGGCGCGCATCAGGCCATTCAAGTCCGAGCCGCAATCCGGAAAAGTAGCGATACCAATACTGACGCCGAGCATCACGTCCAGGCCGTCCACCTGATGGCAGATCGACACACGCTCGATCAGTTTTTCCGCAATCTTCGCCGCCTGTTCTGGGAATTCCAACTCCAGCAGCGCGGTGAATTCATCGCCGCCCATGCGCCCGAGAATGTCGTAGGAGCGCAGGCAACGCTGCAATTGCTCCGACACCCAACGCAGTACCCGGTCGCCTGCGTCATGCCCCAGGGAGTCGTTGACCCGTTTGAAGCCATCCAGGTCCAGGTACAGCAACACCAGGGCCTGGTCAGTTCGCTCGCTGCGCAGCAGGGTGTTCTCCACTGCCTGGTGGAAACCGCGCCGGTTCAGCAGCCCGGTCAACGGATCCGTAACGGCCTGGAACTCCAGTTGCTGATGCAGGTGGCGAACCTCGGACATGTCCAGCACCGTCACTACCATCGCCTTCTGCTCGGCGGGCAACGGCGCGCAAGACAACGCAACCGGCACCTGCTGGCCACGATTGGTACGCAGGAGCGCATCGTGCAGGCGCCAGGTGTCACTCTGGCGGTAAGCGGCATACATCAGCGAGTCCGGCCAGGTCGGCACATGAGGTTTTTGCAGGAACCCCAGGAACTCCTGGCCCTGCAGTTCGTCCATCGTGGCATTGAGCAAGCGTGATATCGCCGGGTTGGCGTACTCGATCACGCCCTCCTCACTCACCACAAGGATGCCTTCGGCGGCGTTATCCAACACCGAGGCATTAAAGGCGCGAGCGGACTCCAAATCATGACTCAGGCGCTGCAAGGCCCGGCGATTGCGCTGATGCTCCAGCAACGCCTGGACCTTGGGCTTGAGCATATGCGGGTCGAAGGGTTTGAACAGGTAATCGATGGCGCCACTGGCGTAGCCCTCCAGCACTGCGGCGGGAGATTGGGCGTTGGCACTGAGGAAGATGATCGGCGTCATCTGCGTACGCTGGCTGCCGCGCATCAGGCGGGCCACTTCAAAGCCATCCATGCCGGGCATCATCACATCCAGCAACACCAGGTCGACTTCGTGCGCCAGCAACAACTCCAAGGCCTCTAAGCCGGAGCTCGCAGTGACGACCTTCCAATCGTCACGCTGTAAAAGTGCACGCATGCTGATCAGGTTTTCCGGATAGTCATCGACCACCAAGAGAACTGAATTGCCATCGCCGTGGTGTGGAGCGCATTCCATGCTACGAATCTTCCTTAGGAGCTGCTCCGGTCACTTCTGGGAAAAAACCCGGACAAACAATGAGGCCTCACTCTATCCTCGGTTCCGAAAAATCAGAAGTAACAGCAGTGCCATCATTGCGCCAATTTTCAGGAAGCCGACTAACGGTCAGTGTCTGGAGCCCGCGGGTCATGGGAGACATGGCTTTTTGACGCTTGGTTGACGCCAATAAATCGCCAAAAATATTTAACAAGACGGTTAACACCACCTATAAAGAACTTGTCTGGCCCAAGGGCCATAGCCTACACCTCTCTGTAAAAAGGCCTACGCCATGATTGACCTTTCCACCTGGAACCTCAGCATTCCTGTCGGCTCCCCGCCTGCCACCATCGAAACCTCCAAACTGATGAGCGGATTCAAGGACCAATATTTCCAGGCCGAAGGCAGCAGCGTGCAATTCTGGACACCCGTGACCGGTACCCGCACCGAAAACGCCGTTTACCCGCGCAGCGAATTGCGCGAAACCTACGCCGACGGGCGCCTGCGCAACTGGACCTATCCGGATGCGGACAACTTTCTGCGCGCCACCCTGGCCGTCAATCAGGTACCGTCCACCGGCAAGATAGTGATCGGGCAGATCCATGCCTATGACAGCCAGAAACCGCTGATCAAGCTGGAGTACCAATTCAAGGAAAAAACCCAGACCGGCAACATCGTCGCCAAGGTGCGCATGCGCCCGGATGACGGTGAAAGTCGGGTGATTACCGTCGCGTCGAATGTGCCGCTGGAGAAGAGCTTTACCTATGTGATCAACCTCAACAAAGCCGGGCTGCTAAGTGTGTATGCGGCGGATGGAGAGTGGAATGAACGCATTGGTGCGGCGTGGGGGTCAAAGCCGTTGTACTTCAAGGCTGGGGCGTACGTGCAGGACAACAGTGGGAATACCAAGGAAGGCGCGCGGGTGACGTTTGCTAAATTGGATATTGATCACGAGTAAGCATCGACTCCTGTCTTGTAGGCCTAGTCCTAACGAGCCCACAGATCATTCGCACTCTTGAATACGCCAACGATTCGTGTGGGAGCCGGGCTTGCCCGCGATGACGGTGTATCAGCCGGCATCCTCAGAGACTGACACGCCGCCATCGCGGGCAGCCTTGCTCTTAATCGACAGCGACGCCCCGTTGCGGGACCGCCATTCCTGCTTGCGAGAACGTCTCAACGCCGTCCTCGAACACCTCAACCTGATGGCCTGCTCCAGCCTGCCGGACGTTGGCAAACGCGACCTGAACAACGTAGCCAATACGGCGCGCATTCTGGTGCAGGACGTGAGTGATGTATTCCGGGTGATCGAGCACCGAAGCTTCGATACAGCTGACGCCGCTTTATAAAGTCCATCCGAAAAAAAGCCCGCATCGCTGCGGGCTTCTTTTTAAATGCCTAAGGCTTAATTCACCTTAGCGTTCAACTCACCTTTCAAATACCGCTGATACATCGCCTCCAACGAAACCGGCTTGATCTTCGAAGCATTACCCGCCGTACCAAACGCTTCATAACGCGCGATACACACATCACGCATGGCGGTCACGGTGGCGCCGAAGAATTTACGTGGGTCGAACTCGCTCGGGTTGGTCGCCATCAAACGACGCATTGCGCCGGTGGAGGCCAGGCGCAGGTCGGTGTCGATGTTGACCTTGCGCACGCCGTACTTGATGCCTTCGACGATCTCTTCAACCGGCACGCCGTAGGTTTCTTTAATGTCGCCGCCGTACTGGTTGATGATCGCCAGCCACTCTTGCGGGACCGAGGACGAACCGTGCATCACCAGGTGGGTGTTGGGGATGCGTTTGTGGATTTCTTTGATGCGGTCGATGGCCAGTACGTCGCCGGTCGGTGGCTTGGTGAACTTGTAGGCGCCGTGGCTGGTGCCGATGGCGATGGCCAGGGCGTCAACTTGGGTCTTCTTCACGAAGTCGGCGGCTTCTTCAGGGTCGGTCAGCATTTGGCTATGATCCAGCACGCCTTCAGCGCCGATGCCGTCTTCTTCGCCGGCCATGCCGGTTTCCAGGGAACCCAGGCAACCCAGTTCGCCTTCAACCGACACGCCGCAGGCGTGGGCCATGGCCACGGTTTGTTGGGTCACGCGTACGTTGTAGTCGTAGTCGGTTGGGGTCTTGCCGTCTTCGCCGAGGGAGCCGTCCATCATCACCGAGCTGAAGCCCAGTTGGATCGAGCGCTGGCACACGTCAGGGCTGGTGCCGTGGTCCTGGTGCATGCACACCGGGATGTGCGGGAATTCTTCGATCGCGGCGAGGATCAGGTGACGCAGGAACGGTGCACCGGCGTATTTGCGCGCACCGGCGGAAGCCTGGACGATAACGGGGGAGTCGGTCTTGTCAGCGGCTTCCATGATGGCGCGCATCTGCTCAAGGTTGTTGACGTTAAAGGCTGGGACGCCGTAGCCGAACTCGGCTGCGTGGTCCAGCATTTGACGCATGCTGATAAGTGCCATTGTGTTGTCTCTCCCGGTCGAGGGTCGTTAATCGTGCAAGCCTGCCGTAGCGGCGGCTGCTATTCAAGTTATTGCCGGTCAGGTTTTGTAGGCCTGGCCTGCTGAATCGTTATTGCAGTGTCAGGTTCGCAACTTATGTCACTTTGGAACCGGATTTACTGTGGGAGCGGGCTTGCTCGCGAAAGCGGTGTGTCAGCTAACACATGCATTACAGACCCACCGGCTCCCACATTTGATTTTCATTGATCTCACTATTGGGCCTTGCAGCCGCGCCCAATCAAATCATCCGTGGCGACCCAGTAAACCAGGCCTTCCTCACCTTTTGTGTGAAACGCCAATTGGTCGTTGGCATACAGCACGCCCGAGGCGGCCACGTCCTGTTTGAGGCGGTAGATCTGGGCGGAACCGCCAAGGCGAACATCCACCTCGGATTTAGCCGGGTTGGCAAAGCGCCAGTTGACCTCGGCCTTGCTGTCGCAGGTCCAGGTGGTCCACTTATCGGCAGTTTCTGCCTTGTTAAACATGTCCATGCTACTGCAGCCGGCCAACAAGGCCAGGGCTGCCAGGGCGAAAGCGCTTTTCATTGCCAATCCTCAAGTTGATCAGACCCGTCAAGGGCAACCCTGTTCCTGACCGTTGGGCGCGGAGTCGTATTGCTCCAGCCGCTCGTTGCCAATTCGCTTGTTAATCACCGGCATGGTCTCGGCTTGCCAGTCAGCCTGGTAGCAGCTTTTTTTCGGCTGCGCTCCAGGCTTTCCAGGCTCAGGCGCCGTGCTTGGCGTGCTACCGCAGCCGACCAGCAGGCCCGCTGCGATCACCAACGCCAATGACTTGATCATGGGAATACTCCTTTTCCGGATCACGCGCCTTAACCTTTGGCTCGGGTTTCCAACACTTCAACGGCAGGCAGCACTTTGCCTTCGACGAATTCAAGGAATGCGCCGCCACCGGTAGAAATGTAGGAGATCTGATCAGCAACGCCATATTTATCGATGGCGGCCAGGGTGTCGCCGCCGCCAGCGATGGAAAATGCCGAGCTTTCGGCGATGGCCTTGGCCAGCACTTGGGTGCCGTTGCCGAACTGGTCGAATTCGAACACGCCAACCGGACCGTTCCACAGGATGGTCTGCGAAGCCTTCAGCAACTCAGCGAAATTGGCTGCAGTTTGCGGGCCGATGTCCAGGATCATATCGTCGTCGGCTACATCGGCGATGAGCTTGACGGTGGCTTCGGCGCTTTCAGCAAACTCCTTGGCAACCACCACGTCGACCGGCAATGGCACGCTGACTTTGGCGGCAATGGCGCGGGCGGTGTCGAGCAGGTCCGGCTCGTACAGGGACTTGCCCACCGGGTGACCGGCAGCGGCCAGGAAGGTGTTGGCAATACCGCCGCCGACGATCAACTGGTTGCAGATGGCGCTGAGGCTGTTGAGCACGTCCAGTTTGGTGGACACCTTGGAGCCCGCCACGATGGCGGCCATCGGTTGCGCCGGAGCCCCCAGCGCCTTGCCCAGTGCATCCAGTTCGGCAGCCAGCAACGGGCCAGCAGCGGCGACCTTGGCGAACTTGGCCACGCCGTGGGTCGAGCCTTCAGCGCGGTGGGCAGTGCCGAACGCGTCCATCACGAACACGTCGCACAGCGCAGCGTATTGCTGGGCCAGTTCGTCGCTGTTCTTTTTCTCGCCTTTGTTGAAGCGCACGTTTTCGAACAGTACGATGTCGCCGGCTTTAACGTCGATGCCACCCAGGTAGTCAGCCACCAGCGGTACGTCGCGGCCCAGGGCCTTGCTCAGGTAATCGGCGACAGGCTTGAGGCTGTTTTCGGCGGAGAACTCACCTTCGGTCGGGCGACCCAGGTGGGAGCAGACCATCACGGCCGCGCCTTTTTCCAGGGCCAGCTTGATGGTCGGCAGCGAGGCCAGGATTCGCGCATCGCTGGTGACAACACCGTCCTTGACTGGGACGTTGAGGTCTTCGCGAATCAGTACGCGCTTACCTTGCAGATCGAGGTCGGTCATCTTCAACACGGTCATGGGTCGCAGTTCCTGAATTACTGTTGAGGTTGTTTGGAAGCTATTTGCAGATAGTGCTCTGCAACGTCGAGCATTCGGTTGGCAAAACCCCATTCGTTGTCGAACCAGGCCAGGATGTTTACCAGCCTGGGGCCGGAAACGCGGGTCTGGCTGGCATCGACAATCGCCGAATGCGGGTCATGATTGAAATCACAACTGGCGTGGGGCAACTCGGTGTAGGCCAACAAACCTTTGAGCGGACCGCTGGTGGCGGCGTCGCGCAGGATTCGGTTGACCTGCGTCGCATCGGTGTCGCTGACGGTCTGCATCGTGATATCCAGACAGGACACGTTCACCGTCGGCACCCGTACGGCTTTGGCCTGGATTCGCCCGGCAAGTTCCGGTAGCAGTCGCTCGATTCCGCGCGCCAGGCCTGTAGACACCGGAATCACTGATTGAAACGCCGAACGCGTGCGGCGCAAGTCTTCGTGATGATAGGCGTCGATCACAGGCTGGTCGTTCATCGCCGAGTGAATCGTGGTGATCGACACGTAATCCAGGCCAATCGCCTGATCCAGCAGGCGCAACAGCGGCACGCTGCAGTTGGTGGTGCAGGAGGCGTTGGACACCAGCAACTCGGCGCCGGTCAGGCAATCCTGGTTGATGCCGTAGACGATGGTGGCATCCACGTCCGCCTCACTGGCCATCGGCTGGGAAAACAGTACACGCGGTGCGCCGGCGTCGATAAAACGCTGGCCGTCGGCGCGGGTGTGATAGACACCGGAGCATTCCAGCACCAGGTCGACGCCCAGCGCTTTCCAGTCGATACCTTCGGGGGTGGCACTGCGCAAGACTTGCACGCAGCTACCATTAATATGCAGACAGTCGCCCTCAACCCGCACTTCGCCGGGGAACCGGCCGTGGGTGGAGTCAAAGCGTGTCAGGTATTCGATGCTGGCCATGTCGGCCAGATCATTGATCGCGACAATTTCAAACCCGGCTGCCGCCCCTCGCTCGAACAGCGCACGCAAGACGCAACGACCAATGCGGCCGTAGCCGTTGAGTGCAACTTTGTAGGGACGCGGTTGGGGCATGGGGTTCTCGATTACCGTGGGTAATGGGGTGAATGTGCCGCCGCCTTCGCGAGCAAGCCCGCTCCCACATTAGATTGCACTCCAATGTGGGAGCGGGCTTGCTCGCGAAGAGGTCAGTACAGCCACCTCAATCTACAGCCTTAGTCTTCCAGCAGCTCTTCAGCCTGACCCAGGATGTTTTCCAGGGTAAAGCCAAACTCTTCGAACAATGCTGGCGCCGGCGCCGACTCACCGTAGGTGGTCATGCCGATCACGCGGCCTTCCAGGCCCACGTATTTGTACCAGTAGTCGGCGTGCGCCGCTTCGATAGCGATACGCGCGCTGACCTGCAACGGCAATACCGACTGCTTGTAGCCCGCGTCCTGGGCTTCGAACACGCTGGTGCACGGCATGGACACGACGCGTACGTTGCGGCCTTGCTCGGTCAGCTTGTCGTAGGCCTGAACGGTCAGGCCCACTTCGGAACCAGTGGAGATCAGGATCAGCTCCGGCTCGCCAATGCAGTCCTTGAGCACGTAGCCACCACGGCTGATGTCGGCGATCTGCGCGTCGGTACGCACTTGGTGCTGCAGGTTCTGACGCGAGAAGATCAGCGCCGAAGGGCCGTCCTTACGCTCGATCGCGTGCTTCCAGGCCACGGCGGATTCGACGGCGTCGGCTGGGCGCCAGCAATCCAGGTTCGGCGTGGTGCGCAGGCTGGTCAGTTGCTCGACCGGCTGGTGCGTCGGGCCGTCTTCGCCCAGGCCGATGGAGTCATGGGTGTACACATGGATCACACGCTTCTTCATCAGCGCTGCCATACGTACGGCGTTGCGCGCGTACTCCATGAACATCAGGAAGGTCGCGCCGTAAGGCACCAGGCCGCCGTGCAGGGACACGCCGTTCATGATGGCGCTCATGCCGAACTCGCGCACGCCGTAGTACATGTAGTTGCCGCTGGCGTCTTCAGCCGAGACACCTTTGCAGCCTTTCCACAGGGTCAGGTTGGAACCGGCCAGGTCAGCCGAACCGCCGAGGAACTCAGGCAGCAGCGGGCCAAAGGCGTTGAGGGTGTTCTGGCTGGCTTTACGGCTGGCGATGGTCTCGCCCTTGGCCGCAACTTCGGCGATGTAGGCCGAGGCTTTTTCCGAGAAGTCGGCAGGCAGGTCGCCAGCGAGGCGACGAACCAGCTCATTGGCCAGCTCTGGGAATTCGGCAGAGTAGGCAGCGAAACGCTGGTCCCATTCGGCTTCGGCGGCCAGGCCTTTTTCCTTGGCATCCCATTCGGCGTAAATGTCGGCCGGGATGTCGAACGGGCCGTGGTTCCACTTCAGCGCCTCACGGGTCAGGGCGATTTCCGCGTCACCCAGTGGGGCGCCGTGGCAGTCTTCTTTACCTTGCTTGTTCGGCGAACCGAAGCCGATGGTGGTCTTGCAGCAGATCAGGGTCGGCTGCGCGCTCTTGCGAGCGGTGTCGATGGCAGTCTTGATCTCTTCCGGATCGTGGCCGTCGACATTGCGGATCACCTGCCAGTTGTAGGCTTCGAAACGCTTAGGGGTGTCATCGGTGAACCAGCCTTCGACTTCGCCGTCGATGGAGATACCGTTGTCATCGTAGAAAGCGATCAGCTTGCCCAGGCCCAGGGTACCGGCCAGGGAAGCGACTTCGTGGGAAATGCCTTCCATCATGCAGCCATCACCCAGGAACACGTAGGTGTGGTGATCAACGATGTCGTGACCAGGGCGGTTGAATTGCGCGCCCAGGACTTTTTCAGCCAGTGCGAAACCTACGGCATTGGCCAGGCCTTGGCCCAGGGGACCGGTGGTGGTTTCGACGCCTGGGGTGTAGCCGAACTCCGGGTGGCCCGGGGTGCGGCTGTGCAACTGGCGGAAGCTTTTCAGATCGTCGATGGTGACGTCGTAGCCGGTCAGGTGCAGCAGCGAGTAGATCAGCATCGAGCCATGGCCGTTGGACAGCACGAAGCGGTCACGGTCGGCGAACGACGGGTTGCTCGGGTTGTGTTTCAGGTAATCACGCCAAAGTACCTCGGCGATATCCGCCATGCCCATCGGGGCACCGGGATGGCCGCTGTTGGCTTTTTGCACGGCATCCATGCTGAGGGCACGAATGGCGTTGGCACGCTCACGACGGCTGGGCATCGCTGATCTCCTGAGGTTTGAATATAAAGAAACGGAAAAAAGGACCGGCATTTTCCCTCAGCCACCGCTTGCGGGCAATGACAGATAGTCACTTGGGCGGTTTTTCCTGTGCTTTGGACGCCAATCCCCTGCATAAACCTTTAACCGGTTCGTCTAAAGGTTATAGCGGCTGCTTGTAACCACCACTTATCGACCAATATCAAAACTTTTTGATATTGGCCTTGCAGGGTTATCCAGCCATCACTAGACTGCTGGCCTTATGAATCTACCGATGCCCTCACTGCGCCCCGACGACGGCGATGAACTGGCAGCCTTGTGCAAGGCCGCCGGCGATCCTCTGCGTTTGAATGTATTGCGCGCGCTGACCAACGATTCCTTTGGCGTACTGGAACTGGCGCAGATCTTCGCCATTGGCCAGTCCGGCATGAGTCACCACTTGAAGGTATTGGCCCAAGCCGACCTGGTAGCCACCCGCCGCGAAGGCAATGCGATTTTCTACCGCCGCGCCCTGCCCCACACCGAACTGCTCGGTGGCAAGCTGCACGCCGCCCTGCTTGAAGAAGTGGACAGCCTGGAGCTGCCGGGGGATGTGCAGTCCCGCATCGGCCAGGTCCACGGGCAGCGGGCTGCCGCGAGCCAGGATTTTTTCGCACGGGTTGCCGACAAGTTTCGCGCCCAGCAAGACCTGATTGCCGGCCTTGCCCAATACCGCGACAGCGTACTGGCGCTGCTCGACAAGCTGAGCTTCAGTGATGAGGCCACAGCACTCGAAGTCGGCCCAGGCGATGGCGGTTTCCTGCCGGAACTGGCGCGGCGTTTTCACCAGGTCACGGCGCTGGACAACAGCCCGGCGATGCTCGAACTGGCGCGCCAGCTCTGCGAGCGCGAGGCACTGGGCAATGTCCGCCTGCAACTGGCTGATGCATTGAATAGCACAGCGATTAAAGCCGACTGCGTGGTGTTGAACATGGTCTTGCACCATTTCGCCGCCCCCGCCGACGCGCTCAAACAAATGGCCGGGTTGCTGCACCCCGGCGGTAGCCTATTGGTTACGGATTTATGCAGCCACAACCAGAATTGGGCCAGGGAGGCCTGCGGTGATCTCTGGTTGGGTTTTGAACAGGACGATCTGGCCCGTTGGGCCACCGCTGCGGGACTCGTTCCCGGGGAAAGCCTCTATGTAGGTTTACGTAATGGTTTCCAGATCCAGGTCCGCCATTTTCAGCGGCCGGCTGGCGACACTCACCATCGGTAAAATCAGGAAAACATCGAGATGAGCGAATACTCCCTTTTCACCTCCGAGTCCGTGTCTGAAGGGCATCCGGACAAAATCGCCGACCAGATTTCTGACGCGGTGCTGGACGCCATCATTGCTGAAGACAAGTTCGCCCGTGTGGCGTGCGAGACTCTGGTGAAAACCGGTGTAGCGATCATCGCTGGCGAAGTGACCACCACTGCCTGGGTTGACCTTGAGCAGATCGTTCGTGACGTGATCACCGACATCGGCTACAACAGCTCCGACGTCGGCTTCGACGGCGCGACCTGCGGCGTGATGAACATCATCGGCAAGCAGTCCCCGGACATCAACCAGGGTGTCGACCGTGCCAAGCCGGAAGACCAGGGCGCCGGCGACCAGGGCCTGATGTTCGGTTACGCCAGCAACGAAACCGACGTGCTGATGCCAGCACCGATCACCTTCTCGCACCAACTGGTGCAGCGCCAGGCCGAAGCGCGTAAATCCGGCCTGCTGCCTTGGTTGCGTCCGGATGCCAAGTCCCAGGTGACCTGCCGTTATGAGGGCGGCAAAGTCGTCGGTATCGACGCTGTGGTTCTGTCGACCCAGCACAACCCGGACGTGTCCTATGCTGACCTGCGCGAAGGCGTGATGGAGCTGATCGTCAAGCACGTGCTGCCTGCCGAACTGCTCAGCAAAGACACCCAGTTCCACATCAACCCGACTGGCCAGTTCATCATCGGTGGCCCGGTAGGCGACTGCGGCTTGACCGGTCGCAAGATCATCGTCGACAGCTACGGCGGCATGGCCCGTCACGGCGGTGGCGCGTTCTCGGGCAAAGACCCTTCCAAGGTTGACCGTTCGGCGGCCTACGCCGGTCGTTACGTGGCCAAGAACATCGTCGCTGCCGGCCTGGCCGAGCGTTGCGAGATCCAGGTTTCCTACGCTATCGGCGTGGCCCAGCCTACGTCGATCTCGCTGAATACCTTCGGCACCGGCAAGATCGGCGATGACAAGATCGTGAAACTGGTGCGTGAGATCTTCGACCTGCGCCCTTACGCGATCACCACCATGCTCGACCTGCTGCACCCGATGTACCAGGAAACCGCAGCCTACGGCCACTTCGGTCGTACCCCTGCGCAGAAGACTGTCGGCGACGACACCTTCACCACCTTCACCTGGGAAAAAACCGACCGCGCCAACGACCTGCGGACTGCCGCCGGCCTGTAATCGCTGCCGGTACACAAAAGCCCTGCCGGGTTTGCCCGGCGGGGCCTTTTATTGCGCGGCAACTCGCGCGATGACTTTCACATTTTTTGGATCCAAATCTTGAAGGCACAATGATGGCGCTCTAGAATCCGCGCCCTCTCGGGCCCCCTACCTTATTTGGATATTGCCCTGCGCCAGCCCGGGATAGACACGTGCGCAGGCAATCGAACATTGAGGTTTTTCATGCGCATCTCCACGCTCGCCCCTGCCGCTCTTCTGCTCAGCCTGTTCGCCCTGCCAGTAAACGCCGCCGACCTGAGCGCACTGAGTGGCGCCCTGGGCTCCCAACTGGGTGGCGGCAATTCCGGCGACTGCCAGAAGCAATCTGCAGACCTGCAAACCAAGATCGATGCCGCCGAAGCCCAAAAGGACAAGATGAAAGTGAAGGCTTTCAAAGCCGCGCAGGACCAGATCAACAAAGGTTGCAACAAACTCTCTGAAGCCCAAGCCAAAGCCGACGCCAAGCAGCAAAACCAAGAGGCCAAGGCCGATAAGCCCGACGCAGTGAAAGCCCTGGGCGGGCTGTTCAAGTAAATAGAAACACCCAGTAAAAAGCCTCGCACTGCCGGGGCTTTTTTGTGCCCGCGCGGATCATTTAGGCTGGGCACCCTTTCCGAGCAAGGATGCTCATGATGCGTTCATTATTTGCCCTTTTACTCAGCGCACTACCCTTCTGGGTGTGGGCCGAAGGCTGCCCGGACGAAGCCCGCTCGCAGGTCGACACCTTGGCCGAACAGATCCGCCAGTGGGATGACAGCTACCACCGGCTTGGCCAATCCCCGGTCTTTGATGAACTTTACGACCAGGCGCGCCAGCGATTGGCTCACTGGCGTCGGTGCTTTCCCGAGCCCACTGCGACGCCCGACAACCCTCTCGCGAGTTCACGCGGCACCCTGCCTCACCCCGTTGCCCATACCGGTCTGGAGAAACTGCTGGATGAACAGGCCGTCGGTCGCTGGCTGGGTAAGCGCGAGGATGTATGGATTCAACCCAAGGTAGACGGTGTTGCAGTGACTGTGGTGTATCGCCAGGGGCGCCTGAGTCAAGTCATCAGCCGAGGCGATGGCGTCAAGGGCCACGACTGGTCTGCCTCCGCGCGCAAAATCCCCAGCATTGTCCAGCAATTGCCAGAGCCCATCGACGTGGTGCTGCAAGGCGAACTTTATTGGCACCTCGACGACCATGTGCAATCGGCAAGCGGAGGGCTTAATGCCCGCAGCAAGGTGGCCGGGCTGATGAACCGCAAACGATTAAGCGACACCGACGCCGCCGGCATTGGTCTGTTCGTCTGGGCCTGGCCTGAGGGGCCGGCAGGGTTCAGCGAGCGCCTGGCCACGCTGGCAAGCTGGGGTTTCACCGATAGCCGGCGCTACAGCCAGCCCATCCGCGACACCAACGAAGCCACGCACTGGCGCGCCTATTGGTACAACCACCCTCTGCCGTTCGCCAGCGATGGGGTGGTGTTGCACCAGGCGCAGCGCGCACCCGCCGATCGCTGGCAGGCCAGCGCGCCCTACTGGGCGGTTGCCTGGAAGTACCCGGCGGCCAAGGCCTTGGCGCTGGTGCGTAACGTGCAATTCAAGATCGGCCGCACCGGGCGCGTGACCCCGATGCTGGCGTTGGAACCGGTGCGATTGGATGACCGGCAGATCAGCCGGGTAAGCGTGGGCTCATTGAAGCGTTGGCAAGCGCTGGATATCCGCCCCGGTGACCAGGTTTCGATCAGCCTGGCGGGCCAAGTCATTCCTCGGTTGGATGAGGTCATTCTGCGCAACACCACAAGGGCGGAGCTGCCAGTGCCCAACCCAGGAAAATTCCACGCGTTGAGCTGCTGGCAACTGGACCCCGGTTGTGAAGAACAATTGCTGGCACGCCTTACCTGGCTGAGCGGCAACGAGGGCCTCGCTTTGCCACACATCGGCCGCGAGACCTGGAACGTATTAATCCAGGCCGGTCTAATCGCAGGCTTTCTCGATTGGTTGACCCTGGATGCGGCAGAGCTTGCTAACATTGATGGCTTCGGTGATCGCAGCCGTGCGCGAGTGCTCAAAAGCCTTCACAGCGCGCGGCAACGGCCCTTCGCACAATGGCTCAAAGCCTTGGGTGTACCGCCTGCGGCACGTAACAACCTGGAAGGCGACTGGCAGACGCTGGTCGCCAGAGATACCCAAGCCTGGCTGGCCATCGACGGCATCGGCCCGGGCCGCGCAGCGCAATTGAGCGCCTTTTTCCGCGACCCGCAAGTACAGGCCTTGGCAGACACATTACGCGCGGCCGGCATCGACGGGTTTTAGACCCCAGCCGGCCACCAGATTGCGACCTTGGAGTCCCACATGAAATTTCTAGCACCGCTTGCCCTGTTGACCGTCGCAAGCTTCATGACCACTCCGCTACTGGCTGCGGAGGAAGCACCGCAGCTCACCGGCTGCGCCGCCAAGCGCCAAGCCATCAGCACCCAGATCGAACAGGCCAAGGCCCACGGCAACAGTGCGCAACAAGCCGGCCTGGAAAAAGCCCTGAGCGAAGTGACCGCCAACTGCACCGACGCATCCCTGAAAAAGGAGCGGGAAAACAAGGTGCTCGACGCCAAGCATGAGGTCAGCCGCCGTCAGGCCGATCTGGACAAGGCCATGAGAAAAGGCGACGCGGACAAGATCAACAAACGTAAGGACAAGCTCGCCGAATCCCGCAAGGAACTGCAGGATGCCGTGGAGGAGCTAGACCAGTAAAACCGATCAGTGGTCCCGGAACTGTTTATGGCAGGCGCTGCAGGCATCTTCAACTTTTTGCACAGCAGGCCCCAGGTTGCTCGCCTTGTAAGGCTGCACTTGGCTGGCGGTCACCAATTCACCGGTGGCCGCCTCAAGGTCGCGGGCCAATTGCTGGAATTGCGCCTGTTTCTGCCAGACATCGTCCTTGGCGCTGGTGTGATCTTCTTCGCGCACGCTCGGGAAATGCTTCCACGGCTCATGGGACAATGCATCCAGCTTGACCGCACCTTCGGCAAACTTAGCGCCGTCGAACGGGATGCGCCCACGCAACATGCCGCCCAGGTCTTCGCCGGTCTTGAGCATCTGCTTGAAGATCGCCTTGCGCTGGCCCAGCGGCGAATTCGGATCAACGCCGCCACAGGCGGACAGTGTCAGGCAGGCCAGCAGTACAACGGTCAGTCTTTTAAAAGTCATGGTGGCTTCGAGGTCGCGGGAAACGGCGGCCAGTATCCTCGCCCCGCCCGCAAAGACCAATAGCCCTATTATTAATAAGGGTTGCCCAAAAGCGCTGCGACGCGGGCAATCGCTTCAGGAATTGTTTGTATGAATGTCAGCTTGAAACCCTGGAGCCGCCGCCTGGCGTGGGCTCTACCGATGATCGCGCTGCTGGCCGGCTGCGACGCGGGCAAAGAAACAGCCAAGGATGAAACTTCCAAGCCTCACGCCGTCGCCACCTATGTCAGTGCGCCGTGGGAAGCCTTGCCGACAGTATCCGACAGCGACCTGCTGGCCGGTTTTGAATCCTGGCGCAGCGCCTGCCAACGCCTCAAGGCAGACCCGGTATGGGGCGCGACCTGTGCGGCAGCCGCCACGGTCCCGAGCAACGCAGTGGCAGTGCGCGGGTTTCTAAAAGAGCGCCTGGATGTGTTCGGCCTGCGCTCGGCCGACAACACCCCGAACGGTTTGATCACTGGCTACTACGAACCGGTCTACCCCGGCAGCCTGACCAAGACCGCCAAAGCCAACGTGCCGGTGTACGGCGTGCCGGACGACCTGATCATCGTCAACCTGGAAAGCATCTACCCCGAGCTCAAGGGCAAGCGCCTGCGCGGTCGTCTGGAAGGTCGCGTACTCAAGCCCTATGACGATGCCAGCGCCATCAACGGCCAGGGTTCAACCGCCAAACCGATTGCCTGGCTGACAGACCCGATGGACCTGCAATTCCTGCAAATCCAGGGCTCGGGCCGGATTCAACTGGCGGGCGGACGCCAACTTCGTGTCGGTTATGGCGACCAGAATGGCTACCCTTACCGCCCGATCGGTCGCTGGCTGGTGGAGCAAGGCGAGTTGAAGAAAGAAGACGTGACCATGGGTGCCATCAGCGCCTGGGCCAAGGCGCATCCGCAGCGTATTCCGGAACTGCTGGCGAGTAACCCGAGCTATGTGTTCTTCAGCGCCCGCCCCGATAGCAATGAAGGCCCGCGCGGCTCCTTGAACGTGCCGTTGACCCCTGGCTACAGCGTAGCAGTGGATCGCAAGGTGATTCCGTTGGGCACTCTGTTGTGGCTGTCGACCACCAAGCCGGATGGCTCGCCGATCACGAGACCCGTGGCCGCACAGGACACCGGCGGTGCAATCACCGGTGAAGTGCGCGCGGACCTGTTCTGGGGCACCGGCGATGCAGCCGGTGAACTGGCGGGCAATATGAAACAGCAAGGCCAGATCTGGATGCTGTGGCCCAAGGGCGCAGCGTTGCCGCAAGTGCCGGATGCACCTGTCGGAAGCTGACAGACACTGAAGATGTGGGAGCGGATTTGCTCGCTCCCACAGGAGGATTCGCGTCAAACGTTAGATCGAGATAAAGAAGAAGCTCGCAATCAACGCCATGCCCACCGCCCACACCACCGAGCGCAGCATTGCCCAGTCCGCCAGGTAGCAAATGATGTACAACAAGCGGCTGGTGATAAACAGCACGGCCAGCACGTTAATGGTCACCAATTCAGCCGTGCCGGCCAGGTGCGCGACAATGACCGCCGCCGCAAATGCCGGGGTGACTTCAAAGCTGTTGAGTTGTGCACTGTGGGCTCGCTTGGCAACCCCCTCGAGCGTCTCGAGGAATGCACGCGGGTCGTGATTGTGGCGCGGCCGAAACTTTCCGCCGCTGAACTTGGCCACGCCGGTACACAGGTAAGGCAGAAAAATTGCGATCAACACACACCAGAAAGCGACCGTCATGACTCATTCCTTTTTTAGTTTTAAACAGCGATTAGAGTTTTAGCACTAAAAACATCTGGCCGCACCCTACCGCTATGAACCGTAGCGCCTGGAAAGGTTCTACGTGACGAGCCCCAGGCTACGCCTGACGCTCACTGATCCTTGTTGATCTGCTGCGGATGCCTCGGGTCCGCAGCTTTCTTGCCCGCCAGGCTGCCTTCGCTGCGAATCTGCGCGTGACTGATCAGCGCAAAGATAAAGCTGCCACCAATGATGTTGCCGGCCAGGGTCGGCCCGGCAAACACCAACCAGAAATCCTTCCACGGCAACTCGCCTGCAAATACCAGATACGAGACCTCTGCCGAACCCACGACGATGTGAGTGAAGTCCCCCAGCGCCATGAGATAGGTGATCAGGATAATGATGAACATCTTGGCGCTTTCCATGGAGGGGATCATCCAGACCATGGTGGCTATCATCCAGCCGGAGATGATGCCCTTGGCAAACATCTGGCCGGCATCGTTTTCCATGACCTTGCGCCCAATGTCGAGGAAGGCCATGTCGGTCTTGGTGTCAAAGAT
Source organism: Pseudomonas sp. RA_15y_Pfl1_P11 (assembly GCF_963970975.1). Taxonomy (NCBI): domain Bacteria; kingdom Pseudomonadati; phylum Pseudomonadota; class Gammaproteobacteria; order Pseudomonadales; family Pseudomonadaceae; genus Pseudomonas; species Pseudomonas sp. RA_15y_Pfl1_P11. Next base: position 204,061 of record NZ_CAXAOY010000007.1, read on the forward strand.
CGGCAGGTGCAACATCACGTAAGCCACCAGCAAAGTGCCACACAGGTTGCCCACCAGCACCACGGTCCATAGCCTTAACAGGCGCCCCGCGTTGCCGAGGGTGGGCTTGCTCATCACGGGCAGCACAGCGGTCAGCGTGTTTTCGGTGAACAGTTGCTGGCGCGCCAAAATGACCGCCAGGAAGCCCGCGCAGTAGCCGAAGCTGGCAATAACCTTGAATCCTTCGCCGTCCGGCAGGCGCGAATTGAGTAGCCCCATCGCCATCAATGAAAGGCCCATTGTCAGGCCAGCAGCCAACGCCGACCACCACAACGCAGCCACATTGCGCTCCAGCTCCTGGTCGCCCTGAGTGCGGATGATTTCATGCAGCACCGCCGCACGGGGCGGTTGGTTTTTGTCGACGTCCTGTTGCTCTTCCTGCGACAGATTAGGGGTTTTGCCTGATTCGTCAGTGGCCATGATTATCCAGAGTCCAAGGGGTGCTTGTAGCTACGACACGCCGCCACAGTGGCTGTTCAATGGCCAAGCAACTAAACCTGCACACGCCAGGCCTTTGCCATCTCCACAGTGGTCGAGCCGGACGCCTTGTCCCAGGGTTTGTTACGCGCTTTGTAGCTGCCACTGAGGGTATCGAGCACCCGGTTGAATTCGGCGGGCGTGTTCGCCCACGCTATGTCTTGAGCTGCGCGGTGCAACAGTTCCACGTTGGACTCGGGTTGGCCCAGCCGAAACAACGAGGGATAAATGACTTCCCGTGTGAAGTTCTCAGCCTTCATCGCTATGTCACGCAGTTTCATCTCGGCGACAGCGCCGCCGATGACGTTGGACATCGGCACTGCATCGCTTGCGATCTGTCTGGCCGCCACTTGCAGCAACTGCTGGAAATTGCGCTGGCCTGTAACATTGAGGCGCCGCGCCAACCAATCGATCTGCTCAGGCCTTTTGGCGAGCGCATTCAGATTACGCAATGCCGTTGATATTTTCGGCGTGAACACCAACGCGGCCTGTGACTGATTGGCCTCGCCAATCGCGTCATCCAGGGTTTTCAACACCTGCTGCGCGCTCTTTCGAAACATGAGGACATCAGCAGCGGCCGGGTCCTTGTGCAGCGTCGGTTGCACACTGGCGAGCATTTCATCATCCATGGCCAGCACTGCCTCATCCAGCGAATGGAACGCGTGATGCTCAAGTGCCGTGGTGCGACGCTCCAAATGTGCCTCCACCGCTTGACGCGCCTTTGCCTGCAGGTGTTGCTTCTGCTCATGCAGCATAGTGAAGTTGACTGTGCCCGTGAGCAGGCCACGAAAGTCACCTTTTTCGGTCTTGAGGGGCAATGTCACAATCTGATCGGCAAACGCTTCGAGCTTTTTATCTTGAAAGGCGCCAGCGGCCGAATGCGCAACGCCTGTAATGCGGTCGGCCACACGGCTGAAAAAACGCCTACTGCGCACTGGCGCATCAGTGATGCCAGCCTCGAACTTGACGATCAACGATTCAGATTTGTTCAAGGGGCTGTCAGGAAATAACCTTTCCACCACGCCTGGCGCCGGGGTATTGAGCAGCAAGCCGCCGTCTTTGAACGCGGTGGTTTCAGCTGACGCCTGGAAACCATGACCTTGCTCCACCGGCTTTTTGAACACCATCGGCAGCGCACCCGAAATATGCGCCGCCCTGGCAATGTCCATCTGCGGGGTCAGACTGGCATTGAACACCACCAACTGCGGGCGGCCGGCAAACATGCCGGTGCTCGTGATATTGAGTTGCTTGATCGCAGGAATATGCCGGCTCAACACCTCGAGATCACCAAACGTGGGGCCGCCACCGGCACTCAGTTTGTCAGCAATGTCGATGACTTCGGCGGGTCGGGTTTCCCCAGGGGTTTGCGCGATGTGGCCAAGAATCGACTGGCGCGACTCGTTGCGGATCAAATCTTCCAGGGGCAAGGCTTCAGTCTGCAAGCGCGGCAGCAAGGTCATCAACAACTGAGAAACCGCGCCGACGGAGCCGGGCAAGCGGCCAGTGAGTTTGCCAAGTGCCGTACTGGCCTCTTGCATCCAGGCCGTCACGGCATCGCTGCTGTTCAACAGGCTTGGCAAATTGATGCTGTCCGACAACCTGTCGAACGCCGCAGCCCTCATTCCGCTGGCAATCAGCGCCGCTGAAATCGCACCAGCAGATGAGCCGGAGGTCGATTGGATACCTTGCAGCTGTCCGGCGCCCTCAAGTGCCTGCACCACCCCCGAAAAAGCGATGCCCTTGGCCCCACCACCACTGAGCACCAAGCTCGTGACGGGCGGTGCCGATAAAATCACCTCCACCCGTCCCTGGTTATCACGCAGGAGCGTCAGGTTGCGCTTGCCAACCCCCTCCACCAGAGGCGTCTTCTCAGCTTGATGGGCCGGGAAATGACCCTTCTCACTCAATGAGGGATGAATCTGCGCAATCGAATTAAACACTTTCATCCACGGGCTCTCTCTACAGGGTGTGGTCCTGAGTGATGAGCGCGCCGCGCAACGATCCATGCGGAATGATTTGGTAAAGCAAATCAAACCGCGGCGTGGTTACTCGGGAAGGCCGTCGTCCTGAAACTGATCCTTCACGTACTTGATCTCGGTGCGGCCGTGAGGTGCAGGCTGCCCATCTTCACCGAGGTTGACGAAGACCATTTTCTCGACCGTCAGAATGCTTTTGCGGGAGATCTTGTTGCGCACTTCACAGGTCAGGGTGATGGAGGTGCGGCCGAACTCGGTGGCGGTGATGCCCAGTTCGATGATGTCGCCCTGGCGCGAGGCACTCACGAAGTTGATTTCGGAGATGTACTTGGTCACTACGCGCTGATTGCCCAATTGCACAATGGCGTAGATCGCCGCTTCTTCGTCGATCCAGCGCAGCAAGCTGCCGCCGAACAGGGTGCCGTTGGGGTTGAGGTCTTCGGGTTTTACCCATTTGCGGGTATGAAAGTTCATGGGGGGGGCTCCGACGTTGAGGGGGTTGGACGATTGGGTTATGGCCCCCAGCTTCGAGTTTTAAGCTGCAAGCTGCAAGTTAAAAGCCAATTCGCTTTTACTTGCCGCTTGTAGCTTGTCGCTTGTAGCTGCCCCTTGCCACTCACCAGACAAAGAAAGCTATAATCGTCCTGATTTCGAACGGCCACCACCGTTCTCCCGCCACCTGTCCGAGGGGCGCTGCAGCAGGTTCAACCTGTCAGGCTCGGATGGGGCGTTGTCCGGCCTGGTTTATTCGGCCTGATACTAAACGCACAACGGCGCCCATTCGCACACTACGAATGGAGGCTCTTCATGAGCGCTGTCAACACGCCTGCAGATTTCACCGACTACAAAGTCGCCGACATGTCCCTCGCCGCCTGGGGCCGTCGCGAAACCTTTATCGCCGAATCCGAAATGCCTGCCCTGATGGGCCTGCGTCGCAAGTACGCTGCTGAGCAGCCACTCAAAGGCGCCAAGATCCTCGGCTGCATCCACATGACCATTCAGACTGCCGTGCTGATCGAAACCCTGGTTGCCCTGGGTGCGGAAGTGCGTTGGTCGTCCTGCAACATTTTCTCGACTCAAGACCAGGCCGCTGCCGCTATCGCTGCTGCCGGTATCGCGGTTTACGCCTGGAAAGGCGAGACCGAAGAAGAGTACGAGTGGTGCCTGGAGCAAACCATCCTGAAAGATGGCGCGCCTTGGGATGCCAACATGATCCTCGACGACGGCGGCGACCTGACCGAGCTGCTGCACAAGAAGTACCCGCAGATCCTCGACCGCGTCCACGGCGTAACCGAAGAAACCACCACCGGCGTACACCGTCTGCTGGACATGCTGGCCAAGGGCGAGCTGAAAATCCCGGCCATCAACGTCAACGACTCGGTGACCAAGAGCAAGAACGACAACAAGTACGGCTGCCGTCACAGCCTGAACGATGCCATCAAGCGCGGCACTGACCACCTGCTGTCGGGTAAGCAAGCCCTGGTGATCGGCTACGGTGACGTGGGCAAGGGCTCGTCCCAGTCCCTGCGCCAGGAAGGCATGATCGTTAAAGTCTCCGAAGTTGACCCGATCTGCGCCATGCAAGCCTGCATGGACGGCTTCGAAGTGGTTTCGCCGTTCATCGATGGCGTCAATGACGGCACCGAAGCAAGCATCGACAACGCCCTGCTGGGCAAGATCGACCTGATCGTGACCACCACCGGCAACGTGAATGTTTGCGACGCAAACATGCTCAAAGCCCTTAAGAAGCGCGCCGTTGTCTGCAACATCGGTCACTTCGACAACGAGATCGACACTGCTTTCATGCGCAAGAACTGGGCATGGGAAGAAGTGAAGCCGCAGGTGCACAAGGTTCACCGTACCGGCGCTGGTGATTTCAACCCGCAGAACGATGACTACCTGATCCTGCTGGCCGAAGGCCGTCTGGTTAACCTGGGTAACGCCACCGGCCACCCAAGCCGCATCATGGACGGCTCGTTCGCCAACCAGGTCCTGGCGCAGATCTTCCTGTTCGGCCAGAAGTACGCCGACCTGTCGCCAGCCCAGAAAGCCGAGCGCCTGACCGTGGAAGTACTGCCGAAGAAACTCGACGAAGAAGTGGCCCTGGAAATGGTCCGCGGCTTCGGCGGCGTCGTGACTCAACTGACCAAGACCCAGGCCGATTACATCGGCGTGACCGTTGAAGGTCCGTTCAAGCCGCACGCTTATAGGTACTGACAGCAGCGGCAAGCTTTCAGCTACAAGCGGCAAGTAAAAGCGTTTGTGTGAAGGCTTGCTACTTCCTTGCTCTTTAAGCAGTTGTGGGCTGTGAGCTTCATGCTACAAGAACAGGCGCGCCGCCCTCTTGCAGCTTGAAGCTTGCAACTTGCAGCTGGAGACCTCCTCCATGTCCCAAGACCGTCGCTACAGCTTCGAGTTCTTCCCGACCAAGACCGATGCTGGGCATGAAAAACTGATGGCGACTGCTACGCAGTTGGCCAGCTACAGCCCCGACTTCTTTTCCTGCACCTACGGCGCGGGTGGCTCGACCCGTGATCGCACGATCAACACCGTGTTGCAGCTGGAAAGCCAAGTCAAAGTTCCCGCCGCGCCGCACTTGTCGTGCGTGGGCGACAGCAAGAGCGACCTGCGCGGCCTGCTGACTCAATACAAGGCAGCCGGCATCAAGCGCATCGTTGCCCTGCGCGGCGACCTGCCGTCCGGCATGGGCATGGCCAGCGGTGAGCTGCGCTACGCCAATGACCTGGTGAGCTTCATTCGTGAAGAAACCGGCGATCACTTCCATGTCGAAGTGGCGGCTTACCCGGAGATGCACCCGCAGGCACGCAATTTCGAAGACGATCTGCAAAACTTCGTCCGTAAAGCGAATGCCGGTGCCAATAGCGCAATCACCCAGTACTTCTTCAACGCCGACAGCTACTTCTACTTCGTCGAGCGGGTACAGGCCATGGGTGTGAACATCCCGATCGTACCGGGCATCATGCCGATCACCAACTACAGCAAGCTGGCGCGCTTCTCCGACGCCTGCGGTGCCGAGATTCCGCGCTGGGTGCGCAAACAACTGGAAGCCTATGGCGATGACGTCAAGAGCATCCAGGCGTTCGGCGAAGAGGTCATCACCAATATGTGTGAAGAATTGTTGCAAGGTGGCGCGCCAGGCTTGCACTTCTATACCCTTAACCAGGCTGAGCCGAGCCTTGCGATCTGGAACAACCTCAAGCTGCCGCGCTGAGGTCGTTTGAGTAGCATCCAGGCCCTCGTTCATACGGGGGCCTTTTTTGTTCAAAAATCCTTGGAATGGAAGCCCGCAGTAAATGAATACAGCGTCCTCGACACCTCGCCCGCAGTTGGTTTACCTGGTATTCGGCGCCGAGACCTACCATCAGGAAGCCGTATTCAGCATCGCCAGCGCGCTGTCACATTTGGGCGGTGCCCAGGACATGCCGCTGGACATCCAGGTGTTCAGCGACAACCCGGCGCCCTACGTGGGGTTGCCGGTGCAGGTCCACGCACTGGACGAAGCCACGCGCAAACAGTGGAGCGAGCCCCACGGATACCATTTTCGAACCAAGCACGTGCTGCTGCGCCACGTGCTTGAAACGGCGGAACAGGCGCTGTTGATCGACACCGACACGTTTTTCCACGACTCGCCCATGGCACTGTTCGAACGCGTCGCCCCCGGCACCTTGTTGTGCAATGCCTTCCAGGCCAAGTACGGCGATAACCGCGAAAGTGTGCTGTACAAGGCCCTGGCCAACTACCTGGCCGACAAAGGCGTGGCCGACGACGATATGTGGCTGCTCAACTCCGGCGTCATGGGCCTGACCCGGCAAGACGCGCCGTTGCTGGATCATTCCATTGAGCTGATGGACGAACTGTTCCCAATGGCCCACGGAGCCTACACTCTGGAAGAGTTCTGCCTGTCGGTTGCCGCCTACCGCAAGGTCAACGTACGCCAGTGCCCGGACCTGATCCACCACTACTGGAGCCGCAAACAGCTGTTCCGCGCCAAGGTCCTGGCGTGGGTCGCCAAGCACGGCGCCGCCCCCACCAGCGCCGTGGCACTGGCCGATACCCGCAAGGTATCCGCCCACCTGCCACGCCCGCCGCGCCTGCAGCGCATGGTGTACAAGCTGATCACCCTGGCCCTGCCCAAGCGCAAGCAGCAATTTATCCGCGAGATTCTCTACGGCTGCTACGAGCACGAAAACGAATTCGACCAGGCATGTGGCACGGTTTGGTGGGACAAGGCCCGGCAGAATCAGGAAGAACGCCAGAAATGCCCGGTCGACGCGCACCAACTGGAGCACTGGTTCGCCAACCCCCTGGTGCGCCTGATACTTGGCGAGCGGCGCGCAGCCATCTACGAACACCTGATGACCTCAGAGGCCAAATAGCATCGTTCGCAGATGTGTGCGCCAGAGCTTCTCTTTAATGCAGGAGCGTCGTAATCTCAGGGCATGCGCATCATTTTGAAGCTTGCGACCGCTGCCCTTTTTACTTGCCTGAGCCTGGCCGCTTATGGCGAGAAATTGCGCATTGTGACCGAGCCCTGGGCACCCTACGTGTATGAGGAACACGGCAGCATGCAGGGGCTGGACTACGAAACCACAGTCATCGTGTTCCAGCGCCTGGGGGTCGAGGTGCAATGGCAATTCCTGCCCTGGAAGCGCTGCCTGGCGATGCTCGACCAGGGACAGGCCGATGGCGCATTGGACATTTTCCACAGCCATGAGCGCGATGCCTTGCTGCTCTACCCCAGCGAACCGCTGTCGGAGGTGGAGTTCGTGCTGTTCTACGCCAATGAGCGCCCTCATCCCGCCCAAAGCCTTGAAGCGCTTCGCGGCCTTACCGTCGGCACGTCACCGGGCTACCTGTACGGCGCAGAATTCAGCGATTCGACCCTGTTCAACCGCGAAGCTGCCCCCAGTCATGAGGCCAACTTCGGCAAATTGATGCTCGGGCGCATCGATCTGCTGATCACCGATCGCCGGGTGGGTCAGCATGTGATCAAGGCACTGGACCTGGAGGGCAAGGTCAGCCAGGCGCCAGCAGTGGTCAGCCGCCAGCAGCAGTACCTCGCCGTGCGCCGTGGCGCGGGCATGGACCTGCTGGTGCAACGCTTCGCCGCAGAACTTAAACGTTTCAAGCAAGAGCCCGCCTACACCGCCTTGAGCGCAAAATATGGTGGAATCCAAGCGATTACGGGGGCTGGACGCACCGTTGAGCAGCAGGAAAGCAGCGCGCGGTGATTGCTCTGTTATACTCCGGCCTTTCCGCCAGGCTTACGCCCGGCCGCTGAGGTCTTGAAAAAGGCACCCAACCCCGCTACTGCGCAGCTTTTAGCCCGCGCGAGCCGATGGAGTGCCCGCCAGACGCAGCAGGACCGGACGGGATTGCGCTCCCCTAAGCGCCATTCACGCCCGGCAAGATTATCCCTTTGGGCCAAGCCCTAACTAAAACAGGATTACTCATGTCCTTTGCTTCCCTCGGTCTCTCCGAGGCTTTAGTCCGCGCCATCGAGGCAGCGGGCTATACCGAGCCTACTCCGGTGCAACAGCGGGCCATTCCCGCCGTGTTGCAAGGTCGCGACCTGATGGTTGCGGCTCAGACAGGTACTGGTAAAACCGGCGGTTTCGCCCTCCCGATTCTGGAGCGGTTGTTCCCCAACGGTCACCCGGACAAATCCCAGCGTCACGGCCCGCGCCAACCGCGCGTACTGGTCCTGACCCCAACCCGCGAACTCGCCGCCCAGGTGCACGACAGCTTCAAGCTGTATGCCCGCGACTTGAAGTTCGTCAGTGCCTGCATCTTCGGCGGCGTTGGCATGAACCCACAGGTTCAGGCCATGTCCCGTGGTGTAGACGTGCTGGTGGCGTGCCCAGGTCGTTTGCTCGACCTGTGCGGCCAAGGCAGCGTCGATTTGTCCCACGTGGAAATCCTCGTGCTGGACGAAGCCGACCGCATGCTCGACATGGGCTTTGTCCATGACGTGAAAAAGGTCCTTGCCCGCCTGCCGGCCAAACGTCAGAACCTGCTGTTCTCGGCAACGTTCTCCCAGGACATCACCGCCCTGGCCGGCAAGTTGCTGCACAACCCGGAGCGCATCGAAGTCACGCCGCCGAACACCACGGTCGAGCGTATCGAGCAACGCGTATTCCGCCTGGCCGCCAGCCACAAGCGTTCGCTGCTCGCCCACCTGATCACCGCCGGCGCGTGGGAACAGGTGCTGGTGTTCACCCGCACCAAGCACGGCGCCAACCGTCTGGCCGAGTACCTGGACAAGCACGGCCTCACCGCCGTCGCCATCCACGGCAACAAGAGCCAGAACGCGCGCACCAAAGCCCTGGCCGACTTCAAGGCCGGTAGCGTACGCATTCTGGTTGCCACCGATATCGCCGCTCGCGGCCTGGATATCGACCAGTTGCCACACGTGGTCAACTTCGAGCTGCCAAACGTCGACGAAGACTACGTGCACCGTATCGGCCGTACCGGCCGCGCCGGTCGTTCGGGTGAAGCCATTTCCCTGGTTGCACCGGACGAAGAAAAGCTGCTGAAAAGCATCGAACGCATGACCAAGCAGAAAATCGCCGACGGCGACCTGATGGGCTTCGATTCCAGCGCCGTGGAAGCTGAGAAGCCTGAAGCGCGCGAGCGCCCAGACGTGCGTAACCCACGCAACCCACGCGGTCCGAAGGGCGATGGCCCGAACGGCGGCGGCGGTGGCGGTGGTCGTCGCGACAAGGGCAAAGACAAAGGCGGCAAGGAAAAAGCGCCAACCAACGGCCGTGGCGAGCGCCCAGCCCGCGAGCAAAAGCCCCGTGAAGGTACCCCGGCCCGCGAACAGCGCCAGCCGAGCCAGCCGCCACGCGCCGCTGCTGATCGCGCCCCGGACGAGTTCCTTGACGACGATATCGATAACTTCGGTAACCGCGCTGACTACGTACCTCAGGCAAAACCCGCCCAAGGTCGTGGCCGTCGCCCAGGTGGGCAAGCTCCGGGTGCAGGTGCAGGCACCGGTTCGGGCGCGCCACGTGGCGGCCAGCCTCAGGGCGGTCGTCAGAACGGCCCGCGTAACAGCAGCGGCGGTACCACCGGCACGCCACCTGCCAAGCGCAGCGGCCCGCGAAATGGCGCACCGCGTGACGGTCAAGCCCGTCGCGAAGACTCGCGTAGCAACAACCGCCGCCCAGCCCGTGACGACCAGCCTCGCTCGTCCGAACCGGCCGTGCAGAACCCGCGTGGTGGCCCGGCGCCGAAGATCATCCACAAGGAGTCGAAAGTGGATCGCTTCCCGACACCTGAGCAGTTGGATCAACTGCCAGGCCGCCCTCGTGGTGAAAAACCAGCGTTGCTGACTCGCAACCGCTGATTTTAGACGCCTCATAAAAATGCCCCGCATCGCTTGATGCGGGGCATTTTTTTTGACTTCGCAACATTCAATGAGCTTTTCTGTGGGAGCTGGCTTGCCTGCGATAGCGATATCCCTGCCAACATTAAAGTGACTGATCTACCGCTATTGACGACATTTCAGGCATAAAAAAACCGGATCCTGAGATCCGGTTTTTTTGTGCACGGGCAGAAATTACTTTTGCTTAACACCTTCCAGCGAAATTTCCAGGTCTGCCGTCTGGGAAGTCGGGCCTGGGCCTTTGATGCCGAAGTCATTCAGGTTCAGCGTGGTGGTGGCGTTGAAGCCAGCACGTTCGCCGCCCCACGGGTCCTTGCCTTCGCCGTTGAACGTGGCCTTGAAGGTCACAGGTTTGGTCACGCCGTGGAAAGTCAGGTCGCCAGTCACGTCAGCGGTTTTCGCGCCGGTGGACTTAACAGCGGTGGAGACGAACTTGGCGTCGGCGAACTTGGCAACGTCCAGGAAGTCTTTGCTGGCGATGTGCTTGTCACGCTCTGCGTGGTTCGACCACAGGCTGGCGGTTTTCACGTCGACTGCGATTTTGCTGGCTTCTGGCTTAGCCGCATCCCAGCTGAACGTACCGTCCCAATCCTTGAAGGTGCCGTGAATGTAGCTGTAGCCCAGGTGGCTGATTTTCCAGTCGATGAAGGCGTGCTGGCCTTCCTTGTCGATCTTGTAGTCAGCAGCCATCACCTGACCTGCGGACAGCAGGGCAGTACCGATTGCCAGAGCGGCGAGGGTCTTTTTCAACATGCTTTCTATTCCTTGTGAGTCGAGGTTGAACATCAGGCTTTGCGCCCCAGCATTCGCGTGAGGGTCACATCACGATCGATAAAGTGGTGTTTCAACGCAGCCACGCCATGCAAACCGGCGAAGACCACCAACACCCAAGCGAGGTACAGATGCACCAAGCCTGCATTATCTGCCTGGTCCGGTAGTCCGGAAACCACGGCAGGAATCTCAAACAGGCCAAACACCGGGATACCGACACCGTCTGCGGTGGAAATCAGGTAACCGGCGATCATCACGGCAAACAACCCGAGATACAGGAATGCGTGGCCAAACGCGGCCCCCATGCGGGTCATGCGGCTGTAACTGGTCAAGGGCGGTGGTGGCGGGCTGACCAAGCGCCAGACGATACGCACCAGCATGATGGCGAACAGCGTGATGCCAATGCTCTTGTGCAGGTCCGGTGCCTCTTTGCGCCAGGCGCTGTAGTAGTCGAGGCCGACCATCCATAAGCCCAGAGCGAACAGGCCGAATACCACCAAGGCCACGCCCCAGTGCAGAACCATGCTGACCCAGCCATAGCGGGCCGGTGAATTGCGTAACTGCATGTACTTAATCCCGTAGTAGCTGCGCCCAAGACTAGCGATTTACCTATCGAATTAAAGCGGAAAATTCTGCTTTGAAATATCGAGAAATACGATCTTGAGGGTATGAAGAGTAAATTAACAATGGATTAAGGACTATCCAGAAGAAACGTGACAGACCGTCCTGCGTTTACACCCCATTCACAGGTAATGTCTTGTGACACAGCCGCCCATTGCATAGGCTTGCGCGATTGTTTTACCTGCGCACGCCGCAGGACCGCTTCGAGGAGATAACGATGGGCTTGAACAACCAGTGGATGCAACGCGACCTTGCGGTGCTGTGGCATCCCTGCACCCAGATGAAAGACCACCAGCAATTGCCGCTGATCCCGATCAAGCGCGGTGAAGGGGTGTGGCTGGAAGACTTCGAAGGCAAGCGCTACCTGGATGCCGTCAGTTCCTGGTGGGTCAATGTGTTCGGCCACGCCAACCCGCGCATCAACCAGCGCATCAAGGACCAGGTCGATCAGTTGGAGCACGTGATCCTCGCCGGTTTCAGCCACCAGCCGGTGATCGAGTTGTCCGAACGCCTGGTGCAGATGACGCCTGAAGGCCTGACACGCTGCTTCTACGCCGACAATGGTTCGTCGTGTATCGAAGTCGCGCTGAAAATGAGCTTCCACTATTGGCTCAACCGCGGCCTGCCTGACAAAAAGCGTTTCGTCACCCTGACCAACAGCTACCACGGCGAAACCATCGCCGCGATGTCGGTGGGCGACGTGCCGCTGTTTACTGAGACCTACAAGGCGCTCCTGCTCGACACCATCAAGGTGCCCAGCCCGGATTGCTACCTTCGCCCCGAGGGCATGAGCTGGGAAGAACACTCGCGCAACATGTTCCTGGCCATGGAACAGACCCTGGCGGACAACCACGACACCGTCGCCGCCGTCATCGTAGAACCGCTGATCCAGGGCGCCGGCGGAATGCGCATGTACCACCCGGTGTACCTCAAGCTGCTGCGCGAAGCGTGCGACCGCTACGGTGTGCACCTGATCCACGATGAAATCGCCGTGGGCTTCGGCCGCACTGGAACGATGTTCGCCTGTGAGCAGGCCGGTATCCGCCCGGACTTCCTGTGTTTGTCCAAGGCGCTCACGGGCGGTTACCTGCCGTTGGCCGCCGTGGTCACCACCGATGACGTCTACGACGCCTTCTACGACGACTACCCGACATTGCGCGCGTTCCTGCACTCCCACAGCTACACCGGCAATCCGCTGGCGTGCGCGGCGGCGCTGGCGACGTTGGACATTTTCGAAGAAGACAACGTCATCGAAAACAACAAGGTTCTGGCCCAGCGCATGGCGACCGCCACCGCGCACCTGGTGGACCACCCTCACGTTTCGGAAGTGCGTCAGACCGGCATGGTGCTGGCCATCGAGATGGTCCAGGACAAAGCCACCAAGACCGCTTACCCGTGGCAGGAGCGCCGTGGCTTGAAAGTGTTCGAGCACGCCCTGGAACGTGGCGCGCTGTTGCGACCATTAGGCAGCGTGGTGTATTTCCTGCCGCCGTATGTGATTACGCCGGAGCAGATCGACTTCCTGGCTGAAGTCGCCAGTGAAGGGATCGACATCGCCACCAAAAGCAACGTCAGTGTCGCTGTGCCAAAAGACTTCCACCCGGGCTTCCGCGATCCAGGTTGATTGCCTAACCAACTTTTCCAGAGAACAGAAATGAGACTGTCCCGCTTTTTCACCGACACCCCGCTGAGCCTCGGCGACCACGAATTACCCGAAGCCCAGGCGCATTACATCAGCCGCGTGCTGCGCATGGGCGAAGGCGATGCTGTGCAACTGTTCGACGGCTCCGGCCAGGAGTTCCTCGGCAACTTGCTGGAAGTCGGTAAGAAACGTGTCACCGTGCAACTCACGGAGCGCTTTGCTGGTCAGACCGAATCACCGCTGCATATCCACCTGGGCCAGGGCCTGTCCCGGGGCGAGCGCATGGATTGGGCGATTCAGAAAGCCACCGAACTGGGGGTCAACGCGATCACGCCGATTTTCAGCGACCGCTGCGAAGTACGCCTCAAGGATGAACGCGCCGACAAACGCCTGCTGCACTGGCGCCAGGTGGCCATCAGCGCCTGCGAGCAATGTGGGCGCTCGACGGTACCGGTGATTCACCCGCCACTGTTGCTGGCGGACTGGTTGAAGCAGACCGAGGCGGATTTGAAGCTGGTGCTGCACCCCGTGGCTGAACCGATGATCAGCCATGCCAAACCATCAAGCCTGGCGTTTTTGATCGGGCCTGAGGGTGGGCTGACCGACCAGGAAGTCGAAACCGCGCAAGCCGCCGGTTACCACGCCGCCCGCCTCGGCCCGCGGGTGCTACGCACCGAAACGGCGCCGGTAGTGGCTCTGGCCGTCGCCCAACAACTGTGGGGCGACTTTTAACCCTCTTCCGTTGCAAACCCAATCAAAACGGTGGGAGCTGGCTTACCAGCGCCCACCGTTGGATCGGGTTACCCCCTTACTCCACAGGGTCACTCACCGGCTTGGCAATAATCGCCCTTAATTCACTGGTCATCGGGAATTCCAGGTTCAAGCCCTTGGGCGGAATCGGTGATTCAAACCAGCGCTGGTAAATCGCGTTGATCTCTGCGCTTCGGTACAGATCAGCCAGTGTCTCGTTAACCACCGCAAGAAACTGCGGGTCGTCCTTGCGCACCATGCAGCTGTAGATTTCCCGCGACTGCTCCTTCCCCACCACCACCCAGTTATGCGGGTCCTTTGCCTTGGCGCGCTCCCCGTAAAGCAACGCGTCATCCATATAGAACGCCGCTGCACGGCCGGTCTCGAGCATCTTGAAGGCTTCGCCATGGTCCTTGGCACTGATCACAAACATATTGGCCTTGTGGTCGGCGTTGTAGCTTTTGAGGAAACGCTCGTTGGTGGTACCCGCGGTGGTCACCACGTTCTTGCCCGCAAGATCAGCAAAGCCTTGGATGCCACTGTCCTTGGCCGTCAGCAATTGCCCCTTCACGTAGATAAACCCGTAGGAAAACGCCACCTGCTTCTGCCGTTCGGCCGTCACCCCGGTAGAACCGCATTCCAGGTCGACTGTGCCATTCTGCACCAGCGGGATACGGGTCTGCGAAGTCACCAGGTTGTACTTCACATTAAGCTTCGCCACTCCGGTTTTCTGCTGAATGCGCTCGACGATCTTGTTTGCCAGCTCTACCGAATAGCCCATGGGCTTGCCACTGTTATCCCCGACGTAGGAAAACGGCACCGACGCATCGCGATAGCCCAACGTGATGGACTTGGCGTTAGCTATCTTGCCCAGCGTGCCGTCCAACGGCGCTTGGTTCGCATGGGCGTGTGCGCCCAGCAAAAGCGCCAGGGTGCAGCCGGTCAACAGGATTTTTTTCATTGTTCTTCTCCGTTGGTCTTGGGGTTGTGAACATTCAAGCAGCCTGGGGCGCAAGGCCCTGCATATCAATAGATGGCGCGTGTTGCCCGATCAACTCAGCCAGCAGCTGGCCGCTGCCGCACGCCAGGGTAAAGCCAAGTGCACCGTGGCCCAGGTTCAGCCACAGGTTGGGATAGACACTGGCCCCAATCAGCGGCACGCCCGTCGGGGTGGCCGGGCGCATACCAGCCCATTCCACCGCATCGGCGTAATCGCCCGCCAAAGGAAATGTCTCCAGCGCCTGGCGTTTCATCAGCGCCAGGCGCTTGGGTTCAAGGCTGGCGTCGAAGCCGACGATATCCACCATGGCCGCCACCCGCAGTTGTTCGCCGAGGCGCGCATAGACGATCTTGCGGTCGTAGTCGGTGATACTCACCTTCGGCGCCTGGTGCTGCGCGCCAATCGGCACACTAAGGCTGTAACCCTTGAGCGGGTACAGCGGCAGCGGCACACCCAACTCCGCGCTGCGATACCCGGCCGCGAGTACCAGATGCTCGACCGGCATCACCTCTGCGCCCAGTTCGATAGCCTGCACCCCACCGCCAGCGTGGCGAATGCCAGTGACCTTGCGCCCCAGCAAAAAGCGGCAGCGGCCGGACGCTTCAAGCCGCGCCGCCAAGCGCTGGCAGAACGCATGACAATCCGCCACCTCCTCATTCGGCGTGTAGATCCCACCGACAAAACCACCGCCCGCCAGCGCCGGCTCCAGGCGTGCGCAATCGGCGGCCGACAGCACCTGCTGCTGAAGGATATCGGTGACCTTGCTGCGGGCATGCGCAAAGGAGTTGGGTTTACGGAAGGTGAGCAGTTTGCCGTTGCGCCGCCAGTGGAAGCCGTCCAGATGATCATCCTCGCGCCATTGCTGCAACGTGTCCTGGCTCAGGGAGGCAAGTCGCAGCAGGTGGGCGGCATTGCGTTTGTTCACCGAGCGACGACAGGCGCCGAGGAACGCGGCCATCCAGCGCCATTGCTGAGGGTCGAGGCGTGGGCGCAGCGTTAACGGCGAGTCACCGCGCAACAGCCAACCGATGGCCTGAAGCGGCACGCCGGCATCGGCCAGCGGCGCCACGTAGCGATAGGACAACTGCCCGCCATTGGCAAAACTGGTTTCACTGCCCAGGGTCTCGCGCACGTCGATCACCGTCACCTCGTGGCCCGCGCGCACCAGCGCATACGCACTGGCCAGACCAATCACCCCACCCCCAATAATGTGCACCATTCCCGCCGCCCGCCGTTTAATCAAGAGGCCTCAAGCCTAGGGGCAGGTGACAGGCCGCCGACAATGAATAAAGATGGGTCACCTATAAATAAAGGTTATGGACCTGCCATGCGCCTGCGTCATATCGAAATCTTCCAGGCCATCCGCCAGACCGGCTCCGTCAGCGCCGCCGCGCAACTGCTGCATGTGTCACAACCGGCGGTGACCAAGGTGTTGCAGCACGCGGAATTGCAACTGGGCTTCCCGCTGTTTCTGCGCGTGCGCGGCAAGTTGCAGCCGACGCCGGAAGCCCTGGCGCTGGAAAGCGAAGTGGAGAAAGTCACCGAAAGCCTGCAAGGCGTACGGCGCCTGGCCAAGAGTTTGCGCCGTGAACCGGGCCAGAGTGTGCGCATCGGCGCGATCCCGGCGCTGGCCCTGTCACTGCTGCCGCCAGCAATCCTGGAGTGGAAACGCGACTACCCGGACATGGCCTGCGAGTTGTCCAGCGACCACAGCCGCGAGCTGGTGCAGAAGCTGCTGATGCGTGAGATTGACTTGGCGCTGACGCTCAACTTCTCTGGCCATCCAGGGCTGACCACGCAAGTGCTGGCCAACGGGGTGTTGGTGGCCTTGGCGTCCAAAGGCTATTGGTCTGATGCCGAGCTGAGCAACCCGCTGCCCCTGGCTGATCTGGCGGGCACGCCGCTGATAGGTCTTTCCAGCGCCGACCCGCTGGCGGCAAAACTCGACAGCTACCTGGAAAACGTCGACCCGCCGCCAAGAGTGACGATCTCCGTACAAACCTACTCGTTGGCCCGTGCGATGGTGGAATCCGGCGCCGGCCTCACGGTGATCGACCCCTTCACCGCGCTCGGTGCTTCGACCGCCGCCACCTGCATCCGCACGCTCACTCCGCCGCTGCCGATCACGCTGTACGCCCTGACCCGCGCCGATGAACCGCCGCCGCATATGCTGGCTAATCTGCTGGAGATTTTCGGCCACCGCGCCCGAGAGCTGCTGGAACGGCTGTGAAAAGCCGATTTTCAAAACAACGAGGATCAAATGTGTTGTCTGTTAGAGCACGTAATGCATGATCGCCACAAAGTGCAGCAGGCTGCCGCCAATCACAAACAAATGCCAGATCCCATGGGAGTGCCGCAGGCGGTCCTCCAAGGCAAAAAATATGATGCCGACGGTGTACAGCACCCCACCCGCCGCCAGCCAGGTAAACCCTGCCGTGCCCAGCGCGGCGATCAGCGGCTTGACCGCCACCAGCACGATCCAGCCCATCACCGCATAAATCACGATCGACAGGATGCGCGCCTCGGAGCGCGGCTTGATCTCTTGCAGGATGCCGATCACCGCCAGCCCCCACACGATGCCGAACAGCGTCCAGCCCCACGGCCCTCGCAAGGTCACCAGACAAAACGGCGTGTAACTGCCGGCGATCAACAGGTAGATCGAAAAGTGATCAACCTTCTGCATGATTTCTTTACGGCGGCCCTGCACGCTGTGATACACGGTGGACGCGCTGTACAACACCAGCAGCGTAAAACCATAAATTGCCACGCTGACGATCTTCCAGGGGCTGCCATCCAGGCTCGCCACCACCAACATCCACACTGCGCCTACAAACGCCGCGACTGCACCGAGCAAATGGCTCCAGGCGTTGAATCGTTCCCCGTGGTACATCTGTCACTGCCCTCCCGTAAGCGTTAACGACTGGCAGGCAAGCGTCCAGCCTTGCGCATCAGAGTGCAAGCGGCTTATGACGTTCCGGCGACGCCGGGCGGTTTTGCGGGCACAATTGTCGGCATTCGAACAAGAGCCTACGGCCATGCTGATCGACGAAGAATTCACCCTCAAAAAGCTCGAAATCTTCCTGGCGTTCATGCGCACCGGCAACCTGGCCCGCGCCGCCGCCGAGCTGCAAACCAGTAACGTCAGCGTGCACCGCGCCATCCACTCACTGGAAAATGCGCTGCGCTGCCCGCTGTTCAAACACGAAGGGCGCAACCTCACCCCGCTGGAAAGCGCCTACGTACTGGAAGAGCGTGCACAGAAACTGGTGGCCGATGTGGTCGACAGTGTGCGCCTGACCCGCGAGGCCGCTGGTTTCTCCGCCGAACGCTTCAAGCTCGGCTCGCTGTATTCGCTCACGGTGAAAACCGTGCCACAGCTGATCATGGGCCTGAAAATCCGTCGCAGCGAACTCAACATCGACCTGATCCTGGGCTCCAACTTCGACCTGCTCTACAAGCTCAAGAACATGGAGGTGGACGCGATCCTCATCTCCCTGGATGAGCACGCCAACGAGCCCGACTGCGAACAGATCGCGCTGTTTACCGACGACATCTTCCTCGCCACTCCCGCCGAATCACCATTCGACCGCGAGCAGGAAATTGACCTGGCCGACGTCCGCGACGCCACGTTCATCACCCTCACCCAGGGCTTTGCCACCCATCAGGACGGCAACCGGGTGTTCAAGCAGGCGGGGTTCGAGCCAAAGGTGGCGATGCAAGTGAATGACATCTTTACGCTGCTGAGCATGGTCAGTTCAGGGGTGGGTTATGCACTGCTGCCGGGGCGGATTGCGGCGGTGTATGAGAACCGCGTGAAGCTGATACCGCTGCAACCACGGTATCGGTTGCAGCAGCAGATTGGCGTGGTGTTCTTGAAGGCCAAGGAGCGCGACCCTAACTTGCTCGCGCTGTTGGCGGAGTGTCGGATGTATGCCAATCGGGGCGCTAACCCACCAACCCGCGCATGATCAGAAACAACAGCGAAGGTCCCAACAAACAGCCCAACGCGGTATAAAACGCCGCGGTCAGGCAACCGTAAGGCACCAGTTTCGGGTCGGTTGCCGCCAAGCCGCCAGCCACACCGCTGGAGGTGCCCATGAGCCCGCCGAAAATCACCGCGCTGCGCGGATTATTCAGGCCGATAAGCGGGGCAACGAACGGCGTCATCACCATCACCAGAATGGCCTTGATCAACCCGGCGGCAATCGACAGTGCCATCACTTCGGAACTGGCGCCAATCGCCGCACCGGTCACCGGGCCGACAATGTACGTCACGGCGCCGGCGCCGATGGTGGTCAGGCTCACGGCATCGGTGTAGCCAAACGCCATGGCCACCCCGACGCCCGCGATGAACGATGAGCCCACGCCCACGAACAACGCCAATACACCGACGTATCCTGCCCGTTTCAGCTCATCGACACTCACGCCAAACGCCGTGGCAACAATGGCAAAGTCGCGCAGCATCGCCCCGCCCAGCAGGCCGATACCCGACAAAAACGGAATATCCACCACCCCCTTGGAGCCACCGGTAAACGCACCGCCCACGTAAGACAGCACCAGCCCCAACAAAATAGCGATGGCCGAGCCGTGCAGGCGGCCTTTGGTGAAGGTGTCGCAGATCCAGTAAGAGACCCACATGGTCAGCCCGATTACCGCAAAGCCACTGATCAGGCCGTAGCCAGTGATCACTTTCATCATCGATTCGTACATGGCAATCACCCGGCTTCTTTGGTGGGAACAACCGCGCTTGGCTCACGGTTGCCGATGCGCATCAGCACTGGCACCAGGGCAAAGCCCAGCACCACCGCGAGTGCCCCAGCCAGAATCGCCATCGGGCCGCCACTGATTGCACCGTAGACGTTTTGCTGGGCAGCCATGGCCACCACGATCGGGATATAAATGGCCGCCCAGAAGCTCACGCCCTGCTCCGATTTACCGGTAAACAAGCCGCGCTTGGCGAGGTAACTGCCCAGCCCGATCAACAGCAACATGGCGATACCCACCCCGCCGACGTTGGCCGGAATGCCCATCCATTTGCCCAGCAGCTCACCGACGAACAGGCCGGCCAACGTACAGAGCGCCAAAAACGCCACACCGTAAATAATCATTGTTGTTGTCCTCAAAGTGCTCAATCGAAATTGTTGTTTTTGTGCTTCGACAGCCTTGGGTGGTGCTTTATCGGTGGCGGCGTTCCTCCTCTTGCAGCAAGGCTTGCAAGGTATCCAGGCGGGCGCCTTCATAGGCGATCACCGTGCCTTGTTCAAACACACGGCGCGACAGGCCGGTGAGCACGGCGCCCGGGGGCAGTTCGATCTGCAGGCGTACGCCGCGCTCATAGGCGCTTTGCACGGTGCCGCGCCAGTCGACGACGCGGCACATATTGAAGGCCAGGTCATCGCGTAGCTGTTCCGGGTTGTGGATAGGCCGCGCGCGGGTACTGCTCAGGTAGGTGATGCGTGGCGCCTTGAGCGTAACGAATGCCTCGGCCAGTACCCGGGCCGGTTGCTCCAGCAACGCGCAATGCGACGGCACACTGACGGCCAGGCGTTTGGCGATGCCGTTACCTTTAATGCGGCTGGCGACCTGCTTCATGGCGTCGTCGCTCCCAGCGATCACGGTTTGGTTGTCGGCGTTGATATTGGCCAGGTACACCGGGGTTTCGGGGCTGTGGATATCGGCCAACAGAGGGTCGACTGTGGAAAACTCCGGGCCAATCAGGGCGGTCATTCCGTAGCCCTGTGGATAAGCGTTTTGCATCAGCTCACCGCGCAGGCTGACCAGTTTGATTGCGTCGCTGAAGTCCAGCGCGCCTGCGATCACCGCCGCCGGATAGGCACCGATAGACAGGCCCGCAACATAATCCGGGGTATGTTGCAGCAGGCGCGCATAGGCCACGCCAGCGATCAACAGGCAAAGCTGAACGGCGCGGGTATTCGCCAGGGCTTGCGCCGAATCCAAGGCGCGAACGTCCTCACCCAAGGCATCGCTGGCTTGCTCCAACACAGCGGCCGGCAACGCCTGGAGCATGCCTGGGCGTTGGGCGCCCTGGCCGGGGAACACGAGAAGGCTGCTCATGCCACGGCCTGCCATGGATCAAGCACGAGGTGCGCACCGCTGACGGTTTTGAGCAGCACACGGCGCGACCCGCTCGCCCATTCGCGCAAGGCGACTGCACCGAAAGGGGTTTGCAGTTGCAGGTCCACGGCACACTCCGCAGTGTCGAGAATCGCCAGCAGATCCTCAGCATCACCTCGCGCCAATGGCTCGGGCGTGCGCAAAATCAAATCCAGGTCGCTCAGGGCATGCAGCGCTTCAATACCCGTGGCCAGTTCGAAGCCTGCGCTGCCAGTGACGCCCCAGGTTTCGTTCGCCAGTACCGTCTGCAGCGACGCAAGTGCTCGCAATGCGGGCAAGTTCCGTGTCGACACCACGCCGCACAAAGCTTCCGGAACTACGCGCCGCTGCAGCGCAGCGATGGGCATCTCGGCGGCAAGCCGCTGCTCACGCACACGCCCGCGCACACCCACTGCAACCAGGCCCGGCTGGGTAATGGCGCGACGCACCACCACCGGGTGACCGGCGCCGATCACCTCCACCGCCCAGGCCGGTGCATCAGCGGGCAGGTGCGCCGGGGTCATGCCCCAGAGCAGGTCGTGCGCGTTCACCATTGTTCCCGCAGCAGTTGCCGAACATGGCTGGACGCAGCGCGATTGGTTGCACCGAGACGCCCGCTCAAATCACTCCCCCCGATAGCCTTGATCGCACTCACCAGGCAATCGCTGACCCGCGCCACGTCGTCCGACGTGGGCTGTTCAATCTGGCTGACCGACAAGGTCTCCCACAACAAACCAAGGCTGGCATAACTGTCGATGTCATACGCCATCGGCGGTACGCTGGCGGCCAGGGCTTCCAGTTCTTCGACACTGCGCAGGGTCACCCGCGCCGCCGAGGCCTTGCCCATGGCGTGCACCATCACACCAGGGTCACGCAGCGCGATCAGGCGGTTGGCCTGATAGCCGTGCGCGAGGAATGCTCCGGACATCGCCTTGCCCACCAGCAGCGCAATCACCGGATGCCCGGCCAGTCGGGCGCGGGCGTAGCTGTCGGCGGCGGCGGCCAGGGCCTGGTGGATGCCGAGGGCTTCTTCGCGACGGCCGTAGGCTTGGCTCGGCACATCGACGATAGCGATCAGCGGGCGCTTGTCGCCCTTCTCGATGGCTTCATCCACCGCTTTAGCGAGACCCCAACCTTCCAGCAACCCGACTTCGCCACTGCGTGCGCGGGGGAAGCGATTGTGTTCGTCGGTGACCACGGCCAGAAATCGCACGGCGTGTTCGCCCACTACGCCGTCGGCCACTTTCAGAGAATCCGGCAAACCCGCAACAGGCGTCGCGCCGACGCTCAATGCATTGAACCACTGCAAGCCTCTCATGAGCGTTCTCCTTGATACAGCTTGCGCACCGTCGCCGGTTCGATTTGCGGCGTGGTATCCAATTCGGCCAGGCGCGCCAGGTAATAGTCGGCCTGACGGCTGCGTTGCCGGGCGGGCAGGCCTTGTTGCAGCAGTGCGCTGACGGTCTGCTGAATCTGCGCCACATCGTCTGCCACATAACGGTCGGCCAGGCCGCTGTTGAAGCGCTGCTCACCGCCGGTAAGGCTCCAGATGAAAGGCCGGTCGCGGGAGTCGTATTCTTCCAGGCCGGCTTCCTGCTCGATCACTTGCGGGCCATTCAGGCCCAGGCGCGCTTCACGGGTGACAACGAGGTAACTGCACAGCCCGGCCGCAATCGACATACCGCCAAAGCAACCGACACTGCCCGCCACCACGCCGATTACCGGCTGGTATTGGCGCAGATCGACAATCGCTGCATGGATATCCGCGATCGCCGCCAGGCCCAGGTTGGCCTCCTGCAAGCGCACGCCACCGGTTTCCAGCAGCAGAACTGCGCGGGTGGGAATGCCCTTGCGATTGTCTTCAGCCGCCAGCTCCAGAGCGCCGGCGATTTTTGCACCGCCGACTTCACCCAGGCTGCCGCCCTGGAAATTGCCCTCAATCGCCGCGATCACCACCGGCAAGCCAGCGATGCTGCCCTTGGCGATCACCACGCCGTCATCGGCTTGCGGCACCACGCCTTGACGGCTGAGCCACGGCGACATAACGCGCTGGAACGGGTCGATCAATTCACGATAGGAACCTGCATCCAGCAGCGCCTGTGCCCGCTGCCGCGCACCCAATTCAACAAAGCTGTGTTTAGCGAGCAAGTCAGTCATGACCCACCTCCTCAAAGCCTTGTTCCAGACGCAAACGCACCACGCCAGGGGTCGCGCCGAAATCGTGGATATCAATCTTCAACGCCGGTGGCGTCTGCTCCTGAAAGATGCGTTCGAACAGATGCTGCCAGCGGTGCTCGGCGCCATTCACCGAGGTCTGCACCTGGATGGTCAGCGTGCCCGGCGTGCCTGGTTCCAGCAGCACTTCCAGGTCGCCCGAGCCGACACAACCCACCAGCGCGCGGCCTTTTGGCGGCTGCCCGGCGGGGAATTCAAAGGATAAGGTTTCCATCACAACGCTCCGTCGAGGCGATCGATAAACAGGCAGGCGGCCAACAGGTCGGCAGCACCACCGGGGGAGGCATTCAGGGCCAGCAACTGGTTGTCCAGTTCGTGCAAGCTGCGACGCCCAGCGAGGCTTGCGCTGCCACCCGCGTCCAACACCGCATGGGCGCCTTTTTGCATGGCGTTCAGCCCCTCGACACCCGCGCGGTAGAGCACACAGGTGTCGGCCAGGTCAGTCATGATCGCGAGCAAGGCATCCAGGCGAGCGTTCTGTTCGCCGGTATTTTGCTGGCGGCTTTTGCGCAGTTGCGGCAGGCCACGTTGCATCACGGAGGGGAATCCAAGTTGCGCTTCCTCGCGGGCGCCGCGGGCGCCGTAGCGTTGGGCAACCTGGGCGCCGTGGCTCATGGGCTGGGGCGCGAAGCGGTCGTTGAGCAAGGCTAATCTGGCTGCGGTCAGCGTTATGGAGCGTGGTTGCAGGGCTGCCGCTGCGGTCAGCAAGCCAAGGGCCCAGATCGCACCACGATGGGTATTCACGCCGTCGGTGGTAGCGAGCATCGCCAGCTCCCCTTCACGGCCAATGCGCCCGAGCGCTTCGCGCAGGGGCAAACCGACCTCACCGAATTCGATAGCCGCTTGCGCCATTTCCTTGAACATCGGCCACAGCGACAGCGCCGAGGCGTGCATCAGGCCCAAGTGCAAATCGCTGTGGGCACCGTTGCCACGCCGGTCGACCAACGCAGGTTTTGGCGACAAGTCAGCCTCATCGATCAGCGCATCGACGGCCATATCCGCCAGGCGTTCAGCCAGGCTCAGTTCATGCAGTTTGAGGGCGCGCATTTACCAGCTCCTGAACTTGGCGGGCGGGTTGTACAGGCCACCGGACCACTCCACCAAGTCAGCCACGCTTTTGGCGGCCAGCAACTCGCGGGTGGCGTCGGTGCGACGGATGCCTAAGTCTTCGGGCAAGGCGATCAAGCCTTCGCGGCGCATGCGTGCGGTGTCCTTGGGGTTGTGGCGCATGCCAATGGCGGTCACCCCGGCGACGGCGGCGATCATCGCCTGGCGCTCCTCAAGGGATCGTGCCTTGTACAGGTAGGCGATGCCTTCTTCGGTGAGCAGGTGAGTCACGTCGTCGCCGTAGATCATGATCGGTGCCAGCGGCATGCGGCTTTTGCGCGCCACTTCCACCGCGTCGAGGGTGTCGACGAAGGTCGGTTTACCGCCTTCCTGAAAGGTCTCGACCATTTGCACGACAAGCTTTTTGCCACGTTCGAGCAAAGCTTCGGGGGCGTCGCCGTGGCGCATATCGAGCCAGGCTGGCGTGCCATGGCGACGGCCGCGCGGGTCGTGGCCCATGTTCGGCGCGCCACCAAAACCGGCGAGACGGCCACGGGTCACGGTAGAGGAATGGCCGTCACCGTCGACTTGCAGGGTGGCGCCGATAAACAGGTCCACCGCGTACTGGCCCGCCAACTGGCAGAACATCCGGTTGGAGCGCATCGAGCCGTCGCGGCCAGTGAAGAAAATGTCTGGCCGTGCGGCGATGTAGTTCTCCATGCCCAGTTCGGTGCCGAAGCAATGCACGCTTTCTACCCAGCCGCTTTCGATGGCGGGGATCAGGGTTGGGTGCGGGTTGAGGGTCCAGTTGCGGCAGATCTTGCCCTTCAGGCCGAGTGATTCGCCGTAGGTGGGCAAGATCAATTCGATGGCGGCGGTGTTGAAGCCGATGCCATGGTTGAGCGACTGCACATTGTGTTTTTCGTAGATGCCGCGGATCGCCATCATCGCCATCAGTACGTGGACCGGCTTGATATGGCGCGGGTCGCGGGTGAACAAAGGCTCGATGTAGAAGGGTTTGTCGGCCACCACCACAAAATCCACCCAGCTCGCCGGGATATCGACACGGGGCAAGTCGGTGACGTCGTCGACCAACTGGTTGACCTGCACGATGACAATGCCATCGCTAAAGGCAGCGGGTTCAATCAACGCCGGGGTGTCTTCGGTGCTGGCGCCCGTGTAGATATTGCCGGCGCGGTCGGCCATGAAACCGGCGGAGAGCACCACGTTGGGGATCAGGTCCACCACCAGCCGTGCGTAGAGTTCGATGTAAGTGTGGATCGCGCCGATTTCCAGCAAGCCGTCTTCCAGCAACTGGCTGATGCGCAGGGATTGGGTGCCGGCGAAGGAGAAATCGAGCTTGCGCGCGATACCCTTTTCAAACAGGTCCAGGTGCTCGGAACGGCCGACACTGGGCATGATCATGTGCAAATCGTGGAGTTTGGCGGGATCGGCCTTGGCCAGGGAGCGCGAGAGGAAGTCGGCTTGCTTTTGGTTGTTGCCTTCCAGCACGACGCGGTCGCCGGGGAGGATCAGCGCTTCGAGCGCCTCCACGATCTTGTCGCTGGGCAGCACGGCCCCGTCTGCGTACTTTTTGACCAGCCCGAGCCGCCGCTGCTTCTCGTCGCGCCGCCGCGTCCAGCGCGAGTCGGGGGTTTTTGTTGTTGTCATGGTCGCTCCACGGATTTGCTGTCGTGGGCTTACCTTAGGAGTGGAACGAGGAGGGATCAATCAAGCATAAAGATGAACCATTACGGTTAAAGTAATGGTTCCAACGGTTGTGACGAGCCGCTAAATAGACTGCGAGACCTGACTGCTAAGCAATTAGTATGTTTTATTCCGATAATGCCTCGATAGCATCATCACAAAAAAAGCTAACAGTACATTTAACCCAAGCAACCAGCCTTTGGCTTGGCCCCATATAGCTGTCAGGGCATTGGCGTAAATCGCCAACACAACAAGTAAAAACAAGAAAAGAAAAATACCGACTATCTCGTCCCAACGAGCACTTTCAAAGCGATATACACTAAGCAAGCAACCGGCAACCGCACTTGCTATAACAACCTGCAGGCCATTGAGTTGATGATCCGTGACATAAACCGACTCAAAAATACTCGACATATGGCAAAGCGCGAATACCATGACAGATGAAATCACTAAATATATGTATATCCGCTCCAAAACACCAAACAATGCGTGCCGAAAGTTTTCGGCATCTTTCTTATCCGGTTCAGCGGTTATGGCAAGCCCGAGAAGACCGGCACCAAGCCCACCAAGAGTCATGACGACAAAGTTGGTCATTACTAGTCTAGTTGAGGTTTCAGCGGCATTAAGGCCCTCAAAACTTTCAAGGTGCAACATAATACCCACTGCACCTATTGCAGAGATGACAAAGCTCCAGAGCTTTCTCCGTGATGAGCTCACATCACTCATTGTTACTGCACAAGTACATACGATCACAGCCCCCCACACGACTAACGTCAACGTAAATTTTGAACTATTGAAAAGCGCCTTGAAAGCCTCAAGAAATTCATTAATGAAATACATAGATCCTTCATTGTCCCTACTGAGAAGAGTTCACTTCTTGTCGGCAGGCCGTCCGAATTCTTTACAGCCAGATTGAATAAAAAAGCCTTCCAACTATCGCCCCACTTTAATCAGAACCTCTTCCAAAGGACCGCTCGGCCCTTCAAAACATCAGACGGGTCAATTTGATCGCCTGCCAAATTTCTGGGACCTCCCTTGGAGTCGCAAAGCCGGGAGCGCAATAGCGTAGGCGGCGTTGTACGCAAACTCGAAACGGCTGGCGAACGATAACTGTGGATTACTCGCGCCCCTTAACCGATCCCTGGCTGAGCGCATCAGCCCATCACACTCTTTGCGATCCGGCGGCTCAGCCTTCAAGCCGCCGCTACGTTGCAGATTCTCCAGGTTTGCCTTGCTGTCCATCCGTGGGTTCCAATGGGTTGCCCCCAATCAGATTGATCTTGTCCTGCTGCACGACCCGCTGCACAAAACTGTTCCCGGCATTCCATTTGCTCGGTGGCGCTTGTTAACGATCAGTCCCTATTTGAGACCGCTTTAAGATTCCGGCGATGGGCTGACGTGCTCCAACGCTCTATCAACCAACAACTGCCCCAACGCTGCCATTTGCTGGATTCCGAGCATGATTGCGCGCTGGGAGGTGTCCAGGTCGAAGGCCAAGTTGCAGGTGAGTGCGCTCAGGGAGGACAGGGTCTCGCTGGCGTTAACCAGCAGGGTTTCGGTGTCTTGGTGGGGCGTTACGGTGAAAAGGGGCGGATTGGGGGTAGGTTTGACCATGATGAATCTCCTAAACAGTGAGTAAGGAGCGCCACCGTTCGCTTGCACGCGAATGAGGGTGGCGACCGTGCGCAGGTGTGCAAGACCGGGCCTGTTTAGGACACCCAGCAGGTCCGAAGACCTCCTGCGCGCAGCCGCCATAAAGCAGCGAGCACAAACAACGCCCGTTGGTTGGCTGGGCGTTTGTACGCCTAAACAGTTTCGTCGGACTTGCACGTCCGTGTCACCGTTTTTTGCGATGACGGGACGAAGACTAGGCGCGCTGGCTGCACGCGACAAGTTCATGCACTGCCCAAAATCTTGCGGGAAAAATCCGAAGCCGGCCGGCCTACAACTTCATGTCGATGCTCACAGCCCCCAAACCTTCAAGCGGATAGCTGCGGTACTCATAAACCTCCCCACGGACAATGAGGTGGATGACGCCATCCACCCGAGTCACTTGGACATCAGGCTCTTTGGTTTTCAAAAAGGGATGTGCCGAAACCAGCGCTGTCAGTATTTCCCGATCACTACCTAAGTCCTTATAAACGTAGTACCTGTAGGAAAACCCCACTGTCGCGCCGCCCTGACCGTCACGTGCTCCATAAATTGAGCTGCCGTTGCCTAAGGCGTGTTTCAAAACCACTTCGTCCAAATCCGGGGTACCGGATGACATGATCCAATTGCCCCCGATATAAATCAGGCAGGCCACCAGCAGGCAGTTGCGCAGGACCGGCAAGAGGCTCTTAGTAGCCCTGAGAAATTGCATACTCGATACCTCTCCTTATCCAATATTGATCTCGAGGATCATCGCCAAAAGGGTCACCGCCCCACCATGAGCCAAATTCCGGCTTGGTGGTTTTTGCGAATGTTTGAGCGACACCTGCTGCCCGTAACAGAACATGCTCGGGAATGCCCAGCACCGTGCCTGTAGCACCGTAATTGAAGTTACCAAAAGCTTCGTACTGACGCCCTCGCTTCTTGTAGTTCCATGGGCCGGCAGCCCTGACCTGTGAGTAAAACCAGGAATAAGCGAATGCGGAGCCTGACTGGAGATGAGTGCCCTTGCACTTGGCTGTCGCCATATTTTCGAGAAGTGAAACACCCGGCGGCATTAACGGTACGGCCATTTGCGAATCCTTGCTGGCAGTGAGGAGTGCAGAAACTAGCCACTCCACTGCGGCCTGAAAACCCGCCTATTCCAAACTCAGAACTCGCCTACAGTAACTCCATCCTATTCCGACATATCGCCCAGTAATGGTTGTCGATGCAAAGTGCCTATGACTTATGGCAGGCCGAGCATCGGGAGCAGCCAGTGATTGAGCGGTTTGCGCGGATTGTGCTCAGCGTGGGAGCTGGCTTGCCTGCGATGGCGGTGGGTCAGTTGGCTTATGCGTGAGTGACACCCCGCTATCGCAGGCAAGCCACACACAGTTGGTCTCGTTGAATTGGAGAATAGTGCTCAGGCCAATCCGGATTCGACCAGCAAGGCTTCCAACCCCATGAGGTCCGGCACCTTCGCCACATGCTCCCCCACTTGCACCGCCGCCAGCTCCAGCGGGCACAGCGGCACATCCACGTAGCTCAATTCGCTGTCGAGCTTGTACGACCTTGGAATGCCCTGGATCACCAGCGCAATAAACTTCAACGTCGGCCGCCCACCCAACGCATTCAGCACCACGATCCGCGAGCGTGCGCCGGTCACACTCGCTTCGCCGCACACCGCTTCAAAGCTGATCAACGGGATTTGCCGATCGCGCCACGTCACTTGCCGCAGATACCACGGCGGCGCATCGCTGGCCGGTTCGCCGCGTTGGAAGTCGATCAACTCGGCGATGGCGACGTTGGGTAGCACCAGGTGACGATCGGCCAGGGGCAGCAACAGGCCGGTGAGTTGGCGGGTGCGGTGGTCAAGCATGGGACTTGCTCCAATAGGCGATGCTTTCCAGCAGCACCGACTCTTGATACGGCTTGCCGAGGTAGTCATTCACGCCAATGGCCATGGCGCGGTCGCGGTGTTTCTGGCCGGTGCGCGAGGTGATCATGATGATCGGCAGGCGCATCAGCCGCGGGTCGGCGCGCACCTGGGTCGCCACTTCGAAGCCGTCCATGCGCGGCATTTCGATGTCGAGCAGCATCAGGTCCGGGGTGTGTTCTTCAAGCACAGCGAGCGCGTCGATGCCGTCTTTGGCGGTGAGCACGTTCATGCCGTTGCGCTCCAGCAGGCGACTGGTGACTTTGCGCACGGTGACCGAATCGTCCACCACCAACACCAGCAGCGGGCGCTTTTTCAGGGGATCGTTGAGAATCAGCGGCACATCAGCCGCTTGAGCCGGCAACGCGGGCTGGCGGGCGCGGATAGGTGCCAGCAAGTCGATGATCAGTACCACACGCCCATCGCCCAGAATCGTCGCGCCGGACAAGCCCTGCACACCCGCAAACTGCGGGCCCAGGCCCTTGACCACGATTTCCCGCGTACCGGCCATGGCGTCCACATGGATGGCAACGCGCCGCTCATTGCACTGCACCAACAGCACCGGCACGGGCTGGTACTGGCCCAGCAGTTTCGGGCGGCTGACGGTCTGCAACAAGTCACCGAGATAGAACAGCTCGTGGCGCTGGCCGGCGTACTCATAACACGGCGGATCCTGCTGATAGTGCCCGGCCAACTCATGCGGCAGCACGCGCACCAGGCCTTCGATGGTGTTGAGCGGAATCGCGTATTGATCGTCCGCACACTGCACCATCAGCGCACGGTTGACCGACACGGTAAATGGCAAGCGAATGCGGAAATGCACACCCTCGCCCGGCGTCGAGTCAATGAACATTGAGCCACCTAACTGACGCACCTCCTCATGCACCACGTCCATGCCCACGCCGCGTCCGGAAATCTGGGTGATCTTCTCCGCCGTGGAGAACCCAGGTTGCAGGATGAACTGCAACACGTCGCGGTCGCTGATCTCTTGATTGGGGTCGAGCAAGCCACGCTTGATCGCCTTGCGCCGCACCGCTTCCAGCGGCACACCGGCACCGTCGTCACGCATGTCGAAGACAATGTCGCCGCCTTCATGGGTCAGGTCCAGGGTGATGCGCCCCTTTTCCGGCTTACCGGCCAGCAGCCGTACATCGCGGGATTCCAGGCCATGGTCGACGGCGTTGCGCAGCATGTGTTCCAGCGGCGCCGCCATGCGCTCCAGCACGTTGCGGTCCATCTCGCCCTCGGCATTGCCGACGTTGAACTCCACGTCTTTGCCCAACTCGCCCGCTACCTGGCGCACGATGCGCTTGAGGCGCGGCAGCATGCGTTCGAACGGCACCATGCGCGTGCGCATCAGGCCTTCTTGCAACTCGGTGTTAATGCGTGCCTGTTGCTGCAACAGGTCGTGCGCATCCTCGTTGCGGCGCTCAAGGGTGTCCTTAAGGTCCAGCAGGTCGGAGGCGGATTCGGACAGCGCACGGGACAGCTGCTGCAACTGCGAGTGGCGGTCCATTTCCAGCGGGTCGAATTCTTCGTAGCCCAGGCGTTCGGCCTCGGCCTGTTGGCGGCTGAGGATGCGGCCCTGGGTTTCGGTGTCGAGACGGCGCAGTTGGTCGCGCATGCGTTCGATGGTGGTTTCCACTTCCGTCAGGGCGATGCGTGCGTCGTTGACTTGCTGCTCGATTCGGCCACGGAAGATCGAGGTTTCACCGGCCAGATTGACCAGGTCGTCGAGCAGCTCGGCGGAGATTTTCACCATGTCGGCAGCCGGGTCGACGACTGCTT
The DNA here is from genome assembly GCF_963970975.1 of Pseudomonas sp. RA_15y_Pfl1_P11. Lineage (NCBI taxonomy): Bacteria > Pseudomonadati > Pseudomonadota > Gammaproteobacteria > Pseudomonadales > Pseudomonadaceae > Pseudomonas > Pseudomonas sp. RA_15y_Pfl1_P11. The sequence goes on from NZ_CAXAOY010000007.1 coordinate 235,207, forward strand.
CCGTCTTGCCGACTGGCAACGCCACTGGCGTTACCGGCTCTACGCTTGGGTGCAACAGGCTTTTGATGCGCTCAATGAGTTTGTCCACCGAGCCTACAGGCAGGCCATCCGCCACAGCGTCGATCATCTGCGCCAGGCGGTCATGGCAACCTTGCAGCAACGCGAACAGCTCCGCAGAGGGCGCGATCAAGCCGGCGGACAGGCCTTCGTAGAGAAATTCCAGCTCGTGGGCCAAATCGCCAATGGGCGCAATTTCGACCATGCGCGCACCGCCCTTGAGGGTGTGCAAGTCGCGCAGCAGGGTTTCCACTTCCTGTCGATTGCCGGGCTCGGCCTGCCAGCGCAGCAATGCGCTGCCTGAGCTGTCGAGAATGTCGGCGGCTTCTTCGAGGAAAATATCCAGTAATTCAGGATCAGCGCCCGACGCTTGGGGCGCCTCGGCCGGAGCCGAAGGCGTGCTGTTCTGGCGGAATTCACGTAACGCGGCGATCAGCTCATTGGCATCGCTCAGGGGTTGGTGCTGTTGCAGTTCTTCAAGCTGCAAGGCCAGCCGCTCATGACTGGCCATCAGCAACAGGGACAGCTCGGTGGAGTAACTGTAGCGGCGGTCCACCAGCCCTTCGTACAGGCATTCCAACTCAGTGGCCAAGTCGCCCACGGGCCCGATTTCGGCCATGCGCGCACCGCCCTTGAGGGTGTGCAAATCACGCTGCAACGACGACAACGGTGCGGCGCTGTCGGGCGCCAGCAACCAGCGTTTGAGCGACTGCCCGGCGCTGTCGAGGATGTCCACGGCTTCTTCGAGGAATATTTCGACAATCTCGTCGTCTATCGCCGTTTCATGCTCCAACTGCTGTGTGGCGGCGCCCAGCTCGGAAATGCTCAGCGTGCGGCTGCCGTCGCTTTTGATCAGGCCGGTGGCGGACGGATCGAGGGCGTCGTCCAGCAGACCGCGCAGGGCGAGGACCCGTGCCGGCGCCGGGCTGACTTCCTGGCCGGCGGCCAATTGGTCGAGCATGCTGATCAGCGCTTCGTGGGCTTGCTCAGCCTCGTGGAAAAACCGCTCACTGACGGCCAGACTGCTCTCTTCCACGGCGCCATACAGGTCGAGCAGGGCTTCGCAGAGTTCGTCGATGGCGTGCAGGTCGGCAACGTGAGCGCCCTCTCCCAACGTGGTCAATTCGTCCAGCAGCGCGGTGAGCTCCTGGCGCTCGCCGGGGTGTTGTTGCCAGCGGCGCAGCAGGCTTTCGGCGTCGAGCAGGATGTCCATGCCCTGGGCCAGAAAGTTGGCGATCAATTGCGTGTCACGCTTGATGTGCAGGCCGGTACTCGGCGCGTCGAGCAGTGCTTCGAGCTGGTGATCCAGCAGGCGTTGGGTGCGGCTGATCAGGGCCTCTGCGCCTTTGATAGGCGCCAGGGGATCACTGTTCAAATCACGCAGCCCGCGTTGGAACAGGTCTTCGGCCTCCAGCAATAACTCCACTTCGTCCAGGTCCAGCGGCAGGCGGTGAGCTTTATATTCGCGGGTCAGGTGGTCGAGGGGGCGCGCCAGTTCGGCGATGGGCAACACGCCAGCCATGTAGGCGCTGCCCTTAAGGGTGTGCAAGGCGCGTTGCAGCTCATCGCTGACTTGCAGCGGCACATGCTCGGCAGCCTGTTGCAGGAAGTGGTTGAGGCTGTCCAGATGACTTTGGGCTTCGTTGCGGAAGATCTCCAGCAACATCGGGTCGTGGGACTCTGCGACCGGCGCTTGCGTACCGCTGGCCAAGGCGTGGGCACGTGCAGCCAGGGCGTCGACTTCATCGCGCTGGCGTTGGTCGTCGGTGGCGAAGTCGGCGATCAGCTCCGGCAGCAGGGCCACCGCTTCATCCAGCACCTGTTGCACCTTGGGGCCCAGGACAACACTGCGTTCCAGCACGCGGTTGAGCAAGTTTTCCACGGCCCAGGCCAGCTCGGCCAAGACCAGGGCGCGCACCATGCGGCCACTGCCTTTGAGGGTATGGAAAGCACGGCGCATTTCGCCCTGGGCGGTTTTGTTGGTGCTGTTGGGCAGAGAGCGGTGCAGCGCCTCGAGGACTTCGTCGGTTTCTTCGAGGAAGACTTCGCGCAGCTCATCGTCGATGGGTTCTTCATCGGCCGGTGGCGGCAACAGGCTGCCGGGGCGTTGCAGGGCCGGCGGGTTCAGGCGCGACGCTGGACTGGCCAGTGCATCGAACTGGGACTGACTCGGCGTGATCTCACCCGAAAGTGCCCCATCCGGTGCAGCCAAGGCTTGGCGCCAGGGCTTCTCGGCGGGCAGATAACCCAGTGCGGCCAGGCCTTGGGTGGCCAGTTCCAGCACCCGTTCGCCGCCGGCGTCCGGGTCTTGGAGCATACGTTCGAGGTAGTACTCCAGGCTGCTGATCACGTCAGCAAAATGCGCAAGCTGCATCTCGGACGGCGGCGCATCGGTGTCCATCAATTGCTCGTCGACGTAATCGGTGCATCCGCGCATCAGGCTCGCCGCGCGGGGCAGCGGGATCATCGCAAGGGCGCCGCGCACCTGACTCAGCAGTTCCGGCAGGGACTCAAGGCGCTGGCGGTCCCAATCGGCTTCGATGCAGTCGATCACCAGTTCCTTGGCTTGCTTGAGGCACTGGCAGGATTCGCGGATCACCAGTTGGTGGATCTGGGTCAGGTCGGTGGTGGGCAGGCGGCTTTCTTCGCGGCTTTCCGGCTCGACGGTACCGACCATGCCGGCCAGCGTGGCTTCGACGTAGAGCAACGCGCCGGCAACGTCCATCAATACGGCATCGTTGGGGTCGCGTTGACCTTGAGCCAGGCTCAGCACCACCGCAAGCTGGTCGATGATGACTTTGCGCGGTTGGCCAAAGCCCAGCACGGCCAAGGTGTCGGCGATCTGCCGCAGCGGCGCGAGCAGCGCATCCAAGTCATTGGTGTGCTGGCGGTCGCTGCGTACGAACAAGTCGAGGCGCTCTTTTACCCGTACCAACTCCTCACACAACGCGCCGAGTACCGAGCCCATCGCATTGCGATCCGGACCGGCCAGGCGGGCGCGCTCGGCGTCGACCACCGCGCTGTCAGGCAAGGCCTCATCCAAACCGTAGCGTTCCTTGAGGCTTTGCATGCGCGGCGTCGGTCGGGTGACCTTGGCGACATAGAACAGCAAGCTCTTGAGTAATTCATCCGGCGCCGGCTGGTTGATCCCACCGATACCCTGGGCCAGCAGGCGTTTGAGCTGTTTGTCGCTGGCCTTGAGCAAGCTGCGCAGGGCCGGGCTGTTGGCGATCACACCGGTGAGCATCCCTTCGACCAATGCCGAGGTGACTTGCCACAGCGGCAACAGCGGCGCGCCCTGGCACAACGCTTCAAGACGCGCGAACACTCGCGCCATGTCTTCCAGGTTGCTTGGGCCGTGGTCTTCGCGCAACAAACCCGCCAAGGCGTGTTGCAGCAGTAAGTGCCACTGGCGCAGTTGCTCTTTCAGGTCAGGCGTCGCGCGTTGCGCCAGCGCTTCGTCGGGCAGCGGCGCAATCGACAGCAGTTGCGGGCTGAACAGGCTGGTCTCCGACAGCAGGCTTTCGCCGCGTGCGCTGCGCAGGTCGTTGAGCAGCGGCAACACCACCAGCGGCAGATCGCGTCGGGCGCTGTGTACACGCTCCAGATACAGCGGCAATTGGTTGAGGGCCTGTTGCAGCAGGCGGATGCTTTCATCGCGCTGGCTGACGCGCCCGGCTTGCAGGGCCAAGGCAAGTGCTTCGATTTCCTCGGCCAGCAGCGCGGCGCCGTAGAACTCGACCATTAGCAACGCGCCATGCACCTGGTGGATGCCAGCCAGGCACTCGCTTATTGCGTCGCCGTCAGTGGTTTCGACATACGCGTCCAGCGCCGAACGGGCCTGTTTCAGGGTTTCGGCAATGTCGCCCTTGACCCATTCGAGCGCCACGTAGTCGTGCCGATCAACCATAACTGCTCCGCTTAGAATTCGTGGGTTGCTTGTCTTGCAGATATCTCAAAACCAATGGATACCTAATCTGGGAGCGGGCAAGCCCGCTCCCAGATTTTGACGGCATTTCAATCGTCGACCTGCTTGGGGGCCGGGAGGGTGAAACCCGACACCGACCGGCGCAACTGGCTGGCCATTTTTGCCAGGTTACCGATACTTTCGGCCGTGGCCGTGGAGCCCGACGAGGTCTGCGTAGTGATCTGCTGAATCACATTCATCGTCAGGGAAATCTGCCCCGCCGACGAGGTCTGTTGCTGCGCCGCGTTGGATATGCTCTGGATCAGCGCTGCCAGGGTCTTCGACACGCCTTCGATTTCTTCCAGCGCCACCCCGGCGTCTTGCGCCAGCCGCGCGCCGCGCACCACTTCGGTGGTGGTCTGCTCCATGGAGATCACCGCTTCGTTGGTGTCGGCCTGGATCGCGCGCACCAGGGTTTCGATCTGCCGGGTCGCGGCCGACGAACGTTCGGCCAGGCGCTGAACTTCATCCGCCACCACGGCAAAGCCGCGCCCTGCATCCCCAGCCATGCTCGCCTGGATTGCGGCATTGAGGGCGAGGATGTTGGTTTGGTCGGCAATGTCGTCGATCAGGCTGACGATGTCGCCAATCTCCTGGGACGACTCGCCCAAGCGTTTGATGCGCTTGGCGGTGTCCTGGATCTGCTCGCGAATGTTGTCCATGCCGTGGATGGTGTTGTGCACCACCTCGTTGCCTTTGTTGGCAATTTCCACCGAACGCTCTGCCACTGCCGAAGATTCGGCGGCGTTGGCCGAGACCTGATCGATGGACTGGGCCATCTGGTTGATCGCGGTGGAGGCTTCGGCGATCTGCTGGGCCTGATGCTCCGACGCCTGGGCCAGGTGCATGGCGGTGGCCTGGGTATCCTGCACCGCTCCGGCGACTTGCCCGGCGGTGAGGTTGATGGTGGCGACGAGGTCGCGCAGCTGATCCACGGAATAGTTGATGGAGTCGGCGATGGTACCGGTGAAGTCTTCGGTCACCGACGCGGTCACGGTGAGATCGCCGTCGGCCAAGTCTTCGATTTCATCCAGCAGACGCATGATCGCGTTCTGGTTGCGCTCGTTCTTCTCGGCAGTTTCATGCAGTTGGCGGTTGGTCTCACGCACCATCACCAGGCCGATCAGGATAATCGAGGTCAGCGCCAGCAAGCCGAGCACGTAGCCACCGATGGTGTCCAAGCTGCGCCCATCGGCAAGATTTTCAAACCCGGTGGCCAGGTGTGAGGCTTCATCGAGCAGGGTTTGCGACAAGTTGAAGATGTTGCTCGCCGATGCGCGCACTTGGAACAGTTGCGGTGAGGTCTCAAGAATTTCATCCACGGAGCCGGAGACAAACTCAAACAGCTCGGCAATTTCCGCCAGCCGCGCGCGGGCGTCGCGGTCTTCGACCTGGGTGATGCGCAGGCCGGGGTTGCCCTGGAGCATGCCGTTGAGCACCAGCCCAAATCGGTTGGCATCGCGGCCAAAGGCGTCGGCGGCCTGCGCGGCGGTTTCGTCGCCGGCGAGCACGGTGTTCACCGCACCCAGGATACGTTCAGCCAGCAGTGACTGGCGCTGGGCCAACGCCACTTGGCTGGCCGGGGCGCCACGTTGCAGCAGGATGTCGACGACCTTTTCCGACTCGATCTGCAATTGCGGCACAGTCTCGGCCAGCGTCGCGGCAACTTGATGCAACGACAGCACGGTCTGCTCGCTGGCAAGAATCGCATCGGTATTTTTCAGCAGCGCCTCCCAGTCGGTCTGTACGGCGCGCATTTCGGCGCGTACCGCACTGGGCGCGGCGGGCAGCCCGGTTTGTGGGTCGCCTTTTTTCAGGTAGCCCCAGCGCTGGGCGAAATCGTTGCGCGCCTCGCCCAACAGCTTGAACGCAGCCGCCTTGCCGGCGGCAGCTTCGGTGGCGTTTTTGGCGATGCGCTGGGACAGCACGCGCAATTCACCGGCGTGGCCGATGTACTGTTTGTCATAGGTCGACTGGGTGTTGAGGTACGCAAAGTTGGCGAACAGCAACATGATGAACACGATCAGTGCGATAAACAGCACGATGATCTGCGAGCGGCTGCGCGAGCCGGCCTGGGGTTTGGACGTGGTGGCGGTGGTCATGCGGCAACATCCATGAAACCTGGGGCCAGGGCCAGGGCGAAGGGGCTGAAGACCTGCCACCGCTGGTCGCCGTCGAACCAGCCTTGGATATACGGTGCGTCGGGTGCGGCGTTCGCCAGCCACGCGTCTTGTGCAAAATGCTGCATCCCCACCACCTCGTCCACCAGCAGCCCGACAAACAGGTCGTTACATTCCACCACCAACACCCGCCGCTGTTTACGCGCCTTGGACAGTTCAAGGCTGAGGAAACCACCCAGGTCCATCACCGGCAACAAGCGCCCACGCAGATTAGCCACGCCCTTGACCCAGGCCTTGACCCCGGGCATTAAAGTGCAACGCGGCTCATGCAGGACTTCGGCGACTTCACCCATGGGCGCCACATACCAGTGCTGCCCCAGGCGAAAACCAATGCCGCTCCAACGTTGCAGGCGGGTTTCCTGGGACGGCAGGTCGGCGGCCAACAGGCGGCAGCGGCGGTCGATGTCCAGCAACAGCTCAAAGGCGGTTTGCGACTCGGTCATGATCGCGTACCGTCAGCCGGCCAGCACCTTGTTCAGGGTGGCGATCAGCGTTTCTTCATCGACCGGCTTGGTCAGGTAGTCCTTGGCGCCCTGGCGTGCCCCCCAGATCTTGTCGGTTTCCTGGTCCTTGGTGGTGATGATGATGATCGGGATGCCGTTGGTTTCCGGCTCCTTGGACAGCTGGCGCGTGGCCTGGAAGCCATTGAGGCCCGGCATCACGATGTCCATCAGCACGGCGTCGGGTTTTTCCTGGCGGGCCAGGGCCACGCCGTCCGCACCGTTCTCAGCCTTGAGGACCTGGTGGCCGTGCTTTTCCAGCATGCCGGTGAGTTTGTACATTTCGGTCGGCGAATCGTCGACGATCAGAACACGTGCCATGGTTTTCCCCACTACATAGGTGGACACCGGCCCTTGTGAGGCGGCGTCAGTGTGCTTGTTCTACTGCGGCGAAGGCAGGCACGTAGGCCTTGATCACGCCCAGCAGTTCTTCCTTGCTGAAAGGCTTGGTCAAAAACTGATCGACACCCACGGTACGGCCCTTGGCCTTGTCGAACAGGCCGTCCTTGGAGGACAACATGATCACCGGGATCGACTTGAACGCCGGGTTGTTCTTCACCAGCGCGCAAGTCTGATAGCCATCCAGGCGCGGCATCATGATGTCGACAAAAATAATGTGCGGGTGATGATCAACAATCCGGGCCAGGGCATCAAAACCGTCGATGGCCGTGATGACATCGCACCCCACGTTCTTCAACAGGGTCTCGGCGGTGCGGCGGATCGTCTTCGAATCGTCGATCACCATCACTCTCAAGGCGTTGGATTGCTGTTCCATATCTGCTCTGCCATCGCCACAGCGAATCGGTTTTCGGTGTGTACTGTCTGATGTTGCACAGGATGAACGCCGCAAGCCTTGGAATTCAAGGGCTGCTGCGCTGTGGCAGTCTTTTTAGCACAGTCTCCGGGCGCAATCTATCGAGCAACCGGCCGGGTGGTTTTTCCTTGACCCACAACAGCCGCAGCGCCACTCTGACGCCACTTTTGTGTGCCCTTATTTGTTAGAGGAAATCCCCCATGAGCGTTCGCGTCGGCATTGTCATGGACCCTATCGCCAGCATTTCCTATAAAAAGGACAGCTCGCTGGCCATGCTCCTGGCCGCCCAGGCCCGCGGCTGGACGTTGTTCTATATGGAGCAGCGCGATCTTTACCAAGGCGACGGCGAAGCCCGCGCGCGCATGCGCCCGCTGCAGGTGTTTGCCAACCCGCAGAAGTGGTTCGAGTTGCAAGATGAAATCGACAGCCCGTTGAGCGATCTGGACGTGATCCTGATGCGCAAGGACCCGCCGTTCGACATGGAATTCGTGTACTCCACCTACCTGCTGGAGCAGGCCGAACGCGCTGGCGTGCTGATCGTCAACAAGCCGCAGAGCCTGCGCGACTGCAATGAAAAGCTGTTCGCCACGCTGTTCCCGCAGTGCACGCCGCCGACCGTGGTCAGCCGCCGCGCCGATGTGCTGCGTGAATTTGCCGCTAAACATGGCGATGTGATTCTCAAGCCGTTGGACGGCATGGGCGGCTCCTCGATCTTCCGTCACCGCGCGGGCGACCCGAACCTGTCGGTGATCCTGGAAACCCTGACCGCCCTGGGCACCCAGCAGATCATGGGCCAGGCCTATATTCCGGCGATCAAGGACGGCGACAAGCGCATCCTGATGATCGACGGCGAGCCGGTGGATTACTGCCTGGCGCGCATCCCGGCAGCCGGCGAGACCCGTGGCAACCTGGCGGCCGGTGGGCGTGGTGAAGCACGGCCTTTGTCGGACAAGGACCGTTGGATCGCCTCCCAAGTCGGTCCAACACTGCGTGAAAAGGGCTTGCTGTTTGTCGGCCTGGACGTGATCGGTGAGAACCTGACTGAAATCAACGTCACCAGCCCGACCTGTATCCGCGAGATCGACAATGCATTTGGCACGAACATCGGCGAAATGCTGATGGCCGCCATTGAGCGCAAGCTACAAGCCAAGTGACATAGAACAGCCGGACACATACCAACATTGCGTTATCATGTGCCACCTGTGAAACGCGCGATGTTGGTTTTTTGTCATGACACTCCCGTCCGAACTGCCCCCCGAACTCTCGCCTAGTGGCGTGCGCCCGGCTGATCGGCTCGGATTTACCCTGTTCCTGGCGGCACTGATTCACCTGGCCCTGATCCTCGGCGTGGGGTTCACGATGGTCGAACCCAAGCAGATCAGCAAAACCCTGGAAATCACCCTCGCCACGTTCAAGAGCGAAAAGACGCCCGAGAAGGCCGACTTTCTCGCCCAGGACAACCAGCAAGGCAGCGGCACCCTGGACAAGAAAGCCGTGCCCAAGACCACCGAAGTGGCGCCGTTCCAGGACAACAAGGTGAATAAAGTCGGTCCGCCGCCGACGCCTAAGCCCGAGGTCAAGCAAGCCGCACCCAAGCCTGCGGTGACTACCGTCGCACCCAAACCGCAAAAAGCCCCGACCCAGCGCGAGAAGATCAAGACCGAACCGAAACCCGAGCCCGTCAAGCCGGCGCCGACGTTCGACAGCTCGACGCTGACCGATGAAATTTCCAGCCTGGAAGCGGAGCTGGCCAACGAGCAGCAGTTGTACGCCAAGCGCCCGCGTATCTACCGGTTGAACGCCGCCTCGACCAGGCGCGACAAAGGTGCCTGGTATAAGGATGAGTGGCGCAGGAAGGTTGAGCGTATCGGTAACCTCAACTACCCGGATGAGGCAAGGCGCCAGCAGATCTATGGCAATTTGCGCTTACTGGTGTCGATCAACCGTGACGGTACGTTATATGAAGTGCAGGTTCTGGAGTCCTCCGGCCAGCCATTGCTGGACCAGGCTGCCCAGCGCATCGTGCGCCTGGCTGCACCGTTTGCCCCGTTCAGCGGGGATTTGAATGACGTTGACCGCCTGGAAATCATCCGCACCTGGAAGTTCGCCAAGGGCGACCGGCTTTCCAGCAATTGATGACAATTGCCGGATCCGGCACATCGCCAGCTTGTCAGTTCGCCCCTCCAACGCCACACTAGCGGACATGAAAAACGTAAGCCCTACCTACCTCAAGCACCAATTCCTGATCGCCATGCCCCATATGGCCGACCTGAACTTTGCGCAAACCTTGACCTACATTGTCGAGCACACGGCCAATGGTGCTATGGGACTCGTGGTAAACCGCCCGCAAGAGCTGAACCTGGCGGATATCCTCGAACAACTGCGACCGGACGTCGACCCGCCGGCCCGTTGCCAGGACGTGCCGATCTACATCGGCGGGCCGGTGCAGACCGATCGCGGTTTTGTACTGCACCCCACCGGGCCGAAGTTCCAGGCCACGGTCGACCTGGAAGGCGTGTCGCTGTCGACCTCTCAGGACGTGTTGTTCGCCATCGCTGACGGCGCTGGCCCCGAGCAAAACGTGATCACCCTGGGCTATGCGGGCTGGGAAGCCGGACAACTGGAAGCTGAGTTGGCGAGCAATGCCTGGCTGACCTGCCCCTTTGACGCCGATATCCTCTTCAACACCCCCAGCGAACTGCGCCTGGAAGCTGCGGCGGCGAAGCTGCGGGTCAACCTCAGCCTGCTGACCAGTCAGGCGGGGCACGCCTGATGGCCTTGCGTCTGATCCTCGGCTTTGACTACGGCACCAAACAGATCGGCGTAGCAGTCGGCCAGGTGATTACCGGGCAGGCCCGCGAGCTGTGCACCCTCAAGGCCCAGAACGGCATCCCGGACTGGAACCAGGTCGAGGCCCTCATTAAAGAGTGGAAGCCCGACGCAGTGGTGGTCGGCTTGCCTTTGAATATGGATGGCACGCCCAGCGACATGTGCCTGCGCGCCGAAAAGTTCGCACGCCGCCTCAATGGCCGCTACAACATCCCCTTCTATACCCACGACGAGCGCCTGACCACCTTTGAAGCCAAGGGCGAGCGACGCGACCGTGGCGGGCAGAAAGGCAGCTACCGCGACAACCCCGTGGACGCCATCGCCGCCGCCCTGCTGCTGCAGGGTTGGCTGGACGAAAACACAGCTTTATTTGAATCCTGACTGACGCGGCTTGCCGCGTCTTTTTACGTTTACGCCCGGACCTTGCCCCCGCCAGGCCTTGAAGGAGCCACCATGAGCTTGCCGAACCCCGCCGAACTGATCAGCCAGATGGCCAAAAGCCTCACGGCCCATCTGCAACTCCGCGCCATCAGCGAACCGCGTTTCATCGGTATTCGCACTGGCGGTGTGTGGGTGGCCCAGGCACTGCTGGAAGAGCTCGGCAGCGATTCGCCCCTGGGCACCCTGGACGTGTCCTTCTACCGCGATGACTTCAGCCAGAACGGCCTACACCCGCAAGTGCGCCCGTCGGCCCTGCCCTTCGAGATCGAAGGCCAGCATCTGGTGCTGATCGATGACGTGCTGATGAGCGGCCGCACCATTCGCGCCGCCCTGAACGAACTGTTCGACTACGGTCGCCCGGCCAGCGTGACACTGGTGTGCCTGTTGGATCTGGAAGCCGGCGAATTGCCGATCAGCCCGGATGTGGTCGGCGCCACACTGTCGCTGGAAGCCCACCAGCGGGTAAAATTGTCCGGTCCCACGCCGCTCGAACTCGAACTGCAAGACCTTGCCCTTTAAACCGCCTTGTACAGAGTCCCCGCGATGACGCCTCTAGATGCCAAGCGCCCGCTGCAGCTCAATGCTCAGGGCCAGCTGCAACATTTCTTGTCCCTCGACGGTTTGCCCCGCGAACTGCTCACCGAAATCCTCGACACCGCTGACTCGTTCCTCGAAGTCGGCGGCCGCGCGGTGAAGAAGGTCCCGCTGCTGCGCGGCAAGACCATCTGCAATGTGTTCTTCGAAAACTCCACGCGCACCCGTACCACCTTTGAGCTGGCGGCCCAGCGACTGTCGGCCGACGTGATCACGCTGAACGTGTCGACCTCGTCGGCGAGCAAGGGCGAGACCCTGCTCGACACCCTGCGCAACCTGGAAGCCATGGCCGCTGACATGTTCGTGGTGCGCCACGGCGATTCCGGCGCCGCGCATTTCATCGCCGAGCACGTGTGCCCGCAGGTAGCGATCATCAACGGCGGCGACGGCCGTCACGCCCACCCGACCCAGGGCATGCTCGACATGCTCACCATCCGTCGGCACAAGGGCAGCTTTGAAAACCTCTCGGTGGCCATCGTCGGCGACATCCTGCACTCGCGGGTGGCGCGCTCGAACATGCTGGCCCTGAAAACCCTGGGTTGCCCGGACATCCGCGTGATCGCACCGAAAACCCTGCTGCCGATCGGTATCGAGCAGTACGGCGTGAAGGTCTACACCGACATGACCGAAGGCCTCAAGGATGTCGACGTGGTGATCATGCTGCGCCTGCAACGCGAACGCATGTCCGGCGGCCTGCTCCCAAGCGAAGGCGAGTTCTACCGCCTGTTCGGCCTGACCACTGCACGCCTGGCCGGCGCCAAGCCGGATGCCATCGTGATGCACCCCGGCCCGATCAACCGCGGCGTGGAGATTGAGTCGGCGGTGGCCGACGGCAACCAGTCGGTGATCCTCAACCAAGTGACCTACGGCATCGCCGTGCGCATGGCGGTGTTGTCCATGGCCATGAGCGGGCAAACCGCGCAACGTCAATTCGAGCAGGAGAACGCCCAGTGAAGCTAAGCATTCTCGGCGCCCGCGTTATCGATCCGGCCAGTGGCCTGGATCAAGTTACCGATCTGCACCTGGAAGCCGGCAAGATCATCGCCATTGGCGCGGCCCCTGCTGGTTTCAGCGCGGTTGAAACCATCGATGCCAAAGGCCTGGTGGCCGCGCCTGGCCTAGTGGACCTGAACGTCGCCCTGCGCGAGCCGGGTTACAGTCGCAAGGGCAACATCATCAGCGAAACCCGCGCCGCTGCGGCCGGTGGCGTGACCAGCCTGTGCTGCCCGCCGCACACCAAGCCAGTCCTGGACACTTCGGCGGTGACCGAGCTGATCCTGGACCGCGCCCGTGAGGCCGGCAATTGCAAAGTGTTCCCCATTGGCGCCCTGAGCAAAGGCCTGGAAGGCGAACAACTGGCCGAGCTGATCGCCCTGCGCGATGCCGGTTGCGTGGCCTTTGGCAACGGTTTGGAGAGCTTTCGCAGTACCCGCACCCTGTGCCGCGCCCTGGAATACGCAGCCACCTTCGACCTGACGGTGATCTTCCACTCCCAGGACCACGACTTGGCCGAAGGCGGCCTGGCCCATGAAGGCGCCGTGGCCAGCTTCCTCGGCTTGCCGGGCATTCCGGAAACCGCCGAAACCGTGGCCCTGGCCCGTGACCTGCTGCTGGTGGAACAAAGCGGTGTGCGTGCGCACTTCAGCCAACTGACCAGCGCACGCGGTGTGGCCCTGATTGCGCAGGCCCAGGCCCGTGGCTTGCCGGTGACGGCGGATGTGGCGTTGTATCAGCTGATTTTGACCGATGAGGCGCTGATCGACTTCTCCAGCCTCTACCACGTGCAACCGCCGCTGCGCACCCGTGCCGACCGTGATGGTTTGCGCGCGGCGGTGAAGTCGGGTGTGATCTCGGCGATTTCCAGCCACCACCAGCCCCACGAGCGCGATGCCAAGTTGGCACCGTTCGGCGCGACAGAGCCGGGTATCAGCAGCGTTGAGCTGTTGCTGCCGTTGGCGATGACGCTGGTGGAAGAGGGTTTGCTGGACTTGCCGACGTTGCTCACGCGACTGAGCGCCGGCCCGGCCGAGGCATTGCGTTTACCGGCGGGTAAGTTGGCGGTGGGTTCGGCGGCGGACTTGGTGCTGTTTGATCCGGCCAGCTCCACGGTAGCTGGGGAGCACTGGCTGTCCAAAGGTGAGAATTGCCCGTTTATCGGGCATAGCTTGCCGGCAACGGTGCGTTACACCTTGGTGGATGGGCGGATCAGCTATCAGGCCTAAAGCCGGTCTAGAGCGGGCACAGTAACTGTGGGAGCAAGCCCGCTCCCACAGTTAGTTTGTATCGGCCTCTAGAGACTCAACGTCCGCCGTTGCGCTCGGCATTACGAATCGAAATCTGCGTATTCAGCGTCCAGAAGTCATACAGCACGCCCACCAGGAACAAGCCGCCGGTCAGCAGGTAGATCAGGCCGGAGATCCATTTGCCCTGATACATACGGTGCACGCCAAATACGCCCAGGAACGCCAACAGAATCCACGCCACGTTGTATTCGATAGGCCCGGCGGTAAAACGCAGGTCCGCTTCACGGTCCATGGCCGGAATCAGGAACAGGTCGATCAGCCAGCCAATCCCCAGCAAGCCCAAGGTGAAAAACCAGATCGTACCGGTCACCGGCTTGCCGTAATAGAAGCGATGCGCGCCGGTAAAACCGAAAATCCACAACAGGTAACCGATCACCTTGCTGTGGGTGTCTTGTTGCTGGCCAATCTGCTGATAGGTGTTCATCGCGTACCTCTTTTGCCTCGATAGAAAAAATTTTTCACTTTCTTTGTGACTTTTTTACAGGCGCCCGACGTACGGCAAATGGTATCTTCCCTGCCCTGAAAGCCTTATGCCACCTGCCTTGTGTAGGACAATTGCGGCGAATCGTCGCGTTTTTCCTGATTTTGACGTCAAGGTTCAGTCGACAAACGGCCTGAGAACGACACTAAAACCTGTTATAAAGTTGCGCGCAAACCCATAAGAGCCACGCCTAATGCGACCATTTTTCAAGACATGGCTAACCATTTGCCTATTAATGCCACTGGCCGCCCACGCCACCAATCGTGAGCAACGACTTCCTAACGTTAACGGTTTCACCCCTAAAGTCCACAGCACGCCAGGCACTACCAAGTCGGTAAAGCTGACTGTCAGCCGCCCAACTCAACTGAGCAAGGCCCACAACGGCAAAGCAGTACCGGGCCTGGTAGGCGTCAACACCAAGCAGAGCAGCAGCGTCCTCAGCCGCGCCGTCAACGTGCTCGGTACTCCTTATCGTTGGGGCGGTAGCAGCCCAAGTAAAGGGTTCGACTGCAGTGGTTTGGTGAAATATGCGTTTAATGATGTTGCAGCAGTAGACTTGCCGCGCACGTCCAATGCCATGGCCGCAGGCCACGGGCAGAAGGTTGATCGCAAGGACCTGAAACCGGGTGACCTGTTGTTCTTCAAACTGAAGAGCCGTAAGGTGAACCACGTTGCTATCTACCTGGGCAATGACCGTTTTATCCACGCGCCGCGCCGTGGCAAATCGGTCAGCATCGACACGCTGAAAAAGCCGTTCTGGAATAAGAACTACGTGGTTGCCAAGCGGGTTCTGCCTAAAGAGCAGAACAACTTGCGGATCGTCCAGCGCTGATTTCAGGCTGAAATACAGTAAAAAGGTGGGAGCGAGCTTGCTCGCTCCCACCTTTTATTTACATCGTTTTCAAGACCTCATATGTCTGCAGGCACCCTCGCCTTGCCCTGCGCCTCTTCCCGACTGATCACGCCCTCCCCGACCAACGCCTTCAAACTCATATCCAGCGTCTTCATCCCCAACGCTCCACCCGTCTGGATCGCCGAGGCCATCTGCGCCACCTTGTCCTCGCGGATCAAATTCCGAATCGCCGGCGTGCCCAGCATGATCTCGTGAGCCGCCACCCGCCCGCCGCCCATCTTCTTCACCAGCACTTGGGACACCACCGCCTGCAACGACTCTGACAGCATCGCGCGGACCATGGCTTTTTCCCCGGACGGGAACACATCCACCAGCCGGTCTACGGACTTCGCCGCCGAGCTGGTGTGCAGTGTGCCAAAGACCAGGTGCCCGGTCTCCGCCGCCGTCAGCGCCAGGCGGATGGTTTCCAGGTCGCGCAGTTCACCCACCAGGATCACGTCAGGATCTTCCCGTAGCGCCGAGCGCAGTGCGGTGGAAAAGCTATGGGTGTCGCGGTGCACCTGGCGTTGGTTGATCAACGCCGTTTTCGGTGTGTGGATAAACTCGATGGGGTCTTCGAGCGTGAGGATGTGCTGACGCCGATGCTGATTGAGAAAATCGATCATCGCCGCCAAGGTTGTGGACTTGCCCGAGCCAGTGGGGCCAGTCACCAACACCAAGCCGCGCGGTAGCTGGGCGATACGCTGAAACACATCCCCCAGGCCCAGGCTTTCCAGGCTCTGCACCTCAGAGGGGATGGTGCGAAACACGGCGCCCATGCCGCGGTCCTGCTGGAACACATTCGCACGGAACCGCGCTACGTCGGGCAGCTCGAAAGCAAAATCCGTTTCAAGAGATGTTTCGAAATCCTTTTGTTGGTGCTGATTCAGTAAGGGTCTCAATAAGTCCGCAACTTGCGTAGGTGAGAGCACCGGCCAATCCAGCGGCCACACCTCGCCATCCACCCGCAACATCGGCGCCAGGCCAGCTGACAAATGCAGGTCGGAGGCGCCACGGCGCACGCTGGCCGTGAGTAATTCAGTGATATCCATAGGGCTTTCCATTTCCAGTAGAATGCCGCGGACTCCATATCCACGGGCGCATCTTGAATGTCGACGATAGCAGACAACATCGGCCTGGTTAGCCAGCGCATCCGCGCCGCAGCCGACGCCGTGCAACGTGACGCAAGCAGCATCCACCTGCTGGCCGTGAGCAAGACCAAACCCGCACTCGCAGTGCGCGAAGCCTATGCCGCCGGGATGCGCGATTTTGGCGAGAACTATCTACAGGAAGCGTTGGGCAAACAGGAGGAATTGACCGACTTGCCCTTGAGTTGGCACTTCATCGGCCCCATTCAATCGAACAAGACTCGTGCGATCGCCGAGAACTTCGCTTGGGTGCATTCCGTGGACCGCTTGAAAATTGCTCAACGTTTGTCCGAACAGCGCCCGGCCAACCTGCCGCCGCTGAATATCTGCATTCAGGTCAACGTCAGTGGCGAAGCCAGCAAGTCCGGCTGTACACCCGCCGACCTGCCGGCCCTGGCCAATGCGATCAGCGCCTTGCCGCGCCTGAAGCTGCGTGGCTTGATGGCGATCCCCGAGCCGACTGAAGATCGGGCGGCCCAAGATGCGGCGTTCGCCACCGTACGCGAGCTGCAAGCCCGTTTGAACCTGCCGTTGGACACACTTTCCATGGGCATGAGCCACGACCTCGAGTCGGCCATTGCCCAAGGCGCCACCTGGGTGCGGATCGGTACCGCCCTGTTCGGCGCCCGCGACTACGGCCAGCCTTGAAAATGGCTGACTTCTATTTAACCAAGGACCTGTCATGACAGACACGCGTATAGCTTTTATCGGCGCCGGCAACATGGCGGCCAGCCTGATCGGTGGCCTACGGGCCCAAGGCCTGGGCAGCGCGCAAATTCGCGCCAGCGACCCGGGCGCCGACACCCGTGCCCGCGTCAGCGCCGAGCACGGCATTGAAACCTTTGCCGACAACGCTGAGGCCATCCAGGGCGTCGACGTGATCGTGCTGGCAGTCAAGCCGCAAGCCATGAAGGCCGTGTGCGAAAGCCTGCGCCCGAGCCTGCAACCGCAGCAACTGGTGGTGTCCATCGCCGCCGGGATCAACTGCGCCAGCCTGAAGCAATGGCTCGGCGACCAGCCGATCGTGCGTTGTATGCCGAATACGCCATCCCTGCTGCGCCAGGGCGTGAGCGGTTTGTACGCAACGGCTGACGTCACCGCCGAACAACGTGACCAGGCCCAAGAGCTGCTGTCCGCCGTGGGCATCGCCCTGTGGCTGGAACAGGAGCAGCAACTGGACGCGGTCACCGCCGTATCCGGCAGCGGCCCGGCGTATTTCTTCCTGCTGATCGAAGCCATGACCGCCGCCGGCGTAAAACTGGGCCTGTCCAAGGACGTTGCCGAGCAGCTGGCTGAACAGACCGCCCTGGGCGCCGCACATATGGCGGTGTCCAGCGACGTGGACGCAGCCGAGTTGCGCCGTCGCGTGACCTCCCCCGGCGGCACCACACAAGCGGCTATCGAATCGTTCCAGGCCGGGGGCTTTGAAGCCCTGGTCGAAAAAGCATTGGGCGCCGCTGCGCACCGCTCGGCCGAACTCGCCGAACAACTTGGCAAATAAGGAGCCAACATGATTGGTTTGAACACCGCAGCCGTCTACGTGCTGCAAACCATCGGCAGTCTGTATTTGCTGATCGTGCTGATGCGCTTCGTGCTGCAACTGGTGCGCGCGAACTTCTACAACCCGCTCTGCCAGTTCATCGTCAAGGCCACCCAGCCACTGCTCAAGCCGTTGCGCCGGATCATCCCGAGCCTTTTCGGCCTGGACATGTCGTCGCTGGTACTGGCGATCCTGGTGCAGTTGGCCTTGATGGCGCTGACCCTGCTGCTGACCTACGGCACCACCGGCAATTTCGTCCAGTTGCTGGTCTGGGCAATCATCGGCGTGACCGCGCTGTTCCTGAAGATCTTCTTCTTTGCTTTGATCATCAGCGTGATCCTGTCCTGGGTCGCTCCGGGTAGCCATAACCCCGGCGCTGAGCTGGTGAACCAGATCTGCGAGCCGGCCCTGGCGCCGTTCCGCAGGCTGCTGCCGAACCTGGGCGGCCTGGATATCTCGCCGATCCTGGCGTTCATGGTGCTCAAGTTGCTGGATATGCTGGTGATCAACAACATGGCGGCCATGACGTCAATGCCGGACATCCTGCGAGTGCTGATCTAACACTTGGCGCAGTAAAGTGTGGGAGCTGGCTTACCTGCGACAGCGGTGTATCAGTCAACGGATTGGCTGACTGGCACGCCGGTATCGCAGGCAAGCCAGCTCCCACATTTTGTATCTGCCTATTGAATTGAATCCGCACAGGCCTTTGCTTGCCGCTAGGTGCAGCGGTCTTTAGACTTACGCCTCATTTAAACGAGAGCAGGGTCGATGCCAACTGCCTTCCCCCCCGATTCTGTTGGACTGGTCGTGCCCCAAGTGGCGCACTTCAGCGAACCGCTGGCCCTGGCCTGCGGACGTTCGCTGCCTGCCTATGACCTGATCTACGAAACCTACGGCCAACTGAACGCCACGGCGAGCAATGCCGTGCTGATCTGCCACGCCCTGTCCGGCCATCATCACGCTGCCGGTTTCCACTCCGCCGACGAGCGCAAGCCTGGCTGGTGGGACAGTTGCATCGGCCCTGGCAAACCCATCGACACAAACACGTTCTTCGTGGTCAGCCTGAACAACCTAGGCGGCTGCAACGGATCCACTGGCCCGAGCAGTATCAACCCGGAAACCGGCAAGCCGTTCGGCGCCGACTTCCCGGTGCTCACCGTGGAAGACTGGGTGCACAGCCAGGCGCGTCTTGCCGACCTGTTGGGCGTCGATCAATGGGCAGCGGTGATCGGCGGCAGCCTGGGCGGCATGCAGGCGCTGCAATGGACCATTACCTACCCGGATCGCGTGCGCCATTGCCTGGCTATCGCCTCGGCCCCCAAGTTGTCGGCACAGAACATCGCCTTCAACGAAGTGGCGCGCCAGGCCATCCTTACCGACCCCGAGTTCCACGGCGGTTCGTTCCAGGAAGCGGGTGTGATTCCCAAGCGCGGCCTGATGCTGGCGCGCATGGTCGGGCACATCACCTACCTGTCCGATGATTCCATGGGCGAAAAATTCGGCCGTGGCCTCAAGAGCGAAAAGCTCAACTACGACTTCCACAGCGTTGAGTTCCAGGTGGAGAGCTACCTGCGTTATCAGGGCGAGGAATTCTCGGGGCGTTTCGACGCCAATACGTACTTGCTGATGACCAAGGCCCTGGACTACTTCGACCCGGCCGCCAACCACGACGACGACCTGGCGAAAACCTTCGAGGGCGCTACGGCCAAGTTTTGCGTGATGTCCTTCACCACCGACTGGCGTTTCTCGCCGGCACGCTCGCGTGAGCTGGTGGATGCGCTGATGGCTGCGCGCAAAGACGTCTGCTACCTGGAGATCGATGCTCCGCAAGGCCATGACGCCTTCCTGATTCCGATCCCGCGGTACCTGCAAGCCTTCAGCAACTACATGAACCGCATAACTTTGTGAGAGCACCATGAGAGCCGACCTGGAAATCATCCAAGACTGGATCCCCGCTGGCAGCCGCGTGCTCGACTTGGGTTGCGGCGATGGGGAACTGCTGAGTTGGCTGCGGGACAACAAGCAAGTCACCGGCTACGGCCTGGAAAACGACCCGGACAACATCGCCCAGTGCGTAGCCAAGGGCATTAACGTGATCGAACAGGACCTGGACAAGGGCCTGGGCAACTTTGCCAGCAACAGTTTCGACATCGTGGTGATGACCCAGGCGCTACAGGCGGTGCACTACCCGGATCGCATCCTCGACGAAATGCTGCGCGTCGGCCGCCAGTGCATCATCACCTTTCCCAACTTCGGTCACTGGCGCTGCCGCTGGTACCTGGCCACAAAGGGCCGCATGCCGGTATCGGATTTCCTGCCCTACACCTGGTACAACACGCCGAACATCCACTTCTGCACTTTCGAAGACTTCGAAGCCTTGTGTAGCGAGCGTGAAGCCAAAGTGATCAACCGCCTTGCCGTCGATCAACAGCACCGCCACGGCTGGGCGAGTAAGCTATGGCCCAACCTGTTGGGCGAAATTGGTATTTACCGGGTCAGCAGCCCTGGCCTGATCGACCACAAGATTGCCGTCTAATCATCTTTCAAGAGGGACGTTCATGAGTCGTTTGGCTGTTTTTCTATTGACCGCTTGCCTGGGCGCCAGCGCCATGGCCGCGGACGCTATCGACGCAAATCGCAAGAAAGACTTTGGCGATATCACCGTCCACTACAACACCTTCACTTCCAGCTTCCTGCAACCGGAAACCGCCCAGAAGATCGGCGTGGTGCGCAGCAAGGAGAAGGGTTTGATCAACGTAACCGTGATCAAGGGTGTGACGCCAGTGGCGGCGCAAGTGACGGGCACCATCAAGGATTTGGGCGGTAAGAGCGAGATACTGACGTTCAAGCAAATCGAAGAAAAAGGCGGGATTAACTACCTCGCCCCTTACGCCGTGACGCAGCGGGAATACAAGACGTTTACCATCAATGTTGAAACCGGTGGCAAAGCCCATAGCTTCCAATTCAACCAGGAACTGTTTCCGGCGCAATGATAAACCTTACCCAACTCGTACTCGCCAGCCACAACGCCGGCAAGCTTAAAGAACTCCAGGCGATGCTCGGCGAATCCGTGCAATTGCGCTCGATTGGCGAGTTCAGCCAGGTGGAGCCGGAAGAGACCGGCCTGTCCTTCGTCGAGAACGCCATTCTCAAGGCACGCAATGCGGCACGTATTTCCGGCCTGCCGGCGCTGGCGGATGACTCGGGCCTGGCGGTGGACTTCCTCGGCGGCGCCCCTGGCATTTACTCGGCACGTTACGCCGACGGCAAAGGCGACGCGGCCAACAACGCCAAGTTGCTCGACGCCCTCAAGGATGTACCGGACGCGATGCGCGGCGCGCAGTTCGTGTGTGTGCTGGCCCTGGTACGACATGCCGATGATCCATTGCCGATCCTGTGCGAAGGCCTGTGGCACGGGCGCATTCTGCATGCGGCCAGCGGTGAGCATGGTTTTGGCTATGACCCGCTGTTCTGGGTACCGGAACGTAATGTCTCGAGCGCCGAGTTGAGCCCGGCCGACAAGAACCAGATCAGCCATCGCGCTCGCGCAATGGATTTGCTGCGCCAACGCCTGAGCCTGAAATGACCCAGAACACCTCCGCGCAGCCGCTGATCCACGGCGGCGCGCAAACACCCCGGGCGGCCCTGCCTGTGCTGCCGCCCCTGGCGCTGTATATCCACATCCCGTGGTGCGTACGCAAATGCCCCTATTGCGACTTCAACTCCCAC
Source organism: Pseudomonas sp. RA_15y_Pfl1_P11 (assembly GCF_963970975.1). NCBI lineage: Bacteria > Pseudomonadati > Pseudomonadota > Gammaproteobacteria > Pseudomonadales > Pseudomonadaceae > Pseudomonas > Pseudomonas sp. RA_15y_Pfl1_P11. The sequence continues at coordinate 256,682 of NZ_CAXAOY010000007.1, forward strand.
ACCGCCAGCAAGGTGCTGCCGGAAGAAGACTATGTGGACGCCTTGCTGGCCGATCTCGATCAGGACCTGTATGCGGTTTACGGTCGCGAACTGAGTTCGATCTTCTTCGGTGGTGGTACGCCCAGTCTGTTCAGCGCCGCAGCGCTGGGCCGCTTGCTTGAGGGCGTGGAAGCACGCATCCGGTTTGCCAGCGATATAGAGATCACCCTGGAAGCCAACCCAGGGACGTTCGAGCAAGAGAAATTCGTGGCTTATCGCAAGCTGGGGATCAATCGCCTGTCCATCGGCATCCAGAGTTTCCAGCAGGAAAAGCTCCAGGCCCTGGGACGTATCCACAATGGTGATGAAGCCGTGCGTGCAGCGGGCATGGCGCGCCTGGCCGGGTTTGATAACTTCAACCTGGATTTGATGCACGGTTTGCCCGATCAGTCCCTGGACGACGCGTTGAGCGATTTGCGCCAAGCCATCGCGCTCAAACCCTCGCACTTGTCGTGGTACCAACTGACCCTGGAGCCCAACACCGTATTCTGGAACCAGCCGCCCGCGCTGCCGGAAGACGATACGCTGTGGGATATCCAGGAAGCGGGCCAGGCGCTGCTTGCTGAACACGGTTACGCGCAATATGAAGTCTCGGCCTATGCCCAGCCAGGTCGCCCGGCGCGGCATAACCTGAACTACTGGAGCTTCGGTGACTTTATCGGCATCGGCGCCGGCGCCCACGGCAAACTCAGCCATCCGGACGGGCGCATCGTGCGCACCTGGAAGACGCGAGCGCCGAAGGACTACCTCAACCCGGCCAAAAGCTTTCAGGCTGGGGCGAAAGAGCTGACTAACGAGGAACTGCCGTTTGAGTTCCTGATGAACGCTTTGCGCCTGACCGAAGGTGTCGAAGCCAAGCTCTACGCCGAGCGCACCGGCCTCGATCTGGCAAGCCTGGATGACGCACGCACGGATGCAGAACAAAGCGGCTTAATGCAGGTCGAACCGTCACGCCTGGCGGCGACCGACCGCGGGCAACTCTTTCTCAATGACCTGCTGCAGAAGTTTTTGAGCTGACGCTCTAAGGAAATCGAATGGATTTGGTACTCGACCTGCTCGCCACCGTATCCCGCTGGAGCCGCAGCAACCTGTCGGAAATATCCCTGGCCCTTGTGGGCTGTTTGCTGGTGCTGTTTGGCGCTGATATCAAAGGCTGGGTAGAAGCCCGCCTGGGCAGCGTCGCCGGCGCATTGCGCGTCCCGTTGATGGCGCTGCTGTGCATGATCGGCAGCGGCGCGGCGTTGATCTATGCCACGCCGTGGATTGTGCGAGGGTTGAGCCAGTTCAATAACTACAGCCTGGCACCGGTGCTGGTGGTGGTGCTGGTGTTGATTGGGGTTGTGGCAGACCGCCGCTGACCTAAAGCCCAACACAAAACAAATGTGGGAGCTGGCTTGTCGGATCGCCGCACCGCTGCGATAGCATCACCTGGGTATCACTGATACACCGAGGTGTCTGCATCGCAGCGGTGCCGCGATCCGACAAGCCAGCTCCCACAGTTTTGACCGTGTGCTACTCAGTCGATTTTTTCGAACTTCAAATCCCACACCCCATGCCCCAATCGCTCGCCGCGACGTTCGAACTTGGTGATCGGGCGCTCAGCCGGGCGTGGCACGCATTTGCCGTCTTCGGCCAGGTTGCGGTAGCCGGGGGCCACGTTCATGACTTCCAGCATGTATTCCGCGTACGGTTCCCAGTCGGTGGCCATGTGCAAGATGCCGCCGACCTTGAGCTTGCTGCGTACCAGCTCCGCGAAGGAAGCCTGGACGATACGGCGCTTGTGGTGACGGGATTTATGCCAAGGATCCGGGAAGAACAGCATCAGCCGATCAAGGCTGTTGTCGGCGATGCAGCGGTTGAGCACTTCGATCGCGTCGCAGTCGTAGACCCGCAGGTTGGTCAACCCTTGGGTCAATACGCCGTTGAGCAACGCGCCAACACCTGGGCGATGCACTTCAACACCGATGAAATCCTGTTCTGGCGAGGCTGCCGCCATTTCCAGCAGGGAGTGGCCCATGCCGAAGCCGATTTCCAGGGAACGCGGGGCCGAACGGCCGAACACCTGGTCGTAATCCACCGGTGCGTCGGCCAGGGGCAGCACAAACAAGGGTGCGCCTTGCTCCAGGCCCTTTTGCTGGCCTTCGGTCATGCGACCGGCGCGCATCACAAAACTCTTGATGCGGCGGTGCTTGGACTCGTCGGCGTCGTCCAGAGTGTTCGGCGTTTCGTTTGATTCAGTCATCAATGGCTCTTACTTGATCAGACCATCCAGCGGCGAGGAGGCGCTGGCGTAGAGTTTTTTCGGCATGCGACCGGCGAGGTACGCCAGGCGGCCCGCGACGATGGCGTGTTTCATGGCTTCAGCCATCATGATTGGCTGTTGGGCATGGGCGATGGCCGAGTTCATCAGCACTGCGTCGCAGCCCAGTTCCATGGCGATGGTAGCGTCGGAGGCAGTGCCCACGCCCGCGTCGACCAGCACGGGAATCTTGGCTTCTTCAAGGATGATCTGCAGGTTGTACGGATTGCAGATACCCAGACCGGAACCGATCAGACCGGCCAGCGGCATCACGGCGATACAGCCGATTTCGGCCAGTTGGCGCGCGATGATCGGGTCATCGCTGGTGTAGACCATCACGTCGAAGCCTTCCTTGACCAGCGTTTCAGCGGCCTTGAGGGTCTCGATCACGTTGGGAAACAGGGTTTTCTGGTCGGCCAGCACTTCCAGCTTCACCAGATTATGGCCGTCGAGCAGCTCACGGGCCAGGCGGCAGGTGCGCACGGCTTCAATGGCGTCGTAGCACCCGGCGGTGTTCGGCAAAAAGGTGTAGCGATCCGGCGACAGCACTTCGAGCAGGTTCGGCTCGCCTTCGATCTGGCCGAGGTTGGTGCGGCGCACGGCGAAGGTGACGATCTCGGCGCCCGAGGCTTCAATGGCCAGGCGGGTCTCTTCCATGTCGCGGTACTTGCCGGTACCCACTAACAGGCGGGACTGGTAGGTACGACCGGCCAGGACGAAGGGCTTGTCGCTACGAACGATGCTCATGGGAAATCCTCGAAATGGGGTGAGGTTCTGCAGAATTCAGCAAGCTGCGCGACTAGCCGCCGCCGATGGCGTGGACCACTTCGACCTGATCACCGTCGGTGAGCGCGGTCTCGGCGTGCTGGCTACGCGGGACGATATCCAGGTTGAGCTCCACTGCGACGCGACGCCCGGTCAGGTCCAGACGGGTCAGTAGGGCCGCAACGGTTTCACCGTCGGGCAGTTCAAGGGACTCGCCGTTCAACTGAATGCGCATGCCAGGGGCCGCCATCGTTTTTAGGGGCCAGCATTCTAGCGCGATTGGGACCTGAAGGTCAGCTTCAAGCGTCAAGCGGTCTAAAGCTGCAAGCGCCACGCCGCCAGCCCCAGAAAGAACCAGCCGAGCAGAAAGGCCAGGCCACCAAATGGCGTGATGATGCCGAGCTTGCTGATACCGGTCATCGTCAGCACATACAGGCTGCCGGAGAACAGCAGGATGCCGACGGCAAAGGAGATGCCCGCCCAGGTGACCAGCCGGCCAGGAATGTGCGCGGCCAACAGTGCCACGCCAAACAGGGCCAGGGTGTGCACCAGTTGGTAGGTCACACCGGTATGGAAGATCGCCAGGTATTCGGCACTCAGGCGGTTCTTCAGGCCGTGGGCGGCGAAGGCGCCAAGGGCGACACCGGTGAAGCCGAAAAAGGCAGCCAGCATCAGAAAGCTACGCAGCATGAGGAACTCCAGTCAGACTCATCGGGCAGGGTCTGTATAATGGCCCGCTCAACGGGTTCGGCCAAGCCATCTCTATGCTGCGTGTCCTCTTCAAACGCTTTCTCAACGTCGTCAAATGGCTCGCCATCGGCAGTGTGCTGTTGGTCCTGCTGTTTCGCTTCGTCCCGCCGCCCTTCACTGCGCTGATGGTGGAGCGCAAGGTCGAATCGTGGCTTGACGGTGAGCCCATCGACCTGCAGCGCAGCTGGGTGCCGTGGGACGAGATCTCCGATGACCTCAAAATGGCGGTGATTGCCGGTGAAGACCAGCACTTCCCGCAGCACTGGGGTTTTGATTTCGGCGCAATCCAGGCGGCGATCCAGCACAACGAGCGCGGCGGTTCGATACGCGGCGCCAGCACGTTGAGCCAGCAGGTGTCGAAAAACCTGTTCCTGTGGGCCGGCCGCAGTTATTTACGCAAAGGCCTGGAGGTTTGGTTTACCGGGCTGATCGAGGTGTTGTGGCCCAAGCAGCGGATTCTTGAGGTGTACCTCAACAGCGTTGAGTGGGATGAAGGGGTGTTTGGCGCAGAAGCGGCAGCGCGGCATCACTTTGGGGTAAGTGCCAAGGGGCTTTCTCGGCAACAGGCCAGCTATTTGGCCGCCGTACTGCCTAACCCTCGGGTCTGGAGTGCCAGCCATCCGACGGCGTATGTGGCAAGGCGCGCGGCGTGGATTCGGCAGCAGATGGGCCAGTTGGGTGGGGATGGTTATCTGGTTGAGTTGAATAACTCCCGCAAGGCGCCTTGGTCCGACTGACCCAACCTCTCTCGACAGCGGCTACGGTCAGTTAATAGATGCAAACAAAAATGCCCCGATCTCTCGATCGGGGCATTTTTTTGGCTTTTCGCAGCGTTTTAGGCGGCGATCGACAACTTCAGCTTATTCATCGCGCTTTTCTCAAGCTGACGAATCCGCTCAGCCGACACGTTGTACTTCTGTGCCAGGTCGTGCAGCGTGGCTTTTTCTTCCGCCAGCCAGCGCTGGTAGAGGATGTCACGGCTGCGGTCGTCCAGCACTTCCAACGCTTCGTGCAGGTTGTGGTTGGAGTTGTCGCTCCAGTCCGCATCCTCCAGTTGACGCGCCGGGTCGTACCGGTGATCTTCCAGGTAGTTGGCCGGCGATTGGAAGGCGCTGTCGTCGTCCGCTTCGGCGGCCGGGTCGAAGGCCATGTCATGGCCGGTCAGGCGGCTTTCCATCTCGCGCACTTCACGCGGCTCCACGCCGAGGCTTTCGGCCACACGGTGGACTTCCTCGTTATTCAGCCACGCCAGGCGTTTCTTCTGGCTGCGCAGGTTGAAGAACAGCTTGCGCTGGGCCTTGGTGGTCGCGACTTTCACAATGCGCCAGTTGCGCAGGATGAACTCGTGGATTTCCGCCTTGATCCAGTGGACGGCAAACGACACCAGGCGCACACCCATTTCAGGGTTGAAGCGCTTGACCGCCTTCATCAGGCCAACGTTGCCTTCCTGGATCAGGTCAGCCTGGGCCAGGCCGTAGCCGCTATAGCTACGGGCGATATGTACGACAAAACGCAGGTGGGCGAGCACCATCTGCCGAGCCGCCCCCAAATCCTGCTCATAGTAGAGACTCTCGGCCAGTTCACGCTCCTGCTCAGGCGTCAGCAATGGAATGCTGTTCACCGTGTGCACATAGGCTTCCAGGTTCGCACCTGGCACCAAGGCATAAGCAGGTTGCAAAGAAGTGGTCATACGAAAAAACCTCCGACTCACATAACTCGTGCAGTTCAGCACTGCGAAAATTGACCGGGAACCGTAGGACAAGTTCCCTAAACCACTGATACGGTCAATACAACGTAACCACATTAATCTGGCATTAACTACTTCGGTGCCAACTCACGTAAATGCCGTGCAACCGCAATCCAGGCACCGATATACCCCAACAGTACTGCGCCAAGCAAGAGGCTCAGACCATCGGCGACCGGCACACCGGCCAAGGCGAAATCACTGCCATAAAGTCCGGCAAGCCCGACAACCGCGTCGTTCAGCCAGTCAAGGCCAAACGCCAGCACCCCCCAGGACAAAATCCCGGCACCGAAGCCATAAAGCGCGCCCATGTACAGAAAAGGACGACGCACATAGCTGTCCGTGCCGCCGACCAGTTTAATCACTTCTATCTCGATGCGACGGTTTTCAATATGAAGACGAATGGTATTACCTATCACCAAAAGTAATGCAGACACCAACAGCACCGTCAGCCCGAACACAAACCGGTCGCCCAGCTTCAGAATCGCCGCCAGCCGCTCAACCCAGACTAGATCAAGTTGCGCCTGTTGCACCTTGGGCATCTCTGCGAGTTTTTGTCGCAGGGCTTCCAGCGTCGGCTTATCGACTTCGTTCGGTGTTACCAGAACCACGCCCGGCAGCGGGTTCTGCGGCAGCTCCTTGAGCGCCTCGCCCAGGCCGGATTGTTGCTGGAACTCTTCAAGAGCCTGATCACGGCTGATGTACTCAGCCTCCGCCACGCCGGGCATATTCTTGATGTCATCGCGCAGGGACTCGCCGTCTTTGGCGCTGGCGTCGATGTTCAAGTACAGGGAAATTTGCGCCGCGCGCTGCCAGGAACCGCCCAGGCGCTCGACATTATTGAGCAGCAACGACAAACCCATCGGCAGGCTCAACGCCACAGCCATCACCAGGCAGGTGAAAAAACTGCCGATCGGCTGCTTGCCCAGGCGACGCAGGCTGTCGAGCAGGCTGGCGCGATGGCTTTCAATCCAGGCGCGCAGCAAGGTGCTGAAGTTCGGGCCGTCGTCTTCGTCGTGTTTTTTCTTCTTCTGCGGTTGCGGGTCGGCCGGTTTCGGCGCCACGCGCTCGGAGACTTTAGGGCTGCGTGTTGCACTCATACGCCGGCCTCCCCGTCACCGATCAGGCGGCCGCGTTGCAGGGTCAGCATGCGATGGCGCATGCGCGCGATCAGCGCGAGGTCGTGGCTGGCGATCAGCACGCTGGTGCCCAGGCGGTTGATGTCTTCGAATACCCCCATGATCTCGGCCGCCAGTCGCGGGTCGAGGTTACCGGTGGGTTCATCAGCCAGCAGCAAGGCCGGGCGATGCACGATGGCGCGGGCGATGCCGACACGCTGTTGCTGGCCGGTGGACAGGTCGCCGGGGTAGAGATCAGTCTTGTCAGACAGCGCCACGCGCTCAAGGGCCGAGTCCACGCGCTTGACGATCTCGGCCTTGGACAGCCCGAGGATCTGCAACGGCAGCGCGATGTTATTGAACACCGTGCGATCGAACAGTAACTGGTGGTTCTGGAACACCACGCCGATCTGGCGGCGCAGGAAGGGAATCTGCGCATTGCTGATAGTTGCCAGATCCTGACCCGCCAGCAGCAGTTTGCCGGTGGTTGGGCGCTCCATGGCCAGCAGCAGGCGCAGCAAGGTACTTTTGCCTGCACCGGAATGGCCGGTGACAAACAAGAATTCGCCGCGACGCACTCGAAAGCTCAGCTCATGCAAGCCGACATGCCCGTTGGCATAGCGTTTACCGACCTGTTCGAATCGAATCATGAACGCTCCCGCTCGGCAAACAGCGCCTGTACAAAGGGTTCGGCTTCAAAGGTGCGCAGGTCGTCGATGCCTTCACCAACGCCGATGTAACGAATCGGCAGCCCGAACTGTTTAGCCAGGGCGAAAATCACACCGCCCTTGGCCGTGCCGTCGAGCTTAGTCAATGCCAGGCCGGTCAGTTGCACCGTCTGGTTGAATTGTTTGGCCTGGCTGATGGCGTTCTGGCCGGTACCGGCGTCGAGCACCAGCAGCACTTCGTGCGGCGCGTCTGCATCCAGCTTGCCGATCACGCGGCGCACTTTCTTCAGTTCTTCCATCAAATTGTCTTTGGTGTGCAGGCGACCGGCGGTATCGGCGATCAGCACGTCGATGTTGCGCGCCTTGGCGGCTTGCACGGCATCGAAGATAACCGAGGCGGAATCGGCGCCGGTGTGCTGGGCGATGACCGGGATCTTGTTGCGCTCGCCCCAGACCTGCAACTGCTCAACCGCGGCAGCACGGAAGGTATCGCCCGCGGCCAGCATGACTTTCTTGCCTTCCGACTGAAGTTTCTTGGCCAATTTACCAATGGTGGTGGTCTTGCCGGCGCCGTTGACGCCCACCACCAGGATCACGAACGGCTTGTTCGGGGTGATCACCAGCGGCGCTTCCACCGGTTTGAGCATGGCGGCCAGCTCTGCCTGCAGGGATTTGTAGAGCGCGTCGGCATCGGTCAGCTGCTTGCGCGCTACCTTCTGGGTCAGGCTCTGGATGATTACGGCAGTAGCTTCGACGCCCACGTCGGCGGTGAGCAGACGGGTTTCGATGTCTTCCAGCAGTTCGTCATCAATGACTTTTTTGCCGAGGAACAGGCTGGCCATGCCTTCGCCGATGCTGGCGCTGGTTTTGCTCAGGCCTTGCTTGAGGCGGGTGAAGAAGCCAGCTTTGCTGGTTTGCGCAGTGTCAGCGACAGGCTCGGGCTCGGGCTCGACGGCGGCAGGCGGGGATTCGACCACCGTTGGCGCAGGCACTTCAACGACGGGCGGCGCTTCGACCACGATGTCAACCGGCGCAGCCACAGCCGGAATCGGCGGTGCCACATGCTCGGCCTGCACATCTTCAACCAACGCCACAGGCTCTTCGGCCACCGGCAACTCAGGCCACGGCTTGTGCTCTGGCTCTGGCCCTGGCTCACCCTCTGCCACCGGCTGCAACACCGGTTCAGCCATCGGCAACACCACCGGCGCTGGCGTTTCGGCGACCGGTTCGGCTTCTACTATAGGGTCAGGGATCGGTTCAGCTTGAACCTGCGGCTGTTCGACGACGGTTTCCTGCGGCTTTTTGCGCAGCCATCCGAACAGGCCTTTCTTCTCGCCAGCCGCAGCTGGGGTCTTCTTGTCGTCGTTGGAACCAAACATGGAGACGGCTATCTCAAGGTAGCGACGCGCCAAGGGGCGCTTCGGTAAATAAAATTTGATGCGTAACAGACTGTTTTTTAGCCAGCTCGTTCATGCGCAACATTTTGTAAGGCCTAAATAGGGCCTCAACAGGACCGCCGCAGTGGCCGTCCTTAAGTCGGATCAGTATCCTAGGGCGTGTCATTCATCATTACCAGTGCCACTGGTAATGATGAATGACACGCCCTAACCTCCTCGCCCGCCGACGCTAAGACCAAGCGGTCAGCCCAACAGGTTTAAAAACGAATGAATGCTCTAGCCCGCCGCGCCGCAGGCCTGCTGTTCGGTACAGTTTGTCTGCCTCTGTCAGCCTTGGCTGCCGACCCACAACCCACCCATGAGTTCACCCTGGATAACGGCCTCAAGGTGGTCGTGCGCGAAGATCATCGCGCGCCAGTGGTGGTTTCCCAGGTGTGGTACAAGGTCGGTTCGAGCTACGAAACCCCGGGCCAGACCGGTTTGTCCCACGCCCTGGAGCACATGATGTTCAAGGGCAGCGCCAAAGTCGGCCCCGGCGAAGCCTCGCTGATCCTGCGCGACCTCGGCGCCGAAGAAAACGCGTTCACCAGCGATGACTACACCGCCTACTACCAAGTGCTGGCGCGTGACCGCCTGGGTGTGGCCTTCGAGCTGGAGGCCGACCGCATGGCCAGCCTGCGCCTGCCGGCCGACGAGTTCAGCCGCGAGATCGAGGTGATCAAGGAAGAGCGCCGTCTGCGCACCGATGATAATCCGATGTCCAAGGCCTATGAGCGCTTCAAGGCCATGGCCTTCCCGGCCAGCGGTTATCACACGCCGACCATCGGCTGGATGGCCGACCTGGACCGCATGAAGGTCGAAGAGCTGCGCCACTGGTACCAATCCTGGTACGTGCCGAACAACGCGACCCTGGTGGTGGTCGGCGACGTCACCCCGGACGAGGTAAAAAACCTTGCCAAGCGCTACTTTGGCCCGATCCCCAAGCGTGACGTACCACCGGCCAAGATCCCGATGGAACTGGCCGAGCCGGGCGAACGCCTGCTGACCCTGCATGTGCAGACTCAACTGCCGAGCGTGATCCTGGGTTTCAACGTACCTGGGCTGGCCACCGCCGAAGACAAACGCTCGGTACAAGCCCTGCGCCTGATCTCGGCCTTGCTGGACGGCGGCTACAGCGCGCGTATCTCCGAGCAGTTGGAACGCGGTGAGGAACTGGTCTCCGCTGCCTCTACCCACTACGACGCCTACACCCGTGGCGATACCCTGTTCATGCTGACCGCCACTCCCAACCAGCAGAAAAAGAAAACCGTGGCCCAAGCCGAGGCCGGCCTGTGGCGCCTGCTGGAAGAGCTGAAAGCCAAACCACCGACCGCCGAAGAACTGGAACGCATCCGAGCCCAAGTCATTGCCGGCCTGGTCTACCAGCGTGATTCCATCACCAGCCAGGCTACGGCCATTGGCGCGCTGGAAACCGTCGGTTTGTCCTGGAAGCTGATGGACACCGAACTGGCCGACCTGCAAAGCGTGACCCCGGAAGATATCCAGAAAGCCGCGCGCACCTATTTCACCCGCGAACGTCTCAGCGTCGCCCATGTCCTGCCCCAGGAGACCGCTCATGAGTGATCGCAAAAACAGCCGCCTGATCTTTCCCGGCCTGATCGCTGTCACCTTAATCGCCGCCGGCGCCGTGTACTTCATGCGTCCGACTGAATCGGTTGCGAGCCCAGCGCTGGAAAAAGCCCAATCGGGCAATACACTGCAATCCCTGACGGAACTGGACGGCAAGGCGCCGACCAACCGCAAGCTCGACGTGCAGACCTGGAATACCGCCGAAGGCGCCAAAGTGCTGTTCGTCGAAGCCCACGAACTGCCGATGTTCGACGTGCGCATCCTGTTCGCCGCTGGCAGCAGCCAGGACGGCGACGTGCCTGGCCTGGCGCTGATGACCAACGCCATGCTCAACGAAGGCGTGCCGGGCAAGGACGTGAGCCAGATTGCCCGCGACTTTGAAGGCCTCGGCGCGGACTTTGGCAACGGCGCATTTCGCGACATGGCGCTGGTTTCCCTGCGCAGCCTGAGTGACAGCGACAAACGCGACGCCGCCTTGACCCTGTTTGATCAAGTGATCGGCAAGCCAACTTTCCCGGCCGATTCCCTGGCGCGGATCAAGAACCAGATCCTGGCCGGCTTTGAGTACCAGAAGCAAAACCCCGGCAAGCTGGCGAGCCTCGAGCTGTTCAAGCGCTTGTACGGTGACCACCCTTACGCTCACCCAAGCGAAGGCACGCCGCAAAGCGTTCCGAAGATTACCCTGGCGCAGTTGCAGGCGTTCCACGCCAAGGCTTATGCAGCGGGCAACGCGGTGATTGCCGTTGTCGGCGACATGACCCGCGCCGAAGCTGAAGCCATGACGGCCAAGATTTCCTCATCGCTGCCCAAAGGCCCGGCCCTGGCAAAAATCGCCCAGCCCACCGAGCCCAAGCCCGGCCTGACCCGTATCGAGTTCCCGTCCAAGCAGACTCACCTGCTGTTCGCGCAACTGGGGATCGACCGCGCCGACCCGGACTACGCAGCCTTGTCCTTGGGCAACCAGATCCTCGGCGGCGGTGGTTTCGGCACTCGCTTGATGAGTGAAGTGCGTGAAAAGCGCGGCCTGACCTACGGCGTGTACTCCGGTTTCTCGCCGATGCAGGTGCGCGGACCGTTCATGATCAATCTGCAGACCCGCGCCGAAATGAGCGGCGGCACCCTGCGTCTGGTTGAGGATGTGGTCGCCGACTACCTCAAGACCGGCCCGACGCAAAAAGAACTGGATGACGCCAAGCGTGAGCTGGCTGGCAGCTTCCCGCTGTCTACCGCAAGCAACGCCGATATCGTCGGGCAGCTGGGCGCGATGGGTTTCTACAACCTGCCGCTGAGCTATCTGGAAGATTTCATGAAACAATCCCAGGCCCTGACCGTAGAACAGGTCAAGGCTGCAATGAACAAACACTTGAGCGCGGACAAGATGGTCATCGTGACCGCCGGCCCGACGATTGCGCAAAAGCCACTACCGCCCCCCACTGATAAACCCGCCGAGCAGCCGCTCGGGGTTCCGGAGCATTAATGGCCAGTTCATCTCGCCCGAAAAAACCTGTCCACAACGTGCATAACGGTGTGGGCCAGCTGCGCATCATTGGCGGCGAATGGGGCAGCCGCAAGCTGAGCTTCCCCGACGTCGTAGGCCTGCGCCCGACGCCAGATCGCGTGCGCGAAACCCTGTTCAACTGGCTCGCACCTTACATCGCAGGGGCCAAGGTGCTGGACCCGTTCGCGGGCAGCGGCGCGCTGTTCCTGGAGGCGCTGTCCCGTGGTGCCGCCCAGGCGCAGGCGCTGGACGCCAGCAATGTGGCCGTCTCCAGCCTCAAGGAACACTTGGGCACCCTGCGTTGCACCAACGGCCAGGTGCAAACCGCCGACGCGCTGCGCTACCTGGAAACCCAAGCCGCCAGCGAGTACGACGTGGTGTTCCTCGACCCGCCGTTCAACCAGAACCTGCTGCCGACCGTGTGTGCGCTGCTGGAAGAACGCCAATGGCTGGCGCCGGATGCGTGGGTCTACACCGAAAGTGAGACTGCGCCGTCGACACTGGGCTTGCCGGGCGCGTGGCGCCTGCACCGGGAGCAGAAGTCCGGTCGGGTGTATTACGCGTTGTGGCACCGCGTGGTCGAAACCGCCGCCTAAACCTGTGGTGAGCGGGACCCTCATGAAGCCTTTCACTGAAAAATTCACCCCCGCCTTCGGCCTCGGCAACCCCCACTTGCAAACGCTATGGGGGCCGCTGTGCCGCCCCACCACTCATATCGAGCGCCAACGCGAACGCCTGTGGCTGGACGACGGCGACTTCCTCGACCTCGACTGGCACGGGCCTCATGACACGCAAGCACCTCTGGTGCTGGTGCTGCACGGGCTGACAGGTTCGTCCAACTCACCCTACGTAGCGGGCTTGCAAAAAGCCCTCGCCGTCCAAGGCTGGGCCAGCGTGGCGCTGAATTGGCGCGGTTGCTCGGGTGAACCCAACCTGCTGGCACGCAGTTACCACTCCGGCGCCAGCGAAGACCTGGTCGCAGCGGTTGCTCATCTGCGCGCCAAGCGGCCTTTGGCGCCGTTGTACGCGGTGGGTTATTCCCTGGGCGGCAATGTGCTACTCAAGCATTTGGGCGAAACCGGAAAGGCGTCGGGGCTACAAGGCGCGGCGGCGGTGTCGGTGCCGTTTCGCCTGGATCAGTGTGCGGACCGGATCGGCCTGGGCTTTTCGCGGATTTATCAAAAACACTTCATGCGTGAAATGCTCGCGTATATCCGCGTCAAGCAAAGCCGTTTTCTACAGGATGGTCGGGCTGACGGGCTTAAAACCCTGGAGTCCCTCGGCTCACTGGAGAAGATGCGCACGTTCTGGGACTTCGATGGCCGCGTGACCGCGCCGCTGCACGGCTACCTGAGTGCGGAGGATTATTACCGCCGCGCATCGAGTCGTTATTACCTGGCCAGTATCCGCACGCCGACCCTGATTATCCAGGCGGCGGATGATCCGTTTGTGTTTGCCCATAGCCTGCCAGAGGCCAGCGAGCTGTCGGACTGCACTGAGTTTGAGCTGACGGACAAGGGTGGGCATGTTGGGTTTGTTGAGGGCTCGCTCAAACGCCCCGGTTACTACCTGGAGCGCCGGATTCCCCAGTGGTTACTGACACAACACGGTTAAACATGTGTGGGCTTGCTCGCCGGACAACTCAGTCGCCGGTAGCGACTTCCCGCTGCGGATCAGTAATCCACTCACTCCAAGACCCCGCATACAACTTACCCAAGGGATAACCCGCCAGGCTCAACGCAAACAGGTTGTGGCAGGCCGTCACGCCTGAACCGCAATACGCCACCAGCTCATCCGGCGAGCGCCCCCGGAGTTGGGCAGCAAAGCGCTGCTTAAGCTGATCTGCCGGCAGGAAGCGACCGTCGCTGCCCAGGTTTTCGTTAAACGCCGCGCATTGCGCCCCAGGGATATGCCCGGCAATCGGATCGATAGGCTCCACTTCGCCGCGAAAACGCGGTTGAGCGCGCGCATCGATCAGCGTCAATCCCGGCTGGCCCAGGCGTTTTTGCAGGTGTTCGGCATCGAGCAGCAGGCGATTGTCCGGCGTCCCCGCGAAAGTGCCAGCTTCAACGACCGGCGTATCCAGGCTCAACGCGAAACCCGCGGCATGCCATGCCTTGAGGCCGCCATTCAGAATAAACACGCCATCACGCTTGCCCAACCAAACCAACAGCCACCATGCCCGCGCGGCGTAGGCGCCAGGACCGTCGTCATACAGCACCACATCGGTGTCAGCGCTGATGCCCCAAGCCCGTAATTGCCGAGCGAACGTCTGCGCTGCCGGCAACGGATGACGCCCGGTCACACCCTTGGTCACCGGCCCGCTCATATGACGTTCCAAGTCAGCATACTGCGCGCCCTCGATATGCCCTTCGGCGTAGCTGCAGCGCCCGTAGTCCGGGTCTTCCAGGGCAAAGCGGCAATCCAGGATCACCAACCCGCCAGCCTTCTGGCGCTCGGCCAGTTGCTGGGGACTGATCAGTTGGGCAAGCGGCATGACGGCCTCCTATGAATAGATTCGAGAAAGGTCCTACTTCACTTCTTCCAATGCCTGATTCAACGGCACGTAAAACTCTTTGAATAAGGCGTCCACGGCCTCTTTCGCCTGGGGCGTGACAAACCCAGCCTCCAGCACCAACACCTGATACACCCCGCGCTTGATGGCCTCGGCGCTCAAGTGGGTGGAATTTTCGTTGGTCGTGCACAAAAAACGCACCCAGGAGGTCAGGATAATCCACGCATTGAGGGTCAGCGCCTCGGTTTGCACCGGGTCCATATTCAGAATGCCGGCATCGACAAACCCCTGGTAAATCGCGCCGCCCTGGATCAGGCAGCGCTGGGAAAAACGCCGATAGCCGGTGGCCAGTTCTGGATCGCTTTCCAATAGGTGTTCGAGGTCGCGGTGCAGGAAACGATAACGCCACATGCCGGCCAATACGGCTTGCAGGTAGAAGCGCTTGTCCGCCACGGCCATGGCACGACCTTGAGGCGGGCGCAGGAAACTGTCCACCAGGGCTTCGTATTCGCGAAACAGTACGGCGATGATCGCCTGCTTGTTGGGGAAGTGGTAGTACAGGTTGCCCGGCGAAATTTCCATATGGGCGGCGATGTGGTTGGTGCTCACACTGCGCTCGCCCTGCTGGTTAAAAAGCTCCAGGCTGGTTTGCACAATGCGCTCGCTGGTCTTTACTCGTGGTGCCATAGGGGATCAGCTTCTGTACACGTGATGGGGCATCTTACGGCCTATCCTTGCCAGGATAAATGTGCATGTTGCTGCGATGTTATTTGACAATTTAGAGTAATGACTCTAAAAACTCAGGCAGACCTATAACAATCGGGAACGCCGCCATGTCTGCCAACGTTGCCTACTTGCAAGATTCCCAGGTGCTGGATCAACTCCAGACCCTGTTCGATGCGCAACGCTGCGCCTACGCCGCCAACCCAATGCCACCGGCCGCACAGCGCCAACAATGGCTGAAGGCTCTGCGTGATTTGCTCAGCGACGAGCGCCAGGCGTTGATCAACGCGATCAGCCAGGACTTCAGCCACCGCAGCGCCGACGAAACCCTGTTCGCCGAACTGATGCCCAGCCTGCATGGCATTCACTATGCCAGCAAACACCTGAAGGGCTGGATGAAACCGTCCCGGCGAGCTGTAGGCATTGCCTTCCAACCGGCTTCGGCCAAAGTTATCTACCAGCCCTTGGGCGTTGTCGGGGTGATCGTGCCCTGGAATTACCCGCTGTACTTGGCCATCGGTCCGCTGGTCGGCGCGTTGGCGGCGGGCAACCGGGTGATGCTCAAGCTCAGCGAATCTACCCCTGCCACCGGCGAACTGCTCAAGGCGCTCCTGGCAAAGGTCTTCCCGGAGGATTTGGTGTGCGTGGTGCTGGGTGAAGCCGAAGTAGGCATGGCGTTCTCCAAGCTGCCCTTCGACCACCTGTTGTTTACCGGCGCCACCAGCATCGGCAAGCATGTAATGCGTGCGGCGGCCGAACACCTCACGCCGGTCACGCTGGAGTTGGGCGGCAAGTCGCCGGCCATCGTGTCCGCTGATGTACCGCTCAAGGATGCTGCCGAGCGCATTGCCTTCGGTAAAGCGTTGAACGCCGGCCAGACCTGCGTGGCACCCGACTACGTGCTGGTGCCGGAAGATCGTGTCGACGGTTTTGTCGAGGCCTACACCCAGGCCATTCGCGGGTTTTATCCGACCCTGGCCAACAACCCGGACTACACCGCCATCATCAACGAGCGCCAACTGACCCGGCTCAATGCCTACGTTAAAGACGCCACCGACAAGGGCGCCACCCTGATCCCGCTGTACGAGCAGGGCCAGGCGCGGCGCATGGCTCACAGCCTGTTGTTGAATGTCAGCGACGACATGACCGTGATGCAGGACGAAATCTTCGGCCCGGTGCTGCCGATCGTGCCGTATCGCGGCATCGACCAAGCCTTTGCCTACATCAACCAGCGCCCTCGCCCACTGGCCCTGTATTACTTCGGCTACAACAAAAGCGAGCAAAACCGCGTGCTCCACGAAACCCACTCCGGTGGCGTGTGCCTGAACGACACCTTGCTGCACGTGGCCCAGGACGATATGCCGTTCGGCGGCATCGGCCCTTCGGGCATGGGCCATTACCACGGTCACGAAGGCTTTCTTACCTTCAGCAAAGCCAAGGGTGTGTTGGTGAAACAACGCCTGAACGCGGCGAAGTTGATCTACCCACCCTACGGCAAATCCATCCAGACGTTGATCCAGAAGCTGTTCGTTCGCTGATACCGCCACCCACGGGATAACAACAACAATGAACCCTAGCCTGACTGATTCACCTGCGCTTTCACGGCGCGTCGTCTTGAAAATCGGCTTGTGCGCCAGTGCCTTCCTGGCCACCGCCGGGCTCGGCGCCAGCCTCAGCGGTTGCTCCAGCAGCACGCCGGCCAGCGGCTTTGCCATGTTGCGCAGCAGTGACTTGCCCTTCTTGCGCGCAGTCATCCCTGTGCTGCTCGAAGGCGTCGCCAGCGCCCAGGAAGTCACCCGCGGGATTGAAGACACGCTTAAGAAGCTCGACTTCAGCCTGCAGCGCCTGTCGCCGGAGATGTTCAAGCTCACCCAACAACTGTTCGACGTGCTGGGCATGGGCATTACCCGTGGGCCGTTGACCGGGATCTGGGGCAGCTGGGAGAACGCCAGCGGCGAACAGATTCGCAACTTTTTGCACCGCTGGGAAAACAGCTACCTGAACCTGCTGCGCATGGGCCAGGGCTCGCTGCTCAAGCTGGTGATCATGGCCTGGTACTTCCAGCCGGCGTCCTGGGCCCACTGCGGCTATCCGGGCCCGCCCAAAATCTGACCCTGATAACCCACTCAAGAATGTGGGACCGCAACGTCATAGCCAGTGATATCTATAACAACAAGAGTGCACTTCTATGCCCGTACCTGATCTGTTCCGCGACGGCATGGCCCGTGGTTGGAAAACCCATAACGGCGCCGCCCTCGACAGCGACCTGACCCTGGAAGCCGATGTGGCGATCATCGGCAGCGGCGCAGGTGGCGGTACCACCGCAGAAATCCTCAGCGCTGCCGGCTACAAAGTGCTGCTGATCGAAGAAGGCCCGCTCAAGACCAGCAGCGATTTCAAGCTGCTCGAGGACGAGGCCTACACCAGCCTGTACCAGGAGGGCATCGGCCGCATGAGCAAGGATGGTGCGATCACCATCCTGCAGGGTCGGGCGGTAGGTGGCACCACACTGATCAACTGGACGTCGAGCTTTCGCACCCCGGACGCCACACTCGCCCATTGGGCCAGCGAATATGCGGTGAAGGGTCATAGCAGCGCCGAGATGGCGCCGTGGTTTGAAAAGATGGAACAACGCCTGGGCATAGCGCCCTGGGCCCTGCCGCCCAACCCGAACAATGATGTGATCCGCAAAGGTTGCGAAAAGCTCGGTTACAGCTGGCATGTGATCCCGCGCAATGTGCGTGGCTGTTTCAACCTCGGGTATTGCGGCATGGGCTGCCCGGTCAACGCCAAGCAGTCGATGCTGGTGACCACCATTCCCTCCACCCTGGAACAGGGCGGCGAGCTGCTTTACCTGGCACGCGCCGAACGCCTCGTCTACAACGGCGACACCATCAGCAGCCTGGAATGCGTGGCCCTGGACGACCTGTGCGTGGCGCCGACCGGACGTAAGATCACGGTAAAAGCCAAGCATTACGTGCTCTCGGGCGGTGGTATCAACAGCCCGGCGCTGCTGATGCGCTCGGATGCTCCGGACCCGCATTCACGGTTGGGCAAGCGCACCTTCCTGCATCTGGTGAATTTCTCCGCAGCGCTATTCGATGAGGTGATCAACCCGTTCTATGGCGCACCCCAGTCGATCTATTCCGACCATTTCCAATGGCAGGACGGCACCACTGGCAAAATGTCCTACAAGCTAGAAGCGCCACCCTTACACCCTGCGCTGGCGAGCACCCTACTCGGCGGCTATGGCACCCAGAACGCTCTGGATATGAGCCAATTGCCCAACACCCACGCGATGCTGGCGTTGCTGCGCGACGGCTTCCACCCCGACAGCCCGGGCGGCAGCGTGGAATTGCGCGGCGACGGTACGCCAGTGCTTGACTATCAGGTCTCGGATTACGCCTGGGACGGCCTGCGCCGCGCGTTCCACAGCATGGCCGAAATCCAGTTCGCGGCGGGCGCCAAGTCGGTCAAGCCGCTGCACCACGACGCGCGCTACGTGAAAACCCTGGCCGAAGCGCGCAGCCTGATCGACGGGCTCAACCTGGAACTGCACCGCACCTGCCTGGGCAGCGCCCATGTGATGGGCGGTTGTGCCATGGGTGAAGACCCGAAAAACGCAGTGGCCGACAGCCTCGGTCGTCATCACCAACTGCGCAACCTGTCGATCCACGATGGCTCGCTATTCCCCACCAGTATTGGGGCCAATCCACAATTATCGGTGTACGGTTTGACCGCGCAACTGGCGACGGCTTTGGCCGAACGTCTGAAAACAGCATGAAAAAACGCGCGATAAGCGGCATGTATCTACATAAGTCGACTTGGCCGACCGGGATGGCTGCGATACCATCCGGTTCCCCAACGGACTCCGCCAGGACGACGCGATGAACCGAGTGTTGTACCCAGGTACCTTCGACCCGATTACCAAAGGCCATGGCGATCTGGTCGAACGCGCCTCACGCTTGTTCGACCATGTAATCATCGCGGTCGCGGCCAGCCCCAAGAAAAACCCGCTGTTTCCCCTGGAACAGCGCGTGGAGCTGGCGCGTGAGGTCACCAAACACCTGCCCAACGTGGAAGTGGTGGGGTTTGCCACACTGCTGGCGCACTTCGCCAAAGAGCAGAACGCCAATGTGTTCCTGCGTGGCCTGCGCGCGGTGTCGGACTTCGAATATGAATTCCAATTGGCTAACATGAACCGCCAATTGGCGCCGGACGTGGAAAGTCTGTTCCTCACGCCGTCTGAACGTTATTCGTTCATTTCCTCGACGTTGGTCCGTGAAATTGCCGCTTTGGGCGGCGATATCACCAAGTTCGTGCACCCGGCCGTGGCCGATGCGCTGACACTGCGCTTCAAGAAGTAAGACCGCTTAATCGGCGCCTGCTCGCACTGCGGGCGCCAATGCGGCACAATTGCGCGCATTAGTTTTCAGATGCCTTGGCTGACAGCCCTGGCAGGAGTTTCCATGTCCCTGATCATCACCGACGATTGCATCAACTGCGACGTCTGCGAACCCGAGTGCCCGAACGCCGCGATTTCCCAAGGCGAGGAGATCTACGTGATCGACCCTAACCTGTGCACCCAGTGTGTCGGCCACTATGACGAGCCTCAGTGCCAGCAAGTGTGCCCGGTAGATTGCATTCCGCTGGATGAGGCCCATCCGGAGACGGAAGAGCAGTTGATGGAGAAGTACCGGAAGATTACCGGTAAGGCCTGAGGCTCTTTAGTGACTGCAAGGGCCTCTTCGCGAGCAAGCCCGCGAAGGCTGCATCAGCCTTCGCACATCAATCAGCGCTGACACTTAGGGCAAAACACACTCGCCCGCTGCCCCAGCACCACATTGCGCAACTCAGTCCCGCACACCTTGCATGCCTCGCCGCTGCGGCCATAAACGAACAATTCCTGCTGGAAATACCCCGGCTGCCCGTCACCGCCGATAAAGTCCCGCAGCGTCGTACCACCGCGCTCGATAGCGGCGGCCAGGATGCGCTTGATCTCAATCGCCAACTTCAGATAACGCGCCCGCGAAATACCTCCGGCCTCGCGACGCGGATCAATGCCCGCCGCAAACAGCGCTTCCGTCGCGTAAATATTGCCCACACCCACCACCACCGCGTTGTCCATGATGAACGGTTTCACCGCCATCGACCGTCCACGGGACAGTTGAAATAAGCGATCACCATCAAACAGGTCCGTCAGCGGCTCTGGCCCCAGGCGAATCAACAGCTCATGATTGTGCGGGTCCTGGCTCCAAAGCATCGCGCCGAAACGCCGCGGGTCGGTGTATCGCAGGGCCAGGCCGGATTCGAGCTCGATATCCACATGCTCATGCTTGGCGGCCGGCATGCCGACTTCCACCAGGCGCAGGTTGCCCGACATGCCCAGGTGGCTAATCAACGTGCCCACTTCGGCATTGATCAACAGGTACTTGGCCCGCCGCTCCACCAGCACGATGCGCTGCCCGGACAGGCGCACATCAAGGTCTTCCGGGATCGGCCAGCGCAAGCGCCGTTCACGCACCACCACGCGGCTGACGCGCTGGCCTTCCAGGTGCGGTGCAATGCCGCGCCGGGTGGTTTCGACTTCTGGTAACTCGGGCATGTGTACCTCGTGAAGGAAGGGTCAGTGCGCGCCCAGCTCGCGGATCGACAACTTCATGCTCTCGAAGTCGTAGTCCGACAGCCCCACGTAGTCCAGCACCAGGTGGCCGATAGTATTCCACTCATGGTCGATGGTCTGATTGCCCAGCACGCGGCAGGACGAGCAGACGTGCTCGGCCATTTTCAGGATCGCCAGCAAGTTTTTAAGCTGCGGATTACGCGACGACTCATCACTGAAGATCGCCAAGGCGTTGTGGTGATTGGCGATGGCGTCGGTCACATGCTCCGGCAGGCGCCAGGACTTGGCGGTGTAGTAACCCACCACCGCATGGTTGGTGTTGAACGCGTTGTTCTCGGTGTCGACCACACGGCAATCGGGCCCCGCATTGGCGTAGGCCTGCTCCAGCACGGCCATGTAATTGGGGAAGCGCTTGAGCATCAGCGGCACGCCGCAATCGTGGAACAGCCCTAATGCATAGGCTTCGTCGACCGCCTGGGCGCCGGTGCGCTTGGCCAGGGTGAGGCAGGTCATGGCCACATCCTGGGCGGTGTCCCAGAAGCGGTTGAGGGTGACGATGGTGTCGTCGCTCATCTCGCCTTTGATCGACAGGGCGTTGATCAGGTTGATGATCGAACGGCTGCCCAGCAGGTTCACCGCGCGCTGAATCGAGGCGATCTTGTTACTCAGCCCGTAATAGGACGAATTGACAATCTTCAGCAGCGCGCCGGAAAGGCCCGGGTCCTGGGAGATCAACCGCGCGATCACCTCCAGGTCCGGGTCGGGCATGTACTGCTCCATCTGCAAATCCACCATGATCTGCGGTTGAGGCGGCACGCTGATGCCTTGCAGGGTCTGCTGGATCTGTTCGGCGGAAAGCTCTTGGGACATAAGTACATACTCCGGGCTAGGGGGCGATTCTAACCTTTATAGGAAGCTGACCGACACATCAAAACCCGGATTAAAAATGGATCAAAAGTGGGAGCGGGCTGGCTCGCGAAAGCGGTATACCAGTCGGCGGATCCAGTGCCTGACCCACCGCTTTCGCGAGCAAGCCCGCTCCCACACAAGGTATACTCCCGCTCTTTTTTCCGGAGCGACGTCATGTCCCTGCCAAGCCTGCGCCTCAAACCCAATGCCGATCGCCGTTTGCGCAACGGCCACCTGTGGGTCTACAGCAACGAAATCGACGTGGCGGCCACCCCACTTCACGGCTTCCAGGCAGGCGACCAGGCTATCCTGGAAGCAGCCGGCGGCAAGACCCTGGGCATCGTGGCCATGAGCCCGAACAACCTGATCTGCGCCCGCCTGCTGTCGCGCGACATCAAGTTGCCTTTGGACAAGTCGCTGCTGGTGCACCGGATCAACGTGGCGCTGTCACTGCGTGATCGCCTGTTCGACAAGCCGTTCTACCGCCTGGTGTACGGCGATTCCGACCTGCTGCCGGGCCTGGTAGTCGACCGTTTCGGCGACATCCTGGTGGTGCAGATCGCTTCGGCGACCATGGAAGCGCATAAGGAAGACGTGATCGCTGCGCTGACCCAAGTGCTCAAGCCGAGCGGCATTCTGTTCAAGAACGACTCCGCCGCACGCGACGCCGAAGGCCTCAACCGCTACGTCGAGACCGTATTCGGTCTGGTGCCTGAATGGGTCGCCCTGGAAGAAAACGGCGTGAAATTCGAAGCCCCGGTGATCCAGGGCCAGAAAACCGGATGGTTCTACGACCACCGCATGAACCGCGCCCGCCTGGCCCCGTACGCCAAAGGCAAGCGCGTGCTCGACCTCTACAGCTACATCGGCGGCTGGGGCGTGCAAGCTGCGGCTTTCGGCGCCAGTGAAGTGTTCTGCGTCGACGCCTCCGCCTTCGCCCTCGACGGCGTGGAGCGCAACGCCGCGCTGAACGGTGTTGCCGAGAAGATGACTTGCATTGAAGGCGACGTGTTCGAAGCCCTCAAAGAGCTGAAAGCCAGCGAAGAACGCTTCGACGTGATCGTCGCCGACCCACCGGCCTTCATCAAACGCAAAAAAGACATGAAAAACGGCGAAGGCGCCTACCGCCGCCTCAACGAGCAAGCCATGCGCCTGCTCAGCAAGGACGGCATCCTGGTCAGCGCCTCGTGCTCCATGCACCTGCCGGAAGACGACCTGCAAAACATCCTGCTGACCAGCGCCCGTCACCTGGATCGCAATATCCAGATGCTGGAACGCGGCGGCCAGGGCCCGGATCATCCGGTGCACCCGGCGATTGTTGAGACCCGGTATATCAAGAGCATTACGTGCCGGTTGTTGCCCAATAGCTGATGCTATTGACCTGTAGGGACTTCCGGGTTCCTACAGGTTTTAAGGAAGTTTCGTCCCGCACCAGACTTTGACTTTCCTCCCCACAGGCTCGATTCTCCCCTTCCTCACGGAATCGAGGCTCGCTCATGTCGGCTGCTATCACGCTCGCTGAAAAACCATTCATTGTTTTCTGGCTGATGACCATGACCCTGCTGGGCGTCTTCCCTCTTGACGTCGTGCTGCCTTCCTTTCCCGCTTTGGCGGAACACTTCCACACATCGACAACCCATATCGCCCGATCAGTCAGCCTGTTCGCCATTGGCTTTTCATGCTCAATGCTGTTGATCGGCCCGTTGTCCGACAAGATCGGCCGCAAGAAGCTGCTACTGGCCAGCATGGTCGTGGCGATCATCGGTGCCGCCGGGTGCTTGACCGCCAGCAACACCCCCCAATTCCTGTTCTTTCGCGTCATCCAAGCCATGGGCTGCGGCGGTTTCATATTGTCCCAGGCGTTGGTGCAGGACCTTTTTTTCGGCAGAGAACAAGAGCGTTTGCGCATAGCAATGGTCACGGCCGGAGGAATCTTCATTTCGATTTCGCCGCTGCTGGGCGCGTGGCTGCAACTGCATTGGGGCTGGCAAGCCAGCTTCTACGTGTTCATAGCCCTCTGTACAGCATCCTTGATCATGGCTAACCGGTTACTCCATGGCGGCATGCCTCAAACGGCCGCGAGCCAATACAGTATTTTCAAGGCCTATACCAAGGTCTTCGCCAACAGCCATTTCGTCAGCTATGCCACGATCTCCGCGATTACCTTCGCCTGCCACTTCTCGTTCATCGTTGTTTCACCGCTCATATTCATGGACCAACTGAAACTGTCACCCCATGAGTACTCACTGACCTTACTCCTCTATGGCGCCGCTTACGTATTGGGCGGCGTCTGTGCAGGCTTCCTGCACAAACGCCTGCCTGCTGCGACTCAGATGGCCATAGGGCTGGTGCTGATCGCGATTTCTGGGCTGGTCATGCTACTTCTGGCCTATCAGTTCGGCTTATCAACGCTGACCGTACTGGTGCCCATGCTGCTCTGCACGGCGGGCACGACCATCACCCGGCCCATTTCCAACTCCAGGGCCATGAGCTTGTTTCCAGACAGTGCGGGGACGGCGGCATCAGCCGTAGCAGCAGTGTTGTTCATTGCCGGCGGTCTTATCAGTGCATTCATCAGCACCTTTACTCACCAGCTAAGCACTGCGCTTGGCCTGTGCTTTCTAATTCTGAGCATCGTCGCACTGGCGTTGAACGCATGGGTGCGGCGCCACCCGCACGTCCCGTAGCCGCCATCTTCACGGTTGCAGCCATTCCCTCCAGCCGCCAGCGGTGTAGAATCGGCCTATTCATCGCCAGTCATCCCCCGGCGGGTTTATGAGCTCAAGGCCCAAGCAAGCGGCGATCCCGCGACGCGAGTGGCAACTTTTGGACACACGGCCATTTTCTGAGTGTTCCAGACGTCAATAGAAGCTCACTCCCCTTTGATACCGATTAGCCGCCCGGAGTGCTCCATGCCAGATTACCGCTCGAAAACATCCACCCATGGCCGCAACATGGCCGGCGCGCGCGCACTGTGGCGTGCCACGGGGATGAAAGATGACGACTTCAAGAAGCCGATCATCGCGATTGCCAACTCATTCACTCAGTTCGTACCCGGCCACGTCCACCTCAAGGACCTGGGCCAACTGGTCGCCCGCGAGATCGAGCGCGCTGGCGGCGTAGCCAAGGAATTCAACACCATCGCCGTGGACGACGGCATCGCCATGGGCCACGACGGCATGCTGTATTCCCTGCCGAGCCGCGAGATCATCGCCGACTCCGTGGAATACATGGTCAACGCTCACTGCGCCGACGCCATCGTGTGCATCTCCAACTGTGACAAGATCACCCCCGGCATGCTGATGGCCTCCCTGCGCCTGAACATCCCGGTGATCTTCGTTTCCGGCGGCCCGATGGAAGCCGGCAAGACCAAGCTCGCCTCCCACGGCCTCGACCTGGTCGACGCCATGGTGATCGCCGCCGATTCCAGCGCTTCTGACGAGAAGGTTGCGGAATACGAGCGCAGCGCTTGCCCAACGTGCGGTTCGTGCTCCGGCATGTTCACCGCCAATTCGATGAACTGCCTGGTGGAAGCCTTGGGCCTGGCCTTGCCGGGCAACGGTTCGACACTGGCCACCCACAGCGACCGCGAGCAACTGTTCCTGCAGGCCGGCCGCACCATCGTCGAGCTGTGCAAGCGTTACTACCATGACAACGATGAATCGGTGTTGCCGCGCAATATCGCTAACTTCAAGGCGTTCGAAAACGCCATGACCCTGGACATCGCCATGGGCGGTTCCACCAATACCATCCTGCACTTGCTGGCTGCGGCCCAGGAAGCCGAGATCGATTTCGACCTGCGCGACATCGACCGTCTGTCCCGTCACGTGCCACAGCTGTGCAAAGTCGCGCCGAACATCCAGAAGTACCACATGGAAGACGTGCACCGCGCCGGCGGGATCTTCTCGATCCTCGGCTCCCTGGCCCGTGGCGGCCTGCTGCACACCGACCTGCCAACCGTGCACAGCAAGACGCTCGCCGAAGGCATCGCCAAATGGGACATCACCCAGACTGACGATGAAGCCGTGCTTCACTTCTTCAAGGCAGGCCCAGCGGGCATCCCGACGCAAACCGCGTTCAGCCAGTCGACCCGTTGGGACACCCTGGATGACGACCGTGAAAACGGCTGCATCCGCAGTGTCGAGCACGCCTACTCCCAGGAAGGCGGCCTGGCCGTGCTGTACGGCAACATCGCCCTCGACGGTTGCGTGGTGAAAACCGCCGGTGTGGATGAATCCATCCACGTCTTCGAAGGTCGCGCCAAGATCTACGAGAGCCAGGACAGCTCGGTTCGCGGCATCCTCGCCGACGAAGTGAAGGAAGGCGACATCGTGATCATCCGCTACGAAGGCCCGAAAGGCGGCCCGGGTATGCAGGAGATGCTGTACCCGACGTCCTACCTGAAATCCAAAGGCCTGGGCAAAGCCTGCGCCCTGCTGACCGACGGTCGGTTCTCTGGCGGTACTTCGGGCCTGTCCATCGGCCACGCTTCGCCAGAAGCGGCTGCCGGTGGCGCGATTGGCTTGGTGCAGGATGGCGACAAGGTGCTGATCGACATCCCGAACCGTTCGATCAACCTGTTGATCAGCGATGAAGAACTGGCGGCACGCCGGGTCGAGCAGGACAAGAAAGGCTGGAAGCCGGTGGAGAAGCGTCCGCGCAAAGTCACCACCGCGTTGAAGGCGTATGCGTTGTTGGCGACCAGCGCCGACAAGGGCGCTGTGCGTAACAAAGCGATGCTCGACGGTCTGTAAGCTTCGCGCATAAAAATGCCCCGCCCAAATGCGGGGCATTTTTTTGCCCAGAACAACTCTCGAAAACAATAGGGATCAAAATGTGAGAGCGGGCCTGCTCGCGAAGGCAGGCAACTCGGTCTTACTGAATCTCTTCAGGCTTCACAATCACCCAGTTCTTGTCCGCCGTCACCGGCAACCCTTCCTTGGCCTGCGCCGCCGCATGCTTGGCCATCATGCCGTTCAGCTGGGTCATGTACTTGTCCTTGCGGTTGATCCACAAGTGAATCCCCCCCTTGGCCACGTCCACATCGTGGAACAGCATGTAGCCATCGCTGGTCGGGGTGTCGCCGCCCACCAGCACTGGTTTTTTCCACTCGTCGATGTAGGTAAGAATGGCCGCATGCTTACCGGCCATCCAGGTGGCCGGGGTCCACAGGTAGGGGGTCAGCTCCAGGTCGAGGTTGGCCTTCTCGTCATATTTACCGGCGCTGATCTGTTTGCGCGCGGTGGTCAGCTCGCCGGTCTTGCGGTCCTTGAGCAGGGTGGTCACGCCGATGACGTTCTCGGGTTTGACGTTGTAGCCGTACTTCGGATCGGCGGCAACCATGCGCACCAGCTCTTCCGAAGCGGCGGTCATCACGTACACCGCGATGCCGTTCTCCATCAGCTTGTTGTACAGCTCGGCCTGGCCGGTGAAGATTTTCGGCGGTTGCACTTCGGACTTTTTCACCACGTCGCCTTCAAAATAGCTGACGGGTACGGGCTTGCCGGAGGCCATCAGCTCATCGACCTGCACCTTGAGCTCCTTGAGGGTAAAACCCGAGAACACCTGGGCGACCCACGGGTAGCAGACCATGTCGTCCACTTCGCAAAGGCGATAGTAGTAACTGAACAGGCTTTCCTTATGGTCGGCGGTGTCTTTGAACGGCATCAGTTTGAGCGATGGATCAAGGCTGTCACGGGTGATCAGACCCTTGTTTTCCATGTAGGGCAGCAGGGACTCTTCGAGGTCGTAGCGATAGCTGGTGTTGTCCATGTCGAACACCGCGAAATTACCCTTGTTGGCGTTGGCGGCGATCATTTCATTCAGTTGCTTGGCCGCCGGAGCTGGCCAGTGCTTCAGCTCGGTGGCGGCGAACGCCTGGCTGACGAGTCCGAGGCAAAATGCGGCGGCGAGTAATTTCGACACGAACTTCATAGGCGTTGTCTCCCTGAGTGAAAGACATCGACACTAACAAATCCCTGTGACAGTTCCCACTTCGAGCACGACCGTGCGCGTCCTGATTCCGTCACACTTTTGCGCCTGAGCGGAAAATGCTTATTCCAAAAACGACACCGGCCATTCCATATCGGTATTAAATCAATATATTTCAAGCTGTTAGGCTTCCCGGTTCGCAATCGCAGGCTCACGCGATTGGCTGCCTTATCAACGGAGCTCTAATGAATCTGCCCCTGATTCTCAACTTACTGGTGTTCGTGGCCCTGTTGCTGGGCCTGGCACAAACCCGTCGTACACACTGGAGCCTCGCCAAGAAGGTGTTGCTTGCCCTGGTGTTAGGCGTGGCGTTCGGTGTCGCGCTGCACAGCATTTATGGCGCCGGCAACCCGGTGCTCAGAACCTCCATCGGCTGGTTCGACCTGGTCGGCAACGGCTACGTGCAACTGCTGCAAATGATCGTGATCCCGCTGGTGTTCGCCTCGATCCTCAGCGCCGTGGCGCGCCTGCACAATGCCTCGTCCCTGGGAAAGATCAGCTTCCTGACCATTGGCACGCTGCTGTTCACCACCGCAATTGCCGCGCTGATTGGTATTGGCCTCACCAACCTGTTCGGCCTTAGCGCCGAAGGCCTGGTGGCCGGCACCCAGGAAATGGCGCGCCTGCAAGTGATCCAGAGCGATTACGCCGGCAAGGTCGCCGACCTGAATATCCCGCAACTGTTGTTGTCATTCGTGCCGGCCAACCCGTTCGCTGACCTAGCGCGCGCCAAGCCAACGTCGATTATCAGCGTGGTGATTTTCGCTGCCTTCCTGGGGGTTGCCGCGCTGCAGTTGCTCAAGGATGACGTGGAAAAAGGCCAGAAAGTACTCAACGCCATCGACACCCTGCAAGCCTGGGTGATGCGCCTGGTGCGCCTGGTCATGAAGCTGACGCCCTACGGCGTATTGGCGCTGATGACCAAAGTGGTCGCCGGCTCCAACCTTCAAGACATCATCAAGCTCGGTAGTTTTGTGGTGGTGTCGTACCTGGCCCTGGGCCTGATGTTCGTGGTGCACGGCGTGCTGCTGTCCCTGGCAGGGATCAATCCGCTGCGTTTCTTCCGCAAAGTCTGGCCGGTGCTGACGTTTGCCTTCACCAGCCGCTCCAGCGCGGCGTCGATCCCGTTGAGCATTGAAGCGCAGACCCGTCGCCTGGGCATTCCGCAATCCATCGCCGGATTCGCGGCCTCGTTTGGCGCGACTATTGGCCAGAACGGTTGCGCGGGGCTTTACCCTGCCATGTTGGCCGTGATGGTCGCCCCAACCGTGGGCATCAACCCGCTGGACCCGCTGTGGATCGCGACGCTGGTGGCGATTGTGACCTTAAGTTCGGCAGGTGTTGCAGGCGTGGGCGGCGGGGCGACCTTTGCCGCGCTGATCGTACTGCCGGCCATGGGTTTGCCGGTATCACTGGTGGCGCTGCTGATTTCCGTGGAGCCGCTGATCGACATGGGCCGCACGGCGTTGAACGTGAACGGTTCGATGACGGCGGGGGCGATTACCAGCCAGATCATGGGGCAGACGGATAAAGAGTTGCTGAATGCGGATGAGCATGCGGAGTTAGCGCAGGTTTAGCAGGGCCTGTCATACCGCTTTCGCGAGCAAGCCCGCTCGCACATTTTGACCGCATTCTCATGTTGGAACTCGGTCAAATGTGGGAGTGGGCTTGCCCGCGAAGCGCTTAGGCTTTTTCCCAGACTTCGAAGTTATACGCCGGCTTATCATCCTCAGCCGCGTTCTCGACATTCGACACCAGCTTCCACTTACCCGCATCAAACGCCGGAAACCAAGCATCCCCTTCCGGGCTCAACGCCACCCGCGTCAGATAAAGACGATCCGCCTGCTCCAGCCCCTGCGCATACAACTGCGCACCGCCGATCAGCATCAGTTCATCCACGCCCTGCGCCAGCGCCCACGCCTCAGCGCGCTCCACCGCAGCCTCCAGTGACGGAAAAACTTCCGCACCTTCAAGCACCAGATCGGTCTGACGGCTAACCACCAGGTTCAAGCGCCCCGGCAACGGTCGGCCCAGGGAGTCCCAGGTCTTGCGCCCCATGATGATCGGCTTGCCCAAGGTGGTGGCCTTGAAATATTTGAAATCCCCCGGCAAATGCCAGGGCATGCTGTTGTCGACGCCGATCACGCGGTTTTCACCGAGGGCTGCGATCAGGCTTAAAGGGAGAGTTTTTTTCATGGCGATGAGAATACCAGAGGCGCAGGCCAGCGGTTATGCTCCACGTTCACTTGCTCAACAGGAAGGCGCGTGACTGCACTGACTCCCCTGCACACACTCTGGCTGACAGAAACCGTGCGCCTGCGCGAAGAACACGCAGGCAACCTGGAAGACCTGGAAGCCAACCGCTTGGCCCGCACGGCAGGTGGCGACTTGCCGACGCGCATCCAACAGCGCGCCCTGCACCTGGCCGAGCGTGATGGCCTGACCGCCGCTCTCACGCGCTGGCTGCAAGGTGCGCGTCTGGCGTTGGTGCTGCTCGCGATCGTCGCCGTGATCAGTGGCGCCGGCCTGGCCTTGGCGGCCATGGGCAACGGCCTGACCCCGGTGAATGTGTTCTGGGCCTTGGGCAGCCTGCTTGGTTTGAACCTCATCCTGTTGCTCAGTTGGGCCCTGGGCCTGCTGTTTGCTGGCGAACACAGCGCCAGCCTTGGGCGCCTGTGGTTGTGGCTCAGCGAAAAGCTCGCGCGTGATGCCAAGGCGGCACAGCTGGCGCCAGCGCTGTTGCTGCTGCTGCAGCGCCAGAAACTCAATCGCTGGGCCGTCGGTGTGCTGGTCAACAGCCTGTGGTTGTTGGCGTTGCTCAGCGCCATGGTGATTCTTCTTACGCTACTTGCCACCCGCCGTTACGGCTTCGTGTGGGAAACCACCATTCTTGGCGCCGACACCTTCGTCGCCGTCACCCAGGCCCTCGGCACCTTGCCGGCTATGCTGGGCTTCAACGTACCGACCGTCGACATGATCCGCGCCAGCGGCGATGCTGCGCTGAATATCGAAAGCGCCCGCCAAGCCTGGGCCGCCTGGCTGGTGGGCGTGCTGCTGGTGTATGGCCTGCTGCCGCGCTTGGTCCTCGCCCTGCTGTGCCTGTGGCGCTGGAAACGCGGGCGTGCCACCCTGCGCCTGGACCTCAACCTGCCCGGCTACAGCCAACTGCGCGAACGCCTGATGCCGAGCAGCGAGCGCCTGGGGGTCAACGATGCCGCGCCGGAACAACTGCACCACGTCACGGGCGGCGTCAGCGAACTGGAAAGCGACGGCGCCCTGCTGGTGGCCATCGAACTGGACGATCAACAGCCGTGGCCACCCAAACTGCCGGTCAGCGTGAAAAACGCCGGCATTCTGGACAGCCGCGAATCGCGTAACAAGCTGCTGGAGCAGCTCACGCGCTTCCCTCCTGCACGCCTGGCCATCGCTTGCGACCCTCGCCGCTCGCCGGACCGTGGCAGCCTCGCGCTGATCGCCGAACTCGCGCGCAGCGCCACCGCCACCCGCGTCTGGCTGCTGCAAGCACCGCCCGGCCAGGCGCTGGACGCCGAGCGCCTGGGCGACTGGCACGCCGCACTGCAACAACTTGAACTGCCCTTCGCCGACTGCGCGCCGCTGAACTGGCTGGAGACCGGTCATGACTAAACCGCTGAAACTCGCAGTGGTCGGCCACACCAACGTCGGCAAGACCTCGCTGCTGCGCACCCTGACCCGTGATGTCGGCTTCGGCGAAGTCTCCCATCGCCCCAGCACCACGCGGCATGTCGAAGGGGCGCGCTTGTCGGTGAATGGCGAAGCCTTGCTGGAGCTGTACGACACGCCCGGCCTGGAAGATGCCATCGCACTGCTCGACTACCTGGAGCGGCTGGATCGCCCCGGTGAACGCCTCGACGGCCCGGCGCGTCTGGCACGGTTTCTCGAAGGCAGCGAAGCCCGCCAGCGTTTCGAACAGGAAGCCAAGGTGCTGCGCCAATTGTTGGCGTCTGACGCGGGCCTGTATGTGATCGACGCCCGCGAGCCGGTCCTGGCCAAGTACCGCGACGAACTGCAAGTGCTAGCCAGTTGCGGAAAACCATTGCTACCGGTACTCAACTTCGTCAGCAGCAGCGACCACCGCGAGCCGGACTGGCGTGACGCCCTGGCGCGCCTCGGCCTGCATGCGCTGGTGCGTTTCGACAGCGTCGCGCCACCGGAAGACGGCGAACGGCGGCTGTATGAAAGCCTCGCGCTGCTAATGGAAAGTGCGCGGCCGCAACTGGAGCGGTTGATTCTTGATCAACAGGCGCAACGCCAGGCACGCCAGCAAAGCGCCGCGCGATTGATCGCCGAGCTGCTGATCGACTGTGCAGCGTGCCGACGCAGCGTGGTGACTGAAGATGAGCCGCAAGCCATCGGTGATCTGCGCAAAGCCGTGCGTCAACGTGAGCAAAAATGCGTGGAAGCGTTGCTCAGGCTGTTCGGCTTCCGCCCCCAGGACGCCGCCGCCAGCGACTTGCCGCTGCTGGATGGGCGCTGGGGCGATGACCTGTTCAACCCGGAAACCCTCAAGCAGCTCGGCGTGCGCGTCGGCGGCGGGATCGCCGCAGGCGCGGCGGCGGGTGCAGGCGTGGATTTACTGGTCGGTGGGTTAACACTAGGCGCCGCCGCACTGGCCGGTGCAATTGCTGGTGGTGCACTGCAAACCGCACGCAGCTATGGCAGCCGCCTGCTGGGCAAGATCAAGGGCCAGCGTGAGCTGACCGTCGACGACGCCGTGCTGCGCCTGCTCGCCCTGCGCCAACGCCAATTGCTCAAGGCCCTGAACCTGCGTGGCCATGCGGCGATGCACAGCATCAAGGTCGACACGCCCCAGGACAAAACCTGGCGCGAGGGAAAACTGCCGGACGCGTTGCATAAGGCCCGCGCGCACCCGCAATGGTCGTCCCTCAACCCTCATGCCAGGTTGAGCCAGGCCGAGCGCCAGGAACAGGTCGAAGCCCTGGCCCAGCGCCTCGACGAGACCTAAGCCGCCAGCACCTTGCGCGCCTTGGCCCTGAGCACGTCAAGGTCGAGTATCGGCACGTGCATTTCCTTTGCCTGTTCGTCCCAATAGCGCATGCGCAGACTCACCGCACAGAGCGGGTCTTGCTCGAAAACGCAGGCTTGTTCCGCATTCATGACACCGCCCTGATAGTCCAGCGTTCGGCGGCTGGCTTCGCTCAAACGGGCGTAATAGTCCGGCTGGCTGAAGGTCAGGTAACGCTTGGCCTGCACGTGATACTCCACCAACTTGGCCATACGCTCGCTGAACCCTGCACGGCGCAGATAATCCGCCCCCAAACGCTCATGGCTGACCACGCCATAACCGCCCATGTTTTCACCGCCCAGGCCACAGATATGCCCGATATCGTGGAAAAATGCCGCCAGTACCACTTCGTCATCAAAGCCTTCGGACATGGCCAGTTGCGCGGACTGGGACATATGTTCGATCTGCGACACCGGCTCGCCGATGTAATCCGCCATGCCGCGTGTCTCGTACAGGCCGAACACTTCGGCAATCGCCTGCTCCGGGCTCATCACGCTGCGCCCCACACTGCAGTGATATTTCGCTCAGCCATCGCTGGCCCCACGCTCATGCCGACGCCGGAATGCATCAACGCCGCGCTGACGCCCGGCGCCGCGCGCAGGAACGAGAACGGCGCCGGGCCTCGCGAGCCATACACACCCTGCCACCGTTCTACCACCTGGATCTTGCAACCCAGGGTCTGTTCGGCCAGTTCGATCATCCAGTCATCGACCTGCTCGGCATTGAACGGCGATGCATCGCTGCCGTAGTCATGGGAGTCGCCAATGATCAGCTCGCCATGGGGCGTCGGGCTGATCAGCAGGTGAATACCGTGTTCATGCAGGTGCGGTGCCTCACGCAGGATCTGCGCCTGCACCGGCGCGGCTTCCGGCAGATCGGCGAATGCGCCGTAGTGCACGCAACTCAGGCCGGTGAGCAACGCGTGTTGCAGGTTCAGATTCACGGCTGGCCGCGCGCGCAGCATTTGCAAGCGGCAGGTACTCGGGTTGAGTTGGGCCATCGCTTCGGCCAGCAAGGTTTGGTAGTCGTGGCCGGAGCACACGATGATCTGCTCACCGCGAAAGCTCCCCGCCGTGCTGTTCAACTGGCCCGGTTCGACGTCGCGAACCAGGGTGGAGAAGTAAAACTCCACGTTCAGTTCCTGCGCCAGGTAATTGATCAGCGCCGGGATCGCTTCACGGGAATACAGTTGCTGATCGTCCTTGCCATGCAGCGCGGCGCGGTGATGGCGGAACTGGCCGCCGTATAAATCGTTGATTGCCGCGCCTTGCAGCAGTTCGACGTTGTAGCCGTATTCTTGGGCGCGTCCGGCGCAGAAGGCTTCCAGCAGATGCTCTTCGGCTTGGGTGCGGGCGAACAGGTATGAACCGTTGCGCTTGAGCTGCAGCCCGGCGACTTGGGCCCAATGGGCCCAGATGTCGCGGCTCTCCCGCGCCAGGTCGAGCATCGGTCCAGGTGGTTGACCGGTGACCAGGGCCTGGCCGAAGTTGCGGACCGAGGCGCCGAGCGGCGTGGCGCTGCGTTCGAAGACCTTGACCTTGAGGCCGCGCCTGGCGGCCGCATAAGCGTGGGACAGACCGAGGATGCCGGCGCCGATGATCAGCAGGTCGCTGTGGTGTGTCATTGAATGATGTCCTGAATTCGAGACCGCTATCGCAGGCAAGCCTGCGATGAGGCCATCAGCCCAAACCGAGCATTTACTGACCCGCCACCTTCTCCGACTTGCCGTCATAGCGCTTACGCCATTCGGCCAGGATGCTGTCGCGATTTTTCGAGGCCCAGGCAAAGTCGTTCTTGATCAGGCGCTGCTCGTAATCGGCCGGCAACTCAGTCTGCGGCTTGGCAATACCCGGCTGGGCAAGGACCGCAAAGTTGTTCTTGTACAAGTCCATGGCAGCGGGGCTGGCCGAGAAGTCGGCGAGCTTTTTCGCCGCGTCGGCGTGAGCAGAGCCCTTGAGCACGGCAGTGGCTTCAATGTCCCAGCCCAGGCCCTCCTTGGGGAGGATGATGTCCAGCGGCGCACCCTGGCGCTTCAGTTGTACGGCCGGGTATTCGAAAGAAATCCCGATCGGGAACTCACCCGACGCCGCCAGCTTGCACGGCTTGGAACCGGAGTGAACGTACTGGCCGATGTTCTGGTGCAGGTCGTCCATGTACTGCCAGCCCTGTTTCTCGCCGAAGGTCTGCAACCAGGCGCTCACGTCCAGAAAACCAGTGCCGGACGAGGCCGGGTTGGGCATGACGATCTTGCCCTTGTATTCAGGCTTGGTCAGGTCCTGCCAGCTGACCGGCTTGGTCAGGCCCTGTTTCTCGGCCTCGACGGTGTTGAAGCAGAGGGTCGCGGCCCACACATCCATGCCGACCCAGGCCGGAGGGTTGGCGGCATCGCGGTAGTTTTTGCCGATCTTGTCCAGGTCCTTGGGCGCGTAGTTATCCAGCATGCCTTGCTGATCGAGGATCGCCAGGCTCGACGCAGCCAGGCCCCAGACCACATCGGCTTGCGGGCGGTCTTTCTCGGCCAACAGCTTGGCGGTGATGATCCCGGTGGAATCACGCACCCACTTGATTTCAATGTCCGGGTTGGCCTGCTCGAAGGCTTTTTTGTAGGTCTTCAACTGCTCGGCTTCGAGGGCCGTGTACACCGTCAGCTCGGTCTTGGCGAAGGCATTCAGACTGAATGCGCTCAGTACGGCAGCGACCAGCGCCAGGGGCTTGAACATGGAGCACCTCCTTCAGGGATGTTTATTGGCCGGGCGCGGTCTGGCGCCAGGCTTGGGAGCGGCGCAACGCGCCACGTGAGGCCCACGCCAGCAGCAGCGAGACGCCGGCCGAGGTGAACAGGATCAGGGTCGACATGGCCGCCGCACCGCCCACATTGCCGGCGTCGTCCATGTTCAAAACGGCAACGGCGGCAAGGATGGTGTCGGGGCTGTAGAGAAAGATCGCGGCGGACACGGTGGTCATCGCCGACACAAACAGATAGCGCACGATGTCCAGCAGCGCCGGCAGGCAGATCGGCACCGTGACTTTCAAGTAATGGCGGTACAGCGGCGCCTTGAGCGACAACGCGGCGGCTTCGAACTCGGCGTCGAGCTGGCGCAACGCCGTGGTCGCGGTCATTTGCGCGGTGGTCAAATAGTGAGCAATGGTGCACACCACCAGCAGGGTCATGGTCCCGTAGAACACATGCAGCGGGTTGCCGTTAAGGTTGAAAAAGAACACGTAGCCCAAGCCCAACACCAGCCCAGGCACCGCCATCGGCACAAAGCTGAGCATGCGCAGCGCCAGGTTCAGGCTCTTCTGGCCCTTGGTCTTTTCCATCAAATACGCGCCAGTGAAGATCAGCACGCTGCCGATCAACGCGGTGCACAGCGCCATGGTCAGGCTGTTGCGATAGGCCAGCCAGCCGCCGCCGGCGGTGTCTTCGAACTGGTAGTGATTGAGCGAAAGCGACAGGTTGTACGGCCAGAATTTCACCAGCGAGGAATACACCGCCATGCCGAATACCAGCAGCAAAACGGCGCAGATCAGCAGCACGATGGCCAGGTAGCAGCCCTCTCTTACGCGCGATGGCACCGGTTGGAGGACGTGGGCACGACCGCTCATGGAGTCGCCATGACGACGGCGCAGCCAGGCATCCACACCAAAGCTGAACAGTGCCGGCAGCAGCAGCACCATGCCGATCAACGCGCCGCGACCGAACTGTTGCTGGCCGACCACGGCCTTGTAGGCTTCCAACGCCAGCACCTGATAATCGCCGCCGACCACCACAGGCACGCCGAAATCGGTGATGGTCAAGGTGAACACCAAACAGAACGCGGCAAACACAGCCTGGCGTGTGGCCGGCCAGGTGATGCTGCGGAACGCCCGGGCCGGGCTCGCGCCCATGCTCGAGGCAGCATCAAACAGCCGCGCATCTGCCAGGGACAGCGCCGACAGCAAAATCATCAAGGCATGTGGGAAGGTGTAGATGACCTCGCCCAGCACAATGCCCCAGAAGCCATAGATATTGTCCGAAAGCAGCCCGCGCAACAGGCCCTGGTTACCGAACAGATACACCAGCGCAATGCCCGGCAACATCGACGGCGCCATCAGCGGCAGCAGTGACATGCCGCGCCAGATCGCCTTGCCGGGAATCAACGTACGCTGCAATGCGTAGGCAAACAGGTAGGCCAGCGGTACGACGATGGCCGCAACGCTGAGGGAGACTTTCAGGCTATTGCCCAGCAGCCAGTGGAAGTTGTCACTGGTGAGCAGTTCCCGCGCCGCCGCCAGCCCACCGCCCTGCCCGGCTTCGCCGCTGAAACCGCGCCAGAAGATCGCCAGCAATGGCAGCAGTACAGCAACACCCAGCAGGCACAGCCAAAGCAACTTGCCACCGACCACAAAAACACGATCACCCAGCTCGGCGCGGGAGACCTGACGCGGCTCAGGCAATGTCATGACAGCAGCCATCTCAGGCAAACACCTGCAGGCTGCGCGGCGGCAAGGCGACCCAGATGTCCTGGGCACCCAGGCGTGGCATCGCTTCCGGAGCCACTTCGGCCAGTAACGGATGGCCGGGCAATTGCTCCAGTTCGAAGCTCATACGGCAGCGGTTGCCGAGAAAGGTGATTTCGCGGACCTTGGCCGGGAACAGGTTTTCTTCGTGCACTGGCGGGTTGACGCTGATCGCTTCCGGGCGGCAGAACAAACGGCCGGACTTGGCGATGCCAGCATCGTCGGCCAAGCGCATGTTCATCCCGCCGACTTGGGCATGGCTGGCACTGTTGCGGCTGAACGGCAGCCAGTTGCCCTGGCCGACAAACTCCGCCACGAACGGCGTGGCCGGGCGGTCATAGATCTCCTGGGGCGTGGCGTATTGCTCGACCTTGCCGTTGTTCATCACAGCGATGCGGTCGGCCATCAGCATGGCTTCGTCCTGGTTGTGGGTGACCATCAGCGTGGTGATGCCCAGGCGACGCTGCAGTTGGCGCAGCTCGGTGCACAGATGTTCGCGCACGCGGGCGTCGAGGGCCGACATCGGCTCATCCAGCAGCAGCAATGAGGGCGACGGCGCCAATGCCCGGGCGAGCGCAACGCGTTGCTGCTGGCCGCCGGAGAGTTGGCCCGGGTATTTCTTTTCGCTGCCGACCAGGCCGACCAGTTCGAGCATCTGCCCGACGCGCTTGCGCACTTCATCGCGGCCGCTGCCGGCGAGGCCGTAGCCGATATTCGCGTCGACAGTCAGGTTGGGAAACAGCGCGTAGGACTGGAACAGAATGCCGTAGTCCCGCGCCTGGGGTGGCAGCAGGGAAACATCGCGGCTGCCCAGGTAAAGTTCGCCGCTGTCCTGGCGCTCCAGTCCAGCGATGCAACGCAACAAGGTGGTCTTGCCGCAGCCGGACGGGCCCAGCAGGCACACCAGCTCGCCAGCGGCGACGTCCAGCGAGACGTTATCCAGCGCGGTAAAAGCGCCGAAGCGTTTCTGGACACCGCGCACCTTCATTGGCGCGCCGGGTTGGGTCAGGGCTGTGTTCATGGAGGCACCTCATCAAACTGATGAAGCCCATGCTAGGCAGGCAATGCGTCGCTGGTGTGGCAGGAAGGCAAAAGGCAGTGATAGTGGTATTCGTGGATTTGGGTAGGTCTGATGGAGATGGGCTGCCTGGGCTGCAACCTTAAATGGGCGACATTTCCTGCGCCAACCCCAGAAACGCCGCTGGCAACCGCGCGCCTTTTCGCTCCTTGAGGCAGTACAAATACTCCGGAATCTGCGGCGCATTCTCGATGGTCAACACCCGTAACTGCGGATCATGCGGCACTTCCTGGCGGGCAATAATGCTGATGCCAATATTGCGCAGCACCGCCTCGCGAATCGACTCCCGGCTGCCGATTTCCAACAGCGGGCCGTCACTCACGCTTGCGCCCTGTAGCATTTCTTCGGTCAGGCGCCGCGTGGTGGAGCCGGCTTCACGCATCAACAAGGTATGCCCGGCCAACGCAGTGAGCGGTACATGATCGAGCTTGGCCAGTGGATGATTGCGATGCACCGCCAGCACCAAA
Organism: Pseudomonas sp. RA_15y_Pfl1_P11; assembly: GCF_963970975.1. Lineage (NCBI taxonomy): Bacteria > Pseudomonadati > Pseudomonadota > Gammaproteobacteria > Pseudomonadales > Pseudomonadaceae > Pseudomonas > Pseudomonas sp. RA_15y_Pfl1_P11. The sequence goes on from NZ_CAXAOY010000007.1 coordinate 295,460, forward strand.
GGGTCGGTGCCCAGCACGCGGCGAATCAAGCGCGGGTCTTCCAGCAACTGCGACGACGCAGCGACATCAACGCGGTAATCGTCCAGCGCTTCGAGCACCTGCTGGGAGTTGCCGATTTCTACCGACACTTCCACCTGCGGCAGGCGTTCGCGAAAGGCCTTGACCAAGTCGAGGATGTAATACGGCGCCGTCGCGGCGATCCTCAGCGCACCCTGGACCTGGCCACTGTTGCGCAGGAAAAACTCGATGTCCGCTTCCTGCTGCAACAGCACCTTGACCATCGGCAGCAGGCGCGCGCCTTCGTCGCTGACGGTGAGGCGGCGACCACCTCGGTAGAACAGCTCAACGCCGTATTGGCTTTCCAGGTTGCGGATCTGGGTGGTGACGGTGGGTTGGCTCAGGCCGAGTTTTTTCGCCGCCTGGGTAATACTGCCCAGGCGCGCGACCATGAAAAAAGCCTTCAACTCGGCACTCAGCACACCACCCTCACCTCAATTATTTGCGCAACAGGCGCAGGCCATTGAATACCACCAGCAGGCTCACGCCCATGTCGGCAAACACCGCCATCCACATGGTGGCCATGCCCAGGAAGGTGACCGCGAGAAAGATCGCCTTGATCACCAGCGCCAGGGCGATGTTCTGCTTGAGGATACTCGACGTTTGCCGCGACAGACGAACGAATGCCGGAATCTTGCGCAAATCATCGTCCATCAGCGCCACATCGGCGGTCTCGATGGCCGTGTCGGTGCCGGCTGCAGCCATGGCAAAACCGATCTCGGCACGGGCCAGGGCTGGCGCATCGTTGATACCGTCGCCGACCATGCCCACGCGGAAACCTTGGCCATACAGGGCTTCAATGGCTTGCAGCTTATCCGTAGGCAACAGGTCGCCCTGGGCCTGGTCGATGCCGACCTGGGCAGCGATCGCCTGGGCGGTGTGGGTGTTGTCGCCGGTGAGCATCAGGGTTTTAATGCCCAGGTCATGCAACTGCTGGATCGCTTCACGGCTGCTGTCCTTGACCGTGTCGGCCACGGCGAACAGCGCCAACGGGCCGGACTTGTCGAGCAGCAGCACCACGGACTTGCCCTGTTTTTCCAGGGCGAAGAGCTTGTCTTCCAGCGCTGGTGAGCACAGGCCCAGGTCTTCCACCAGGCGATGGTTGCCCAAGTGGTAGGTTTCGCCGTTGATATCGCCACGCACGCCGCGCCCGGCCAGGGCTTCGAAGTTATCCACAACGTGCATCGGCAGATCTTTATCCACAGCCGCGTTGGCAATCGCCAGCGACACCGGGTGATCGGAACGCCCGGCCAAACTGGCGGCCAGGGCCGGTGCGCTGTCTTCGATGTTGGGGAAGAGCGCCAGGTAATCGGTTTGCACCGGCTTGCCGTGGGTGATGGTGCCGGTCTTGTCGAGGGCCAGGTAGTCGAGCTTGTAACCCCCCTCCAGGTACACGCCGCCCTTGATCAGGATGCCTTTGCGCGCCGCCGCCGCCAAGCCACTGACGATGGTCACCGGAGTGGAAATCACCAAGGCACATGGGCACGCAACCACCAGCAGGACCAGGGCGCGGTAGATCCAGTCGAACCACACGCCGGCCATGAACAGCGGCGGAATCACCGCTACGCCCAGCGCGAACAGGAACACGGCCGGGGTGTAGATCTTCGAGAAACGGTCGACAAAACGCTGGGTCGGCGCCCGTGCGCCTTGCGCCTGTTCCACCGCGTGGATGATGCGCGCCAGGGTAGAGTTGTTAGCCGCTGCGGTGACTTTGTACGTCAGGGAACCGGCCTGGTTGATGGTGCCGGCGAAGACTTTGTCGCCCACGGTCTTTTCAATCGGCAGGCTCTCACCCGTGATCGGTGCCTGATCGATGGTGGATTGGCCAGCGGTGACCTCACCGTCCAGTCCGATGCGCTCGCCGGGCTTTACCCGCACGATTGCACCCAGATCAATGCTTTTGACCTCTCGTTCAGCCCATGACCCATCAGCTTGCTGCACCGTCGCCTGCTCGGGCGTCATCTGCATCAAGCCACTGATGGCATTGCGCGCACGATCCAGGGATTTGGCCTCGATCAACTCGGCCACGGTGAACAGGAACATCACCATCGCCGCTTCCGGCCATTGGCCGATCAGGATCGCGCCGGTCACGGCGATGCTCATCAGGGCATTGATGTTCAGGTTGAGGTTTTTCAGGGCAATCCAGCCCTTCTTATAGGTGGTGAAGCCGCCGCTGAGAATCGAGATCAGCGCCACCACCGCGATCACCCACGTGGGCGCGGCATCGGTGAAGTGCAGCACTTCGGCGCCCAACGCGCCCACACCGGACAACGCCAGCGGCCACCAGGGTTTCTTGGCGGGCGGCGCGGCGGCCGGAGAGCCTTCCTCGATGGGATCAGCCTGCATGCCGATGGATTTGATCGCGTCGATGATCGGCGCAGTGCTTGGTAGGTCGTGGGTGACGCCAAGGATGCGATTGATGAGGTTGAATTCCAGCTGCTGCACACCGGCAAGCTTGCCCAGCTTGTTCTGGATCAGCGTCTGCTCGGTGGGGCAGTCCATGGCTTCGATGCGAAAAGTGCTCAGGCGCGAGCCGGCGGTGGGTGCTTCGCTCAGTTGCACCCGCGCAGGTGCGGGTGTGCCGGAGCAGCACGAGCTGCCGTGGCCATGGTCATGCACTGGCGTGAGTTTTTTCGGGCCATGGTCGTGGTCGTGGTCATGTTTATGCGGGGTGTGGATGGAATCGCTCATTCTGTCGCGTCCGTAAAGGTGCCTGTTGCCAAGTAAAGACCCTGTAGCCACTATAGGGTCAAGCACCCATTTGGAGATTGCCGCAATGAAGATCGGCGAACTGGCCAAACTGACCGACTGCCCGGTGGAAACCCTCCGTTATTACGAGAAGGAACGCCTGTTGCCGCCCCCGGCACGCACCGAGGCCAACTACCGTGTGTACACACAGGCACACACCGAGCGGCTGATCTTTATCCGCAATTGCCGCAGCCTCGACATGACCCTGGAAGAAATCCGCAGCCTGCTTGGGCTACGCGACAGCCCCCAGGACCAGTGCGAAAACGTGAACGCGTTGATCGATGAGCATATCCACCACGTGAAAGCGCGGATTGATGGGTTGTTGGCGTTGCAGGAACAGTTGCTGGACCTGCGCCAACGCTGTGGCGGCGGGGATCAGTGCGGGATTTTGCAGCGGCTGGAGGTCAGCGGGAGTGTACTGGCCAGCGAGGCGGAGCCTTCGCATGTGGGCAGAAGCCACGGCCACTGACTGATAATGGGGTGAAACCCAATCCAAATGTGGGAGCGGGCTCCCACAGTGACACCGGGGGTAGTCTTCAGATCGCGACGTCAGCCTTGATGCTCGGGTCGGCGTCGTACCCCACGATCTCGAAGTCTTCGAACTTATAGTCGTAGATCGACGCAGGCTTACGCTTGATCACCAGTTCCGGCAGTTTCTTCGGCGTGCGCGCCAGCTGGGTCTTGATCTGCTCCATATGGTTGCTGTACGCGTGAGTGTCGCCGGTGGTGACGATGATCTCGTGGGGGATCAGGTCGCATTGCTGGGCCAGCATATGGGTCAGCAATGCCAGCGCGGCGGTGTTGTACGGCAGGCCGAGGAATACGTCGGAACTGCGGATATACAACTGCATCGACAGGTGACCGTGGTGCACGAATGCCTGGTACAGCAGGTGGCACGGCGGCAGGGCTTGTTTGCCGTTTCGCGCGTTTTCCTGCGGACTCTTGGTCTCGTCCGGCAGGTACTCAACGTTCCAGCCGTGGAACAGGATGCGGCGGCTGTTCGGGTTGGTCTTGAGCGTGTGGACCATGTAGTCGATCTGGTTGATCGTGCCGCCGTCCTTGGTCGGCCAGGCGGTCCACTGCTCGCCGTACACCGGCCCCAGGTCACCTTCTTCGGTGGCCCATTCGTCCCAGATCTTTACGCCGTTTTCGTTGAGCCACTTGATGTTAGTGTTGCCACTCAACATCCAGATCAGCTCGTTGGCGATGCTTTTGAAGTGAAGCTTCTTGGTGGTCAGCAGCGGGAAGCCGTCGGCCAAGTTATGCCGATACTGACGGGCGAACACGGCTTTGGTGCCGGTGCCGGTGCGATCGCCCTTGGTCAATCCATTGCTCACGACGTCGTTCAGTAGTTCGAGATATTGCTTCATTCTGGTACCCGTATCGTTGAAGCCGAGGCTTGGAAACCTCGGCATTCGAATTTAAAGCGCGGTGTTCTTCAAAGGCTGCGGGCGATTGTACGCCCACCACAGCAAGCCCAGGCCGCCGAGAATCATCGGCAGGCTGAGGATTTGACCCATGGTCACCCAACCGAATGCCAGGTAGCCCAATTGCGCATCCGGCACGCGCACGAACTCGACGACGAATCGGAAGATCCCGTAGAACAACGCGAACATGCCGGACACGGCCATGGTCGGGCGCGGCTTGCGCGAGAAAAGGTACAGGATAAGGAACAGTGCCACGCCTTCCAACGCGAACTGGTAGAGCTGCGACGGGTGGCGCGGCAATTGCGCCGGGTCACTGAACGGCGGGAACACCATCGCCCATGGGAGGTCGGTCGGTTTGCCCCAGAGTTCGGCATTGATGAAGTTACCGATACGCCCAGCGCCCAGGCCGATCGGCACCATCGGTGCGATGAAGTCCATCAGTTGGAAGAACGACTTGCCATTGCGACGGCCGAACCACCAGGCAGCAATCATCACGCCGATAAACCCACCATGGAACGCCATGCCGCCCTTCCACACTTCGAAAATCAGCGTCGGGTTGGCGATGTACGCGGGGAGGTCGTAGAACAGCACATACCCAAGGCGCCCGCCAACGATAACGCCCATCGACAACCAGAAGATCAGGTCGGAGAGCTTCTCCTTGGTCCAGGTCGGATCGAAACGGTTCAGGCGTCGGGAAGCCAGAAACCAGGCACCGCCGATGCCGATCAGGTACATCAACCCGTACCAGTGGATTTTCAGCGGACCGATAGCCAAGGCCACCGGGTCGATCTGCGGGTAAGGCAGCATTGCGACTCCTCGTTAAATCATTCGTTATAGCGCCCGGACCATGCCCGGACGCGATTAAGCCTGCATTACAACAAAAAGTTTAAGCCGACACAGAACAGCAGCCCGGCGAACAACCGCTTGAGCAAACGCGGCGATAATCGGTGCGCCAGGCGTGCGCCGAAACGGGCGAACACCATACTGGTCAGGGCAATGCCCAACAGTGCCGGCAAATACACGAACCCTAGACTATGAGCGGGCAACAGCGGGTCATGCCAGCCAAGAATCATGAAACTTGATGCACTGGCCAGCGCAATCGGCAGGCCACAAGCCGATGAAGTGGCCACGGCCTGCTGCATCGGCACGCTGCGCCAGGTCAGGAACGGTACGGTCAGCGAGCCGCCGCCAATCCCGAAAATCGCCGAAGCCCAGCCGATAAATGCGCCGGCGATGGTCAGGCCAACCTTGCCCGGCACCGTCCGGCTGGCATTGGGCTTGACCTCCAGGGCCAGTTGCACGGCCACCAACAAGGCAAACACGCCGATGATCTTTTGCAGGTGGGGGCCGGAAATCGCCTCGGCGGTCAGTGCACCAAAGCCTGCGCCGATCAGGATACCCACGGTCATCCACACAAAGATCGGCCAACGCACCGCGCCACGCCGATGGTGCTCACGCACGGCATTCACCGAGGTAAAGATGATCGTTGCCAGGGAAGTGCCCACGGCCAAGTGGGTCAGCACCTGCGGGTCAAAGCCCTGCAAGGTGAAGCTGAACACCAGCACCGGCACGATGATAATCCCGCCACCCACGCCAAACAGCCCGGCGAGCACGCCCGCACAGGCGCCGAGCAGCAAATACAGCAGAAATTCCATGGGAGCCCCCAGACCAAGTCCGGCATGTTAACGGATGGAAGGCATGCAACCCAACTGGATACGATGGTACGCCTGCGTTGCTGCCGGTAGAGTGGCAAAAAACACAAAAGGGAATCGCCTGATGTGCCTGATTGTTTTCGCCTGGCGGCCGGGCCACGCCCAACCGCTGATCGTCGCGGCCAACCGTGATGAGTTCTACGCTCGCCCCAGCCTGCCGCTGGCCCAATGGTCGGACGTGCCCGAAGTCTTCGCCGGCCGCGATCAGGAAGCGGGCGGTACCTGGCTGGGGGTGAATGCCGACGGCCGCTTTGCCGCCTTGACCAATATCCGCGACCCGCACCAGCCGCCGGCACGTAAGTCACGCGGGGAGTTGGTTGCGCTATTTCTCAGTGGTTCGCTGCCGATTGAAGAGTATCTGGCCGATGTTAACGGCCGATCGATTGAATATGCCGGGTTTAACCTGCTGGTGGGTACGCGAGATGAGTTGTGGCATTACAACGCCAATCATACCGAGCCGACACGTTTGGAGGCCGGGGTGTATGGGTTGTCCAATGCCGGGCTGGACACGCCGTGGCCCAAGCTGATCAAGGCCAGGGCGGCGTTGAGCGAGATGCTGGAGGACCCGCAGCCTGAGGCGTTGTTGGAGATGTTGAGTGATCCGCAGACGGCGCCGTTTGCGGATTTGCCGGATACCGGGGTGGGCTTGGCGACTGAGAGTTTGTTGTCGAGCCTGTTTATTGCCAGCCCGAGTTATGGGACGCGGGCGAGTACGGCGTTGATCGTGAATGCGGATGGGACGCGGCGGATGGTGGAGCGTAGCTTTGGGCCGCATGGTGGGCGACTTGGCGAGGTCGACCTGAGTTTCTAGACGCCACAAAACCAGTGTGTGCGGGCTTGCTCGCGAAAGCGGTGTATCAGTCACATATTCGACGACTGACACGCTGCATTCGCGAGCAAGCCCGCTCCCACATTTGATCGGTGTTGCTTAGAGGGTCTTCGCGGAGCCCGGGTTGATCATCCGCGTCAGCCCCAAGTTCTTCAGCGCCAGTTGCAGCGAGCTGTGGATAACTTGCGGGTTGTCGATGGTCATCAGCTCCGCCAGCAAATCCTTGGCCATGCTCAATTCAACCTGGCGTAGCATCCACTTGACCTTCGGCAAGTTGGTGGCGTTCATCGACAGGCTGTCAAAGCCCATCGCCATCAACAACACCGCCGCTGCGGGGTCGCCGGCCATTTCACCGCAGATGCTCACCGGCTTGCCTTCGGCATGGGCGTCGCGCACTACGTGTTGCAGGGCTTGCAGCACCGCCGGGTGCAGGTAGTCGTAGAGGTCGGCCACCCGTGGGTTGTTGCGGTCCACGGCCAGCAGGTATTGGGTCAGGTCATTGGAGCCCACCGAGAGGAAATCTACCTGCCGCGCCAGCTCTTTAGCCTGGTACACCGCTGCCGGGATTTCGATCATCACGCCAATCGGCGGCATCGGCACGTCGGCGCCTTCATCGCGCACTTCGCCCCACGCACGGTGAATCAGGTGCAGCGCCTCTTCCAGCTCATGGGTGCCGGAGATCATCGGCAGCAGGATGCGCAGGTTGTTCAGGCCTTCGCTGGCCTTGAGCATGGCGCGGGTCTGTACGAGGAAAATTTCAGGGTGGTCGAGGGTGACGCGAATACCGCGCCAGCCCAGGAAGGGGTTGTCTTCCTTGATCGGGAAATACGACAGTGACTTGTCGCCGCCGATGTCCAGGCTGCGCATGGTCACCGGCAACGGGTGGAAGGCCTGCAGTTGCTCGCGATAAATCGCCAGCTGCTCCTTCTCACTCGGAAAACGCTGATTGATCATGAACGGCACTTCGGTGCGGTACAGCCCCACGCCTTCGGCGCCGCGCTGTTGCGCACGGGCTACATCCGCCAGCAAGCCAGTGTTGACCAGCAGCGGCACACGATGGCCATCGGTGGTCACGCACGGCAGTTCGCGCAATGAGTCGAGGCCCAGCGCCAGTTGTTTCTCTTCTTCAACCACTTCGGCGTATTGCTTGCGCAGCACTTCGCTGGGGTTGGTAAACACTTCACCGCGATGCCCATCGACGATCATGTCGATGCCATCCACTTTGGAATACGGCAGGTCCACCAGGCCCATCACCGTCGGGATGCCCATGGCGCGGGCCAGGATCGCGACGTGGGAGTTACCCGAACCGAGTACCGAGACCAGCCCCACCAGCTTGCCTTCCGGCACTTCGCCGAGCATGGTGGCGGTCAGTTCTTCACTGATCAGAATCGTGTTGTCGGGGTAGACCAGGTTGGTGGTGCGGTCTTCCTGCAGGTAGGCCAGCAGACGGCGACCGAGGTCACGCACATCAGAGGCGCGCTCGCGCAGGTAGGCGTCGTCCATCAATTCGAAACGGTTGACGTGATCGGTGACCACTTGGCGCAGTGCACCCTGGGCCCACTGGCCGGTCTTGATCACCGTCTTGACTTCGTTACCCAGGGACGCGTCGTCGAGCATCATCTGGTACACGTCAAACAGCGCGCGTTCTTCGGGGCGCAACTGAGTCGCCAGCTTGGTCGACAGGTTGCGCATGTCGGCGCGCACGCCTTCCAGGGCGGTCTTGAACAGTTTGATTTCGGCGTCGATGTCTTTGACGGTCTTGTCCGGCACCACATCCAGGTCCGCCGGCGGCAACATCACCACCGCCGTACCGACCGCCGCGCCCGGCGAGCCCGGCACGCCGACGAACTTGGCTTCCTGAATGCCCTTGCCTTCGCGACCCAGGCCGCGAATCGAGCCCGTCGCTTCGGCGTGGGCGATAACCCCGGCCAGTTGCGCGCTCATCGTCACCAGGAAGGCTTCTTCACCTTCGTCGAACTGACGGCGCTCTTTTTGCTGGATGACCAACACGCCGACAACGCGGCGGTGGTGAATGATCGGTGCGCCGAGGAACGAGGCGTAACGCTCTTCACCGGTTTCGGCAAAGTAGCGATAACGCGGGTGATTGGCTGCATGTTCGAGGTTCAGGGGTTCTTCACGCGTCCCCACCAGGCCCACCAGACCTTCATTGGGCGCCATGCTGACCTTGCCGATGGAGCGCTTGTTCAGGCCCTCGGTGGCCATCAGCACAAAACGGTTGGTCTCGGGGTCCAGCAGGTAAACCGAGCAGACCTGGCTGCCCATGGCTTCCTTGACGCGCAACACAATAATCCCCAACGCCGCCTTGAGATCCTTGGCGGAGTTAACTTCCTGGACGATCTTGCGCAGCGTATTGAGCATGGCTCGGGGTCGAACTCCGTCGTCAGTCGCGCGCTAATAGGCGCGGGGCAAGCTCTTTGAGAGCGCGACGATAAACTTCGCGCTTGAATGTCACCACCTGGCCCAACGGGTACCAATAGCTGACCCAGCGCCAGCCATCGAACTCCGGTTTACCGGTCAAATCCATCCGCACCCGCTGCTCGTCGGAGATCAGGCGCAGGAGAAACCATTTCTGCTTCTGGCCGATGCACAGCGGTTGGCTGTGGGTACGCACCAGGCGTTGCGGCAAACGATAGCGCAACCAGCCGCGGGTACACGCCAGAATCTGTACATCTTCACGCTCAAGGCCGACTTCTTCATTCAACTCACGGTACAAGGCGTCTTCAGGGGTTTCGTCGGGGTTGATTCCGCCTTGAGGAAACTGCCAGGCATCTTGGTTGATTCGGCGAGCCCATAGCACCTGTCCGGCATCATTCGTAAGAATAATCCCGACATTAGGACGGAAACCATCGGGGTCGATCACGGCAACAACCTCGCAAACGCATGTCGCCGCATTGTTCCACAAAGGTTGTTCCAGCGGCAACGAGGCTTCTTACCTTATGTGCACTCTTGTGAAAAGACCGTATTCTGGACGCCTTTTTACAGACTTTTCAGCGAGTAACTGCAATGCGCCTGGCTTTATTCGACTTGGACAACACCCTTCTTGGCGGTGACAGCGATCACGCCTGGGGCGATTACCTCTGTGAACGCGGGATTCTCGACCCCATCGCCTACAAGGCGCGCAACGACGAGTTCTACCAGGATTACCTGGCCGGCAAGCTGGACAATGCCGCCTACCTGAACTTCAGCCTGGAAATTCTCGGCCGTACCGAGATGGCCCAACTGGACGAGTGGCACAATGACTTCATGCGCGACTGCATCGAGCCGCTGATGCTGCCGCTGGCCGCTGAACTGCTGGCCAAGCACCGCGCCGCCGGTGACACGCTGGTGATCATCACCGCCACCAACCGTTTCGTCACCGCGCCAATTGCCGCACGCCTGGGCGTGGAAACCCTGATCGCCACAGAGTGCGAGATGGAAAACGGCCGCTACACCGGGCGCAGCACCGACGTGCCGTGCTTTCGCGAGGGTAAGGTGACACGTTTGAATCGCTGGCTGGCAGAGACCGGGTTCAGCCTGGAAGACAGTTACTTCTATAGCGACTCGATGAATGATTTGCCGCTGCTGGAGCAAGTGACTCATCCGGTGGCAGTGGATCCGGACCCGAATTTGCGGGCTGAGGCTGAACAGCGTGGCTGGCCGGTGATTACCCTGCGCAGCTGATCTGTATGAGCGGGCTTGCCCGCTCACTACATCGGCTTGGCGACCATCAGATAGAAAATCACCATGAAGGCCAGGAACGCCGGCCACCCCAGGCCCAACCACCCGCGCATATAGGTCGCGGCCTTGATCGGCATTGCCGTGCCCTCCCGCAACGCCTGCTCTGCCATCTTGTGTACGCGAATCTGCAACCACACCACCGGCAACCAGCAGATCCCCGCCAGCACATACAAACCGAACGTCCACTGCAACCAACTCTGCTGCAGCGACCAGCCCGCCAGATGCATCAAGCCAATCCCGCTCAACGGTTGGAACAGCGCCGCGGTCGCGGTAAACGCCCAATCGGCGAACACCAGGTGCTTGAAGGTCACGGCAATCACTTCAACGTTGCCGGTACGCCAGGCACGCAATGCGTAGTAAGCCGAGCCCGCGCCCAGCCCGAACAGAACGGTCGACGAGAGGATATGCAGGGTTTTCAGCAGCAGGTAGGCACTCATTCAGACAGGCTTGGCACCCATCAAACCGGCAATTGCTACGAACCCCACCAGGCTGATTACCGCCAGCACCAACGTGAAGTTCAAGCTGCCGCCCTCGCCCTTACGCAGGCGATTAAGCCGCGCCACCAGCCAGAACCACGCCAGCGCCGCCACGGTGTAGAGGATGCTGGAACCGAGAATCCAGGTCTGACCTAGCGGCCAGCCGGTCAGGTGCACCAGCCACCAACCGGTAAACGGCATGCTGACGACGCAGATGCCCATCAATAACCAGACCACCACCCAAGGGCGTTGCAGGGTCACCGCCGGGCCGGCGCTGCGTTTGCGCCAGGCCAGCAGCGCCAAGCCCAGGCCGCTGAGCAGCAGCAATACGGTGGCCGCGATGTGGATAACTTTCAGGGTGGTCAGGGTTTCCATGTGTCGTCTTCCTTAAGGCCGCCCCAATCAGCGTAGTCGCTCATCCGAGGAACAGTGTGTAGGCCGGGTTATCGCTTTCATCCCAGTACGGGTAGCCGATGGCTTCCAGGGCTGCCGGTACCAGGTGGCGCTCGTCCGCCGGCACTTGCAGGCCGGCGACCACACGGCCATCTGCTGCGCCGTGGTTGCGATAGTGGAACATCGAGATGTTCCAACGCCCGCCCAATTTGTTAAGAAAGTTGAACAAGGCGCCCGGACGCTCCGGGAATTCGAAGCGAAACACCACTTCATTGCTGACGTGGGCCGCATGGCCGCCGACCATGTGCCGGATGTGCAACTTGGCCAGCTCGTTCTCGGTCAGGTCCAGCACCGGAAAACCCTGGCTGATGAGGCTGGCGATCAGCGCGCTGCGCGGGTCGGTTTCCGGGTGGGTCTGCACGCCGACAAAAATGTGTGCCTCACTGCCGGAGTGGAAGCGATAGTTGAATTCGGTGATCTGGCGCTTGCCCACAGCCTCGCAGAACGCCTTGAAGCTGCCGGGCTTTTCGGGGATGGTCACGGCGATGATCGCCTCGCGACCTTCACCCAGCTCGGCACGCTCGGCCACATGGCGCAGGCGGTCGAAGTTGACGTTGGCGCCGGAATCGATGGCCACCAGGGTCTGCCCGGTAACGCCACGGGTCTCGACGTACTTCTTGATGCCTGCCACGCCCAAGGCGCCCGCGGGTTCGGTGATGGAGCGGGTGTCGTCGTAGATATCCTTGATCGCCGCACAGATTTCATCGGTGCTCACGGTGATCACTTCATCGACGTAGTCCTTGCAGATGTCGAAGGTGTGCTGGCCGATCTGCGCCACCGCCACGCCATCGGCAAAGAGGCCCACGGTCGGCAGTACCACGCGTTCGCCAGCCGCCATCGCGGCTTGCAGGCAATTGGAGTCGTCCGGCTCGACGCCGATGATCTTGATCTCCGGGCGCAGGTATTTCACATAGGCCGCAATACCCGCGATCAGCCCGCCGCCGCCCACCGGTACAAAAATCGCGTCCAGCGGCCCTGGGTGCTGGCGCAGGATTTCCATCGCCACGGTGCCCTGCCCGGCAATGGTGTGCGGATCATCGTAGGGGTGAATGTAGACGTAGCCTTTTTCGTCGACCAGTTTCAGCGAGTAGGCCAGAGCTTCCGGGAAGGAATCGCCATGCAGCACCACTTTGCCGCCACGCGAGCGCACGCCTTCGACCTTGATCTCCGGAGTGGTCTTGGGCATGACAATAGTGGCTTTCACCCCCAGCACCTTGGCCGCCAGGGCCAGGCCCTGGGCATGGTTACCCGCCGACGCCGTGACCACACCGCGCGCACGTTCCTCGCTGGTCAGTTGGGTCAGCTTGTTGTAGGCGCCGCGAATCTTGAACGAGAACACCGGCTGCAAGTCTTCACGCTTGAGCCAGACCTTGTTGCCCAGCCGCTCGGAAAGCTGGCGGGCGGTCTGTAACGGAGTTTCTACGGCGATGTCGTAAACGCGCGAGGTGAGGATCTTTTTGACGTACTGTTCAAGCATCGGCGGAAATCACTGGGCGGGATGGGCAGGGCCAAGGAGTCTAACCCAGCGTTTGGCCGGGCGACCACACGAATCCAGAGGTTTTGTTGGGTTATACTCGCGCCCCTCTTTACTCCCCGCCCGTTCCGGAGCCCGCATGACCCAGGATCAACTCAAACAGGCAGTGGCCCAGGCCGCCGTCGATTTAATCCTTCCTAAACTCGACGACAAGAGCATCGTCGGTGTCGGCACCGGCTCCACCGCCAACTGCTTTATCGATGCACTGGCTCAGCACAAGGGCGCATTCGACGGCGCCGTGGCAAGCTCCGAAGCCACCGCCGCGCGCCTCAAGGGCCATGGGATTGCGGTGTATGAGCTCAACACCGTGAGCGACCTGGAGTTCTACGTTGACGGCGCCGATGAAAGCGACGAACACCTGAACCTGATCAAGGGCGGCGGCGCAGCCCTGACCCGCGAGAAGATCGTCGCGGCCGTGGCCAAGACCTTTATCTGCATCGCGGACGCCAGCAAGCTGGTGCCGGTACTCGGCGCGTTCCCGTTGCCGGTGGAAGTCATCCCGATGGCGCGCAGCCACGTGGCCCGCGAGTTGGTGAAACTGGGCGGCGACCCGGTGTACCGCGAAGGCGTGTTGACTGACAACGGGAATATTATCCTCGACGTGTTCAACATGCAGATCACCAATCCGGTGGCGCTTGAGACGCAGATCAATGCGATCGTTGGTGTGGTCACCAATGGTTTGTTCGCGGCGCGTCCGGCGGATGTGTTGCTGCTGGGCACCTCGGAAGGTGTGAAAACCCTGAAGGCCTGACGCGTTTAAATGTGGGAGCAGTGCTTCAGAGACTTGGTTTCTTGAACACATAGAACAGGTTCGGCTCGCTGGTCAGGTACAAGTTACCGTCATCGTCCATCGCGATCCCTTCCGCCTGAGGCACGCGCTTCTTCAGGCCATGGCGCCCGTTCAGCAGAGAAAGACTGCTCAACGGGCGACCGTCGATATCCAGTTCCAGCACCAAAAACGACTCATCCGACAGCGCCAAGAGATGGCCGCTGCGCTCGTCGTATTGCAGGCTCGACAGGTCGCGCACAAACAGCCCGGCGTCACGCTTGGGGTTGTTGATCACGTGTACCGAGTAGGTTTTTTCCGCTTTGAAATGAGGAAACCCGTGGACCTCGTAGATCAGCATCGGGTCGCGTTCCTTGGCGACGAACAGGCGTTTGCCCACCGAGTCGTACGCCAGGCCTTCAAACCCTTTATTGCCGCCAACGTGCAGGCCCAGCGTCATTTGCTCCGCATCGGCGGCATCGAGGAATTGGGTATCGTCATCCACATGTACCTTGATCAAGCGCTGCTGGCGCTCATCGCTGATGACATAAGTGTTGTCGCTGATAAATTCCACCGCCTCGGCATCGCCAAATCCCACCAAGGGAATACGCCGCAGGATCTTGCCCTCCAGGGAAAGCTCGATCAGTTCGGCGTTTTTATTGGTGACGGTAAACAGGCTTTTGCGCACTGGGTCGTAGGTGAGGGCCGAGACGTCGTCGTTGAGCCCCTCGATCACCTGGGCCTCCAGGGCTACCCGGTAGTCCGCCAGGCCGATGGAGCGCTCATTCGCCGGCTGGCGCCACACTTGCCAGTTGAACCAGGCGCGCTCGAACAGGCGAAAATGCTGCGCAACGACCCCGGCGCTGACCAGGGCGATCAGCGCAAGAATAAAGAACATAGGTTTGGGGCGGGCTAGTCGTCGCATCGGAGGGGCTCAAGCTCAAAAGTGGCGAATGAATATCAGGCCTGCCTGAATTTAAACTTAAACGCCCCCCAGTGTCTGGCGAATGCCGCCGATAGAGAAATATCCGACGTAATCGGTACGCTATTTCTGCTTTTCGAAGCGATAGAACAGGTTTGGCTCACTGACCATGTAGAGCGTGCCGTCGTCGTCCATGGTCACGCCCTCTGCACGGGGAATGGTGTTTTTAAGGCCGTTGAAACCGCCGAGCAAGGTCATGAAGCTGACTTGCTCGCCCTTCTCGCCCAGCTCCAGCAGCAGGTGGGAATCAGCCGACAGCACCAGTAAATGGCCGGTCCGCGGGTCGACGGCAAGGCCCGAGAGGTTACGCATATCCAGCTCGGTGCTGGCGAGCTTTTGCTTGCTGCCGACCAGGGCTTGGCTGCCGTCGCTTTTCCAGGTAAACAGTGCCGGCGGGCGTTCCTCACCGAACACCAGTTGCTGGTTAAGGTTGTCCCAAGCCACGCCTTCAAACGCTTTGTTTTGATCCTTGGAGGGGCCCAGGTCGTAACTCGGGAAGTCAGCCTTGTTCAATTGCTGAGTGGTGGCGACGACCTTGACGAGAGTCACCGTGTGCTGGCGCTCATCGACCACCGCCATCAAGCCGTTTTCCATCACGGTGATACCTTCCGGGTTATCCCAGCCATTGAGCGGCATCTTGCGCAGCACATCGCCTTGCAGGCTCAACTCGACGAGGAACGGGTTTTTGCCCATCACAGAAAACAGGGTTTTGGTCTGTGGGTTGTAGGAGACGTCCGAAGCTTCATCCTTCTCCATCCCCGGCAAACGCTTGCCATCGATGACGGCATGATAGTCCGGCAGCCACACGCTCTCTTGGCGCTCGGCGGGGGTTTCGAAGCGTTCGAGTATCCACAGTACGCCGCGATCATCCCAGTGCAGGGCCCAGGCAACGCCATACACAATCACGCCCGTCAGCAATAGCCAAGAATACCAGCGCAGGGCAAAGCGGGAACGCAGCTTGGGGGTGACGGTAGGCAGGGGCACGGCCATTGGGTGCTTTTTCCGGAAAGTCAGCGTTAGGTGGTAGCACAGGATCGAGGTGCCCGTGTGCAAGTGGCTGAGGATTATCCGGATGGCGTGTGAAAAAAATGCAAAGACCTGAAAACTCCAGGCACACACAAAACGCTGTGGGAGCCGGGCTTACCCGGCTCCCACATGTGGACTGTATTCAGTTTTTAGCGAACGCTGCTTTCGAAGCGATTCACACCCGACAGTTCCAGCACCAGCTCATCACCCACATTCAGCGGGCCCACGCCGGCCGGGGTGCCGGTGAGGATCACATCACCCGCTTGCAGCGAGAAGCAGCCGGCCATGTGCTGGATCATCGGAATGATCGGGTTGAGCATTTGCGCGCTGTTGCCATCCTGGCGCACTTCGCCATTGATGGTCAGGCGGATGCCGATATCGGTCACGTCCGGGAACGTACTGCCCACCACGAACGGTGCGATGACTGCCGCGCCGTCGAAAGACTTGGCGATTTCCCACGGCAAGCCCTTGGCTTTCAGCTCGGCCTGCTTATCGCGCAGGGTCAGGTCCAGGGCCGGGGCGAAGCCGGAGATGGCGTCCAGCACTTCTTCACGGCTGGGCTTGTTCGACAAAGGCTTGCCGATCAATACCGCGATTTCCGCTTCGTAATGCACCGAACCGCGCTCGGTTGGAATGCTGAAACCGCCTTCCAACGGCACGACGCAACTGCCCGGCTTGATGAACAGCAACGGCTCGGTAGGGACCGGGTTGTCCAGTTCCTTGGCATGTTCGGCGTAGTTACGCCCGATACACACCACTTTACCGACCGGAAAGTGGATGTTGGTGCCGTCGACATACTTGTGCTGGTAGCTCATGAAACGACTCCTTCAGGGACGGTTAAACAGCGAATATCTTGCCGGGGTTCATGATCCCGCTCGGGTCGAACACCGCTTTCACTGCTTTCATGTATTCGATTTCAACCGGCGAGCGGCTGTAGGTCAGGTAATCGCGCTTGGTCATGCCCACACCGTGTTCAGCGGAGATTGAGCCGTTGTACTTCTCGACGGTTTCAAACACCCACTTGTTCACGGTGGCGCACTTGGCGAAGAACTCATCCTTGCTCAGGTTTTCCGGCTTGAGGATGTTCAGGTGCAGGTTGCCGTCGCCGATGTGGCCGAACCAGACAATTTCGAAATCCGGGTAGTGTTCGCCGACGATCGCGTCGATTTCCTTCAAGAAGGCGGGTACTTTGGAGACGGTGACCGAGATGTCGTTCTTGTAAGGCGTCCAGTGGGAAATGGTCTCGGAGATGTACTCGCGCAGTTTCCACAGGTTGTGCAACTGGGTTTCGCTCTGGCTCATCACGCCGTCCAGCACCCAACCCTGCTCGACGCAGTGCTCGAAGGTCTCCAGCGCGTGGTTGGCGACTTCTTCGGTGGTGGCTTCGAATTCCAGCAGCGCGTAGAACGGGCATTCGGTTTCGAACGGTGCCGGCACGTCGCCACGGCCCATGACCTTGGCCAAGGCTTTGTCGGAGAAAAATTCGAAGGCGGTCAGGTCCAGCTTGCTCTGGAACGCGTGCAATACCGGCATGATCGAGTCGAAATCGGTGGTACCCAGCACCATGGCCGTCAGGTTTTTCGGCGCACGGTCCAGGCGCATGGTGGCTTCAACCACAAACCCCAGGGTGCCTTCAGCGCCGATAAACAGCTGGCGCATGTCGTAGCCGGTGGCGTTCTTGATCAGGTCTTTGTTCAGTTCCAGCACATCGCCCTTGCCAGTGACGACCTTCATGCCGGCCACCCAGTTGCGGGTCATGCCATAGCGAATCACCTTGATCCCGCCGGCATTGGTGCCGATATTGCCGCCAATCTGGCTGGAACCGGACGAAGCGAAGTCCACCGGGTAGTACAGGCCGTTTTCTTCGGCGACGTTCTGCAATTGCTTGGTAACCACGCCCGGCTGGCACACGGCAGTGCGGTCAGTGAGGTTCACGTCGAGGATCTGGTTCATATAGTCGAACGACACAACCACTTCGCCGTTGGCCGCCACAGCGGCTGCCGACAAGCCAGTACGCCCACCGGACGGCACTAGCGCCACCTTGTGCGCATTGGCCCAACGCACGATGGCCTGGACCTGCTCAATGGTCTTGGGAAAGACGATGGCGGTCGGCGCGGGTGCAAAATGCTTGGTCCAATCCTTGCCGTAAGCCTCCAGGGAGTCTGCATCGGTCAGCACTTTGCCGGGCTCAACCAGGGTCTTCAGCTCATCAATCAGGGCAGGATGGGTCATCGACAGAACTCTCGAACAATTCATGGTCATCCTGAGAACGCTTCACGTCGCAGGAATAGGTGTTTAGCGGGGCGCGTATGCTAGCATACCGCCCCCGCAGGACAGAGCCCAAGGGCGTTTCTGCGGTGACGGCTTTCCTGCCGTCCGGGTCAGCTTACTCGATCCGATTCCCTGCCATTTTTCTCCGGGATACAGGTTTACGCAGATGAGCAAGACTTCTCTCGATAAGAGCAAGATCAAGTTCCTTCTTCTGGAAGGCGTCCACCCATCGGCTGTCGACGTTCTGAAAGCTGCCGGGTACACCAGCATTGAGTACATCACCAGCTCTCTGCCGCAAGCCCAGTTAAAGGAAAAGATCGCCGACGCGCACTTTATCGGCATTCGCTCCCGCACTCAGCTGACCGAAGAGATCTTCGAACACGCCAAAAAGCTCGTGGCTGTCGGTTGTTTCTGCATCGGCACCAACCAGGTCGACCTCAACGCAGCGCGCGAGCGCGGCATCGCGGTGTTCAACGCGCCGTACTCCAACACCCGTTCCGTCGCGGAGCTGGTGCTGGCCGAGGCCATCCTGCTGCTGCGCGGCATTCCTGAGAAGAACGCTTCCTGCCACCGTGGCGGCTGGATCAAGAGCGCAGCCAACTCCTTCGAAATCCGCGGCAAGAAGCTGGGTATCGTCGGTTACGGCTCGATCGGCACTCAGCTGTCGGTACTGGCGGAAGGCTTGGGCATGCAGGTGTTCTTTTACGACACCCTGACCAAGCTGCCATTGGGCAACGCCACGCAAGTGTCGAGCCTGACCGAACTGCTGGGCATGTCCGACATCGTGACCCTGCACGTTCCGGAAACCACTGAAACCCAGTGGATGATCGGCGAGAAGGAAATCCGTGCCATCAAGAAAGGCGGCATCCTGATCAACGCGGCGCGTGGCACCGTGGTCGAGCTGGACGCCCTGGCCGACGCGATCAAGGACAAGCACCTGATCGGCGCCGCCATCGACGTGTTCCCGGTGGAGCCGCGCTCCAACGACGACATCTTCGAAAGCCCGCTGCGTGGCCTGGACAACGTGATCCTGACCCCGCACATCGGTGGTTCCACCGCTGAAGCCCAAGCCAACATCGGCCTGGAAGTGTCTGAAAAGCTGGTCAAGTACAGCGACAACGGTACGTCCGTTTCCTCGGTCAACTTCCCGGAAGTGGCGCTGCCGGCTCACCCTGGCAAGCACCGTCTGCTGCACATCCACCAGAACATCCCTGGCGTGATGATGGAGATCAACAAGGTCTTTGCGGAAAACGGCATCAACATCTCCGGTCAGTTCCTGCAGACCAACGAGAAGGTCGGCTACGTGGTCATCGACGTCGACGCCGAGTACTCGGACCTGGCGCAAGAGAAGCTGCAGCACATCAACGGGACCATTCGTAGCCGCGTGCTTTTCTAGAGCGGTGGTTCGGGTCCGCTGCAAGCAACAAGTTTCAAGCGGCAAGCCAAGAGCTTTTACTTGCAGCTTTTAACTTGCCGCTTGCAGCAATAAAAAAACGGGAGCCCCGCAAGAGGCTCCCTTTTTTTATTTCACATTAACCGTGATGACTTTCGAGGCTACAGTCGGGTTGAACTGCATGTGCAGCTTATCGCCGGCCACCAGTTGCAAGGTGTGCTTGCCTGGGGTGAGGGTCAGTTCGGTTTCGGTCTGGGCCTTGCCGTAGTGGATCACGGTGTCGGTGGCCGGGATGGGCATGCTGGCGTCAGGCAGTTCTTTTTGGTCGACTAGCAGGTGGTGGTGGCCAGTGCCTGGCGTCTGGTCGGTGGCAGGCGCGAGTTTCAAACCTTCCATGCCGAATTTGACGGTGAAGGTTTTATCGACAGTAGCGCCGTCTTTTGGCGACACGATGAATACTTTGGCGCCTTCAGGCGGCGCACTGCGCGGAATACCGTCTGCGGCGGTAGCCAACATAGACGCACCCAGCATCAAGGAGGCCAGGGTGGCACGGGACAAAAGGGCTTTCATTCGCTTCTCCAGTTTTTCTATGAAATCTGTAGGTTTATGACAACTTCGCGACAAATTGCTGTCCAAGACACTCAACACCTTAGCAAAGCGATGCTGAACGGCGCCTCGCACATCTGAAATTTCTAGGAGTGACCATGCGCTTTTCGCTTGGCCTGTTACTGCTGCTTCCCCTTCTGAGCCCCTTGGCTCACGCCGAACTGGTCGATGATGTGTTCGACCGTGGAGAATTGCGCATCGCCCTTGAAGCCAACAACCCGCCGTTCAACTTCAAGGAAGACGACAAACTCACCGGCTTCGAAGTGGAACTGGGTGAGCAACTGGCCAAAGAGATGGACGTGCGCTCGTCATTTATCACCACCAATGATGCTGACCTGTTGCCCGGTGTGGAAAGCGGCAAGTACGACGTGGCAATCAACCATATCGCTATGACTGCCGAGCTGCAGGATCGGTTCGATTTCAGTGAGCCTTACAACGAGAAGCCTGAGCTGGTCATCCCGTTTCAGAAAGGTAACCCGGCGTTCAAGGCGAGTCTGGATAAGGCGTTGGGGCGGGTGAAGGCCGATGGCAGATTGAAGGCGTTGGCCCAGAAGTGGCTTGAAAGCGAGACCCCGGTAGCCAAGGCACAGTGATTTTCGGATTTGACTCAGTCAATGTGGGAGTTACACAGGTTTCGATAACCGCGCCAGCGCTACTAGCGCCTCAGGCAACTCCAACTCACTGAACACCTGCACGCCATGCTGTTTGAGCAGCGCCGCCGTCACGCCTTCGCCGCTCACCTTCACGCCGCTGAAGGTGCCGTCGTATGTCAGCAAGTTTCCACAAGACGGGCTGTTCGCCTTGAGCACGGCGATGCGGATGTTGTGGCGCTGCACCAGCGCCAAGGCCTGGCTGGCACCATCGAGAAAGGCAGCGCTGAAGTCTTCGCCCTCGGCAGTCAGCACCTGGGCGCGGCCTTCCCACACCTCTACACCCTGCCCGCCCGAGATTTCGGCGGGTGGACGCGGCGTTGGCAATCCACCGGACACTTCCGGGCAGATCGCAACCACTCGCCCTTCGGCTTGCCACGCGGCCAGTTGGTCGAACGGCCCGCTGGCCGCGCCGTCGTAGCGCACCTTGTGCCCAAGCAGACAACGGCTGATCAGAATCTTTTCCATGCTCAAAACGGCTCGTTGCCACGCCGGCGAAACCAGCCGGTGAGGGACAGGCGTTCGCGCGTAGCGGGCATGACTTCGTGGGGCACCTCGCCCGACAGGAACACCACCAGGCTACCACCGGTGGGCACCACATCGTATTCGACGCCGTCCTTGAGGTACATGCGCAACTGGCCACCATGCTCGGGCAGCCAGGCGTCGTTCAAGTAGATCACGGCCGAGACCATGCGCCTATCGTCGTCACGGAACCGGTCCAGGTGCTTGAGGTAAAACGCGCCCGGCGGGTACATCGCGAAGTGGCTTTCGAAGTCTTCGAGACCGAGAAACAGGCCACGGTTCATTGCCAGGCGCAGGCTGTCCATCAATTCCATATAGGTGTCGCAGACTGCTGCATCGCCCTCTTCCAGCCACTGGATATGGTCACCGCGAATACCTTCGCGAATCTCCTGGGCCGGTCCGCGCCCGACCGCCGCCGGGGCCAATTCACCTTCGGCCGCACGTTTACGGCACTCAGCCGCCAGTTCCAGGGTCAGAGCCTGGAGCAGGAAGCCGTCTTGTCGGGACCAGCCTTTTTCGGCCAGGTCGTCGACAATGCGTTGCAACAGCGGGTGATCGAGGGGTATTTGCATGGCGCGCATAGTATCCATACGCCTGTGAATCCGACAGAGCCGCCGAGCGCCTGAATACACTTTAGTCAGGTGACCGATAGGACTTCTCGACAAATCCTACGCCCGACACGGACAATAGTGGCCGACCGACAGGAGTCCATATGCGTCGTTTGTTTTTTTCCTTGCTGATGTTCTGCGTTTTGCCCGCCTGGGCAGACGGCCATGACCAGTTGTACAAGGTCGCCGGCTGGGCCGAACAACGTGCGCATTTCAATGACGCCCTCAGTGCGGCCCAGCAACGCTACCGCAACAGCCTGCCGCCAGCGGTGTACCAGGCGCTGGTGGACAACAGCAATAAACGCTTTGCCGCCCAGGCCATGGACCAGCGTGCCGAGGTGCAATTGCGCAAGAACCTGGCGGACCCGAAGCCTGCCCTGGCGTTTTTTAAATCGTCCTTGGGCCGCAAGATTGTCGCCGCCGAGTTGCTGGCGACGCGCCGCGACCAACTGGCGAAAAACGCTCAGGGCCTGCCAAAAATCCAAGCCGACGCCACCCGCAGCCTGATCATTGGCCACCTGGCCCAGGCCTTGCCAGCCCGTGAGGCCGGTGCGGAAGTCAGCCTGGCGATTGCCGGCGTGGCGGCCGACAGCCTGAGCCAGATGATCCCCGGGCTGTTGGGCGGCGGCCAGGCGCTGGGCATGTTGAATGGCCAGCGTGAGCGGTTGATGCAGCAGATCGACAAGGATCTGAACAACACGCTGCTGTACGTTTATCGGGATTTGTCTGACCCGGAGTTGGAAGAATTCGCTACGTTTGCGGAGTCGTCGGAGGGTAAGGCGTATTACCAGGCGGCATTGGCTGCGATTCGCGCAGGGCTGGCAGTCGGCCAAAGCACCTCAAGTCTGACCCAGTAATATGGGAGCTGGCTTGCCAGCTCCCATATTTGCATCGTGTTACTTCAGGTTATCCGTCAGGTATTTGAAGTACGCCTCACGAATCTCCGGAATCTCATTCGCCAGATGATGCCTGCCCCGCGCCAGCATCAACACCTCAGGCCTGTCGAACTTGCCGCGCAGCACCTGCAAGTTGTGCTGCCAGTCCACGGTCATATCTTCCTCGCCCTGCACAATCACCGGGCGCCGCGAACTGCGCGGTGCGGCCTCGATGCGTTTAATCCAGCGCGCCAATGCACCTACCCAGGCGGTAGGCAGTTGCCGCGGCTGTAGCGGGTCAGCCTCGAGGAACGGCTTGAACTCGGGATCGTGGGTGTTCTCGCTGAAGCGCCGCGCAATGCCTTTGACGAAAGGCCTCAGCAGGTAATAGCTGACCTGCGACCACCCCCAGGCACGCGGCCGCACCAGCGGCGACAGCAGGAAGGTCTTGCCCTGGGCCGGGCTATCGGCGCCATGGTTGAGCAGGTGATCCACCACCACCGCCCCGCCGGTGCTTTGCCCGAACAGGTGCCAGGGCTGCGGCAGTTGTAGCGCCTGGGCCTCGGCGAACAGTGCCTGCACCACCTGCTGGTACACCGCAAAATCATCGATACTGGCGCGCTCGCCACTGGATAACCCATGGCCCGGCAAATCACAGGCGATCACCACAAACCCCTGGTCCAGCGCCCAGTCCACCACGTGGCGATACAACCCCATATGGTCGTAAAAGCCGTGGAACATGAACATCGTCGCCACAGGCTTAGGCGGCCACCACACCTGCGCGACCACCTGAAACCCCTCTACCTCGAAACGCCCCAGGCGGCTGACCGCCGGCACTTTGCGCGCGGCCAGATCCAGCCCGTAGAAACGCTGGTAGACCCGCGCCTCGGCTGAAAGCGGTTGCGCATCCCCCAGGGGCCGCAAGCTTTCGCGCAGATGATCGGGGTCAAAGGTGACAGGCATAAAGGGTTCCAGACTTACGGCAGAGATGAATATCGAGCTGCGATATTCATCTGTCAGGACAAGCATGGCAAGCTACGCGACCTCTGAGGATACATCTGAATGCGACAGCCCTACCGCACCGCCCTGTTCGCCAGCCTTATCCTGGTTATCTGCACCGGCGTGCTGTGGGCCGCATATGACTGGTTCCAGGGCCGCTACCTGCGCGCCTTCAGCGAATACACGGCGGTGTTTTCCGGCGACCCATTGAAGCTGCCGGCCGAGCTCGCCGGCCCAGGCCCGATTCGCCTGGTGCACTTCTGGGACCCGGCCTGCCCGTGCAATGTCGGCAACCAACAACACCTGGGCGAACTGATCGAGCACTACGCACCCCAAGGGGTCGAGTTCTATGCGCTGCAAAAACCTGGGAGCCACGGCCAACTGCCCGACAACCTGCGCACAATGAAAACCCTCACCGCCCTGCCCGGCGCCGACCAAGTGCCAGCCAGCCCGGCGGTGGGCATTTGGGATCGCAGCGGCAAGCTCGCGTATTTCGGGCCCTACAGCGAAGGCCTGACGTGCAATTCCGGCAACAGTTTTATTGAGCCGATCTTGAAGGCCCTTGGAGCGGGGCGCGAGGTGAATGCCACGCACACCCTGGCGGTGGGCTGCTATTGTTCCTGGCTAAAAGGCTCGTAACTCGCCACCCCTCTCTTGGTAAGGAATGTTCATGAAGCGCGTCTTGCGGACTCTCGCGGTTCTTGTAGTGCTGGTGGCGCTCGGCGCCGGCTGGTACGTGTACAGCAAGCAGCCGACCCGCCAGGGCACGGTTGAGCTGGCCAACCTGCAAGGCTCGGTCACCGTGCGCTACGACGACCGCGGCGTGCCACATATTCGTGCCGAGAACGAAACCGACCTGTATCGCGCCCTGGGCTACGTCCACGCCCAGGACCGCTTGTTCCAGATGGAGATCATGCGGCGCCTGGCCCGTGGCGAGCTGGCCGAGGTGCTTGGGCCCAAGCTGCTGGAAACCGATAAGCTGTTCCGCAGCCTGCGCATTCGTGACCGCGCCGCCACTTATGTGGCGCAGTTGGATCATGAGTCGGCGCACTGGAAGGCCCTGCAAGCCTACCTGGACGGGATCAACCAATATCAGGACAGCCACGCCCGCCCGATGGAGTTCGACGTGCTGGGCATTCCCAAGCGGCCGTTCACCGCCGAGGACAGCATCAGCGTCGCCGGGTATATGGCCTACAGCTTTGCTGCCGCATTTCGTACCGAGCCTCTGCTGACTTACGTACGCGACCAACTGGGCAGCGACTACCTGAAAGTCTTCGACCTCGACTGGCAACCTCAGGGCGCCCTGAACCTCGCCGCCAGCGATTGGCAAACCCTCGGCGCCATCGCCGCCCTGAGCGAACAGGCCTTGGCCGACAATGGCTTGCCGCAGTTCGAAGGCAGCAACGCCTGGGCTATCAGCGGCAACCGCACCCAGAGCGGCAAACCGTTGCTGGCGGGTGACCCACATATTCGCTTCTCGGTGCCATCGGTGTGGTACGAGGCGCAGCTGTCGGCGCCGGGTTTTGAGTTGTATGGCTATCACAACGCACTGGTGCCGGTGGCGTTCCTGGGGCACAACCTGGATTTCGGTTGGAGCCTGACCATGTTCCAGAACGATGACCTCGACCTCATCGCCGAGAAGGTCAACCCGGAAAATGCCAATCAGGTCTGGTACCACGACCAGTGGGTCGACATGACCAGCACCGAGCAACAGATCGCGGTGAAAGGCCAAGCGGCCGTCACGCTGACCCTGCGCCAATCACCCCACGGCCCGATCATCAATGACGTGCTCGGCGAGAGTGCCGGCAAGACGCCGATTGCCATGTGGTGGGCGTTCCTCGACACCCAGAACCCGATCCTCGAAGGTTTCTACCAGCTCAACCGCGCCGACACCCTGGCCAAGGCGCGCGCGGCGGCGTCGAAGGTGTCTGCGCCGGGGCTGAATATTGTGTGGGCGAATGCCAAGGGTGATATCGGCTGGTGGGCGGCGGCGCAATTGCCAATTCGTCCAGCCGGTACCAATGCCGGCTTTATCCTTGACGGCGGCAGCGCCCAGGCCGACAAGCTGGGCTTCTACCCCTTCAGCGCCAACCCCCAGGAAGAAAACCCGGCGCGTGGCTACGTGGTGTCGGCCAACGCGCAACCTGTCTCGCCCACCGGCATGGAGATTCCCGGTTATTACAACCTGGCCGACCGTGGGCAGCAGTTGAACGCGCAGTTGAGCGATAAGAGCGTGAAGTGGGATGTCGACAACAGCCAGGCCTTGCAACTGGGCACCACCACCGCTTTCGGCCCACGCCTGCTGGCGCCGCTGTTGCCGGTGCTGAGTGAGGTGGTCAAAGACCCGGCGCAGTTGAAACTGGTGGAGCAACTGGCCACCTGGAAAGGTGATTACCCGCTGGACTCAACCAGCGCCACGCTGTTCAACCAGTTCCTGTTCAACCTGGCCGACGCCGCTTTCCACCCGAAACTCGGCGATGGCATGTTCAAGACCCTGCTCAGCACCCGCGTGATCGACGCCGCACTGCCACGCCTGGCCGCCGCGCCGGATTCGCCGTGGTGGGACGGCAAGCGCGCCGACACCGTCAAGCTCGCCTGGGACAACAGCCTCGCGCACCTCAAGGCCACTTTCGGCGATGACCCAAGCCAATGGCAGTGGGGCAAGGCCCATACCCTGACCCACGGCCACCCGCTGGGCTCGCAGAAGCCATTGGACCTGATCGTGAATGTCGGCCCGTTCCCGGCGCCGGGTACCCACGAAGTGCCCAACAACCAGTCGGCCCCTATCGGCCCGGCACCGTGGCCAGTGACCTACGGGCCTTCCACCCGCCGCCTGATCGATTTCGCCGATGCGGCTCACGCACTGACCATCAACCCGGTCGGGCAAAGCGGGGTGCCGCTCGACAAGCACTATGGCGACCAGGCAGAAGCCTACATCGAAGGCGGCTATGAGCAGGCGCATTTCAGCGATGAGGAAGTGACGGCGAATACGCGCGGCATTCTTAAATTACTGCCTGCGAGATAGCGGCCTGTAAACGCGATCAATGTGGGAGCTGGCCGCAGGCCAGCTCACACATTTTTACCGCGCTCCGTCAGTTAGACCGGTGCAGGCGCCCGGCGCTTGTCCGGCTGTTTCCAGCCATCCGCCGCCGCTTCTTCAATCGCTTGCTGGATAGCCTTCTTGCGGTGTTCTTCGGCACGGCGGCTGAAGAACCACACCAGGAAGGTCACCAACGACACCGCCAACAGAATCAAGCTCGCCACGGCGTTAATCTCGGGCTTAACCCCAAGGCGCACCGCCGAGAACACTTCCATCGGCAAGGTGGTCGAACCCGGCCCCGACACAAAGCTGGCCAGTACCAAGTCATCCAGCGACAGCGCGAACGACATCATGCCGCCCGCTGCCAGCGACGGTGCAATCATCGGGATGGTGATCAGGAAGAACACCTTCCACGGCCGCGCCCCCAAATCCATCGCCGCTTCTTCGATCGACAGGTCCAACTCACGCAAGCGCGCTGACACCACCACCGCCACATAGGCTGCGCAGAACGTGGTGTGCGCGATCCAGATGGTGACAACGCCACGCTCTTGCGGCCAACCGATCATCTGCGCCATCGCCACGAACAGCAGCAACAGCGACAGACCAGTGATCACTTCCGGCATCACCAACGGCGCGGTCACCAGGCCGCCGAACAGCGTGCGGCCCTTGAATTGGCTGATGCGCGTCAGCACAAACGCTGCCAACGTGCCCAGCGCCACCGCAGCCAGCGCCGTGTAGCAGGCGATTTCCAGGGAACGCGCCACCGACCCCATCAACTGCGTGTTGTCGAGCAGGCCCACGTACCACTTGATCGACCAACCGCCCCACACCGTCACCAGCTTGGATTCGTTGAACGAGTAGATCACCAAGATCAGCATCGGCAGGTAGATAAACAACAACCCCACTACCAGCATGAAACTCGAGAAACTGAAGCGCTTCATATCTTGCCCTCCAACTCTTTGGCTTGGCTGCGGTTGAACAGGATGATCGGCACAATCAGGATCGCCAGCATCACCACCGCCAGGGCAGACGCCACCGGCCAGTCACGGTTGTTGAAGAACTCTTGCCACAACACTTTACCGATCATCAGGGTTTCCGGGCCGCCTAGCAGTTCCGGGATCACGAACTCGCCCACCACCGGGATGAATACGAGCATGCAGCCGGCGATGATGCCATTCTTGGACAGCGGCACGGTGATTTTCCAGAAGCTATTGAAGGTGCTCGAACCCAAGTCCGATGCGGCTTCCAGCAGGCTCTGGTCATGTTTCACCAGGTTGGCATACAGCGGCAGGATCATGAACGGCAGGTACGAATAGACCACGCCGATGTACACCGCGATGTTGGTGTTAAGGATCTGCAGCGGTTCGTTTATAACCCCCATCGACATCAGGAAGCCATTGAGCAAACCGTTGTTGCTGAGAATGCCCATCCACGCATACACGCGAATCAGGATCGCAGTCCAGGTCGGCATCATGATCAGCAGCACCAGCACGGTCTGCATCTCTTTGCGCGCGGAAGCAATGGCATAAGCCATCGGATAGCCGATCAGCAGGCACAACAGCGTGCTGAAAAACGCCATCTTGAGCGAGCCCAGGTACGCGGCGATATACAGCTCATCGCCCGCCAGCAAACTGTAGTTCGCCAGGTTCAGCACCAGTTCCAGCTTCTGCTCAACGTAGGTGTAGATCTCGGTGTACGGCGGGATCGCAACCTCGGCTTCGGCAAAGCTGATTTTCAATACGATGAAAAACGGCAGTGCGAAAAACAGGAACAGCCAGAGGAAAGGAATCCCGATGACCACCTGCTTGCCACTGGGGATTATGCGATCCAAGCGCCGCTTGAACTTCTTCATATTCATGAGCGAAGTACCACGCCGCTGTCGTCTTCCCACCAGACGTAGACCTGGTCACCCCAGGTCGGACGCTGCCCACGGCGCTCGGCGTTGGCGACGAAGGACTGCACCAGCTTGCCGCTCGGCAGCTCCACGTAGAACACCGAGTGGCCGCCCAGGTAAGCAATGTCGTGCACCTTGCCGCTGGACCAGTTGTGCTCGCAGGTCGGCATTTCGGTGGTGACCAGCAGTTTTTCCGGGCGGATGGCGTAGGTCACCGACTTGTCTTCAACAGCGGTGGCGATGCCGTAGCCCACGTAGATGTCGCGGTCCAGGTCCGGGCACTTGAGCACCGCGTGGCCTTCGGCGTCATCCACCACTTGGGTGTCGAAGATGTTGACGTTGCCGATGAACTCGCACACCAGGCGGCTGGTGGGCGTTTCGTAGATGTCGATCGGGCTGCCAATCTGGGCAATCCAGCCCAGGTGCATGATCGCGATGCGCTCAGCCATGGTCATGGCCTCTTCCTGGTCGTGAGTCACCATCACGCAGGTCACGCCCACGCGCTCGATGATCTCCACCAACTCCAGCTGCATCTGCGAACGCAGCTTTTTGTCGAGGGCGCCCATCGGCTCATCGAGCAGCAGCAGTTTCGGGCGCTTGGCCAGGGACCGCGCCAGGGCCACACGCTGACGCTGGCCACCAGACAACTGGTGCGGCTTGCGCTTGGCGTACTGGCTCATCTGCACCAGCTTGAGCATCTCGGCCACGCGGGCGTCGACTTCAGCCTTGGGAATCTTGTCCTGTTGCAGGCCGAACGCAATGTTCTGCGCCACCGTCATGTGTGGGAACAAGGCGTAGGACTGGAACATCATATTGATCGGCCGCTCGTAGGGCGGCATGTCGGTGATGTCCACATCGTCGAGGTAGATGCGCCCTTCAGTCGGGCGCTCGAAACCTGCGAGCATGCGCAGCAAGGTGGACTTGCCCGAACCCGAACCGCCGAGCAAGGCGAAGATTTCGCCTTTCTTGATTTCCAGGGACACATCGTCCACGGCAATCGTCTCGTCGAACTTCTTCGTGACCCGGTCGATTTTGACCAGCACCTTTTTCGGTGTCTGGTCGCCCTCGAGGGCTTTCTTATAGGCGCCGGAGGCAACTGCCATTTACGAAACTCCCAACAAAATTTGCAGCTCACCCGATGTGGGTGAACCTTGGATAGTCTGAGCCTTACTTGCCCGTCTTGACCCTGGTCCAGCTACGGGTCATCAAACGTTGCACTTTCGGGGGTAGCTCGAAATTGACAAATGTCCGATCGAGAACCGCCTGCGGTGGGTAAACCGCTTCGTCGGTGCGTATCGATTGCTCCATCAGCTTGTCCGCCCCAGGGTTAGGGTTGGCGTAACCGACGTGATCACTGACCTGAGCGATCACCTCAGGCTGCAGCAAATAGTTGATGAAGGCGTGGGCTTCCTTGACGTTGGCGGCATCCTTGGGGATCGCCATTACGTCAAACCACAGGTTGCCGCCTTCTTTCGGAATCGTGTAGGCGATGTTCACGCCCTTGCCCGCCTCGGCCGCGCGGGCCTTGGCCTGGAACACATCACCGGAAAAACCTGCGGCCACGCAGATGTTGCCGTTGGCCAGGTCGGAGATGTATTTAGACGAATGGAAGTAGGTCACGTAAGGACGCACTTTCAGCAGTTTTTCCTCGGCTTTCTTGTAGTCGGCCGGGTTTGTGCTGTTGGGGTCCAGGCCCATGTAGTTGAGCACCGCGGGCAGCATTTCATCCGCCGAGTCCATGAACGACACACCGCACGTGGCCAGCTTCTTCATGTTCTCCGGCTCGAACAGCACGGCCCAGGAATCGATCTTGTCGACACCCAGCACTTCCTTCACTTTATCGACGTTGTAACCGATGCCGTTGGTGCCCCACAGGTACGGCACGGCGTACTGATTGCCCGGGTCGTTTTTTTCCAGACGTTTGAGCAGCACTGGGTCAAGGTTGGCGTAGTTCGTCAGCAATGACTTGTCGAGCTTCTGGAACGCCCCGGCCTTGATCTGCTTGCCGAGGAAGTGGTTGGACGGCACCACCACGTCGTAGCCGGTACGCCCGGCCAGCAGCTTGCCTTCCAGGGTTTCATTGGAATCGAACACGTCGTACACGGGCTTGATGCCGCTGGCCTTTTCAAAGTTGGCCAGGGTGTCGTCGCCGATGTAGTCCGACCAGTTATAAATATTCACAGTCGGGGCGGCCTGCACGCTGACAGCCAGCGTGATACCTGCACCCACCAGCAAGGCTTTGCGAAATAAAGAAATTGGCAAGTGGAGGTCCTCTTGAATAGTTGGGCCTTAAAGTTGTTGCCCGGCAACAAAACCGGCGCGCAACTTACCTTCGATAAACCGATCCGGCAAAACTTTCTGTCATTTAATTTGCAGGAGGCGGTTTGGGTGGAAGCGGACTTGCTCGCCCCCACACAAACTCGCGCCTACAGGTTTACCGCCTTATCTACCGGACTTGATCTTGGTCCAGCTGCGTGTCATTTCACGCTGGGTTGCCGCCGGCAAGTCCGCAATGGCATAGAGCTTGGCCTGCACCTCTGCTGACGGGTAAATGCCTGGATCGCTTGTGATGTCCTTGTCGACCAGTGCGGTCGCCTTCTCGTTACCGTTCGGGAAACGTACGCTGTTGGTGATCGAAGCCATCACTTGCGGCTTCAGCAGGTAGTTCATGAACGTGTAGGCCGAGTCGACGTTTTCGGCATCTTTAGGGATGGCGATCATGTCGAAGAAGCTGCCGGCACCTTCTTTAGGAATGTCGTAGGCCACTTTCACCTTGCCACCGGCTTCAGCCGCGCGGGACTTGGCCTGCTGGATGTCACCCGAGTAACCCACGGCGACGCAGATGTTGCCGTTGGCCAGGTCCGAGATGTACTTGGACGAGTGGAAATAGCCGATCGAAGGACGGATCTTCAGGAATAGCGCCTCGGCTTGCTTGAGGTCGTCTTTCTTCTGGCTGTCAGTCGGCAGGCCCAAGTAGTGCAGCGCGATCGGCAACATTTCGGTTGGCGAATCAAGGAAGCTCACGCCGCAGCTTTTCAGCTTGGCGATGTTCTCAGGCTTGAACAGCACGTCCCACGACTCGATCTTGTCCACGCCCAGCGCGGCCTTGACCTTCTCCGGGTTGTAGCCGATGCCGATCGAGCCCCACATGTACGGGAAGGCGTGCTTGTTGCCCGGGTCGCTGACCGACACGGCCTTGAGCAGGGATTTGTTCAGGTTGTCGTAGTTGGACAGCTTGGACTTGTCCAGCTCCTGATACACACCGGCCTTGATCTGCTTGGCGAGGAAGTTGTTCGACGGTACGACGATGTCGTAGCCGGACTTGCCTGCCAGCAACTTGGCTTCCAGGGTTTCGTTGCTGTCAAAAACGTCGTACACCACTTTGATGCCCGACTCTTTTTCAAAGTTGGCGATGGTGTCCGGTGCAATGTAGTCGGACCAGTTGTAGACGTGCAGCACTTTATCGTCTGCCTGGGCAGCGCCCGCAATTGCGCCCATCAGGGACAAGGCGAGGAGGGTCTTGCCAGCGTTCTTCAAACCTAATGCCTTCATTTGGTGATGCTCCAATTTTTCTTTTTTAGGCCACGTTCTTACAAGGTCCTGCGGCCCGTCTAACAGGGCAACAAAACAGGGCGACAGTCTGGCAAGTTCTGAGGCCGGCTTTCAACCAAAGCCTCATTTATAACGGCTCGATGCGCAACGCTCGAAAGCCGCCGCGCACTGAGCCTAGCACTTAGCCCTGCAATGCCGCCAAAGTCAGGTCCAGGCAGTGGCGAGCCTTGGTCACCAGCTCGTCAATTTCGGCCTTACTGATCACCAGCGGTGGCGAAATGATCATGGTGTCGCCCACGGCGCGCATGATCAGGCCATTCTCGAAGCAGAACGTGCGGCAGATCATGCCTGCGCCCTTGCCTTCGTAACGTTTGCGCGTGACCTTGTCCTGCACCAGCTCAATCGCACCGAGCATGCCCACGCCGCGCACTTCACCCACCAGCGGATGATCAGCCAGCTCCCTCAGACGTTTCTGCAAATACGGTGCCGTTTCGTCATGAACGCGACTGACGATTTTCTCATCGCGCATGATGCGGATGTTTTCCAGCGCCACCGCAGCGGCGACCGGGTGACCGGAGTAAGTGAAGCCGTGGTTGAAATCACCGCCTTCGTTGAGTACTTCCACCACGTCATCGCGCACGATCAGGCCACCCATGGGGATGTAACCCGAGGTCAGGCCCTTGGCGATGGTCATCATGTGCGGCTTGAGGTCGTAGAAATCGCTGCCGAACCACTCGCCGGTACGGCCGAAACCGCAGATCACTTCGTCGGCCACAAACAGAATGTCGTACTTGGCGAGGATTTCCTTGATGCGCGGCCAGTAGCTGGCGGGCGGTACGATCACGCCACCGGCACCCTGGATCGGCTCGGCAATAAAGGCACCGACGTTGTCCACGCCCAGTTCAAGGATCTTCTCTTCCAACTGATTGGCCGCCCACACACCGAATTCTTCCGGGCTCATGTCGCCGCCTTCGCCAAACCAGTACGGCTGGGCGATGTGGGTGATGCCCGGGATCGGCAAGTCGCCCTGTTCATGCATATACGTCATGCCGCCCAGGCTGGCGCCGGCTACGGTAGAGCCGTGGTAGCCATTCTTGCGGCTGATGATGGTTTTCTTGTTTGGCTGGCCTTTGATCGCCCAGTAATGGCGGACCATGCGCAAAATGGTGTCGTTGCCTTCGGAACCGGAACCGGTAAAGAACACATGGTTCATGCCGGCAGGCGCGATGTCGGAAATGGCCTTGGCCAGCTCCAACACCGGTGGGTGAGCGGTCTGGAAGAACAGGTTGTAGTACGGCAGTTCTTTCATCTGCTTGGCGGCGGCGTCAGCCAGTTCATCGCGACCGTAACCGATCGCCACGCACCACAGGCCGGCCATGCCGTCGAGGATCTTGTTGCCTTCGCTGTCCCACAGGTAAACACCGTGGGCTTTGGTGATGATCCGTGGGCCTTTCTCTTTCAATTGCTTGAAGTCGCTGAACGGCGCCAGGTGGTGATCGCTGCTCAAAGCTTGCCATTCACGGGTTTGCGGGTTGTTGCTGGACATACCAATCTCCTAGACTTTTCAGGTGAGGGCGCGCCTTTTCCAGGGCGCGCCCGGCGCATCAGACGGCAAAGAGCAGGAATTCCCGCTCCCACGAACTGATCACGCGCTTGAAGTTTTCATGCTCGGCCCGCTTGACCGCGACGTAGCCTGTGATGAATTTCTGACCCAGGTATTTCTCGATGGTCTTGCTGTTTTCCATGCGCTCAAGGGCGTCCTCGATGGTCAACGGCAGGCGCAGGTTGCGTCGTTCGTAACCACGCCCCACCACAGGCGCGCTCGGCTCATGGCCTTCGACCATGCCGATGTAGCCACACAGCAGGCTGGCGGCAATCGCCAGGTAAGGGTTGGCGTCGGCGCCCGGCAGGCGGTTTTCCACACGACGGCTCTGCGGGCCGGCATCCGGTACGCGCAGGCCGACCGTGCGGTTTTCTTCGCCCCACTCCACGTTCACCGGCGCCGACGTATCGGGCAGGAAGCGACGGAACGAGTTCACGTTGGGGGCAAACAGCGGCAGCAATTCAGGAATGAATTTCTGCAGACCGCCAATGTGGTTGAGGAACAGCTGGCTCATGCTCCCGTCTTCATTGGAGAAGACGTTCTTGCCGGTGGCGATGTCGATGATGCTCTGGTGCAAGTGCATCGCACTGCCAGGCTCGCCGGTCATCGGCTTGGCCATAAAGGTGGCGGCCACGTTGTGCTTGAGTGCGGCCTCACGCATGGTGCGCTTGAACACCAGGATCTGGTCGGCCAGAGACAGGGCATCGCCGTGACGGAAGTTGATTTCCATCTGCGCCGTGCCGTCTTCATGAATCAGCGTGTCGAGGTCCAGTTCCTGCAGCTCGCACCAGTCGTAGACGTCTTCGAACAAAGGGTCGAATTCGTTGGCGGCTTCTATAGAGAAGGATTGCCGACCAGTCTCCGGGCGACCGGAACGGCCAATCGGCGGCTGCAGCGGGAAGTCCGGGTCCTCGCAACGTTTGGTCAGGTAAAACTCCATCTCCGGTGCCACGATGGGCTGCCAACCTTTGTCGGAGTAAAGCTTGAGGACTTTCTTGAGCACGTTGCGCGGCGACAGCTCGATCGGGTTGCCTTGCTTGTCGTAGGTGTCGTGGATCACCTGGGCGGTGGGCTCGATGGCCCAGGGCACCAGAAATACCGCGTTCTGATCGGGGCGGCAGATCATGTCGATGTCGGCCGGGTCGAGCAATTCGTAATAGATGTCGTCTTCGACATAGTCGCCAGTCACGGTCTGCAACAGAACGCTCTCGGGCAGGCGCATGCCTTTTTCAGCGATGAACTTGTTGGTTGGCGAGATCTTGCCACGGGTGATACCCGTAAGGTCGCCAATCATGCATTCGACTTCTGTGATCTTGTGGTCTTTCAACCAATCGGTGAGCTGGTCGAGGTTGTTACTCATAAATGCCTCTGGGCTGGGTTTCCTGGCATCCGTTAAAGGCCAGGCGTTGTTTGACGCAGCATCCGCGTCGTTTTTTCATTCAGGGTAGGAGCTTACCTGCCATTTGCTGCAGCGTTGCATTCCTCAGGCCAAACTCGTGCAGAATCATGAGCAGCACCCTGCACGGGAGCCGCTCAGAAGCAGGCAAGAGGAAAGCGAGTGGGCAAAGACGAGGTCAGCCGAGGCGTCAAGAATATTGACCGGGCTACGGGTGTTTACACAGGAAGAATTGAATGATGACAAAGCCTGTCTGAAGCAGGCAGAGACGCCAAGTGGAGGCAGGCGAAACATGAAGCACCCCGGTATTATTGCTGTTATGGGTTTGAATCGAGCTTAGCCTTGTTCATTTTTTTACACAACTCCCCCGTAAAAAATACAACACGGCCCGCTCAAGCCTGCGAGTCCCAAGCCTTTCAAACCCAAAAAGCCGCCCCAAAAAGCCTCAAAAAAGCCCTCAGGGCGCTTTTTTAGGGCAAAAAATGCCTCGCTTGACTTCGGCATGCCGTTCGGGTTGACTGAAACCAGAAAAGATCAATGATTGATATTTTTAACAACAAAGGTGTTGCATCATGTCGGTACCCCCGCGTGCCGTTCAGCTTAATGAAGCGAACGCGTTCCTTAAGGATCATCCTGAGGTTCTGTACGTAGACCTTCTAATTGCGGATATGAATGGTGTGGTGCGCGGCAAGCGCATCGAACGCACCAGCCTCCACAAGGTTTACGAGAAGGGCATTAACCTGCCTGCCTCTTTATTTGCTCTGGATATCAATGGCTCTACGGTGGAAAGCACCGGCCTGGGCCTGGACATCGGTGATGCTGACCGAATCTGTTATCCAATCCCCGACACCCTGTGCAATGAGCCGTGGCAAAAGCGCCCTACCGCGCAACTGCTGATGACCATGCACGAACTGGAAGGTGAGCCGTTCTTCGCCGATCCGCGCGAAGTGCTCCGGCAAGTTGTCAGCAAATTTGACGACCTCGGTCTGACCATCTGCGCTGCCTTCGAGCTTGAGTTCTACCTGATCGACCAGGAAAACGTGAACGGCCGCCCACAACCGCCCCGCTCGCCGATCTCCGGTAAACGCCCGCATTCGACACAGGTCTACCTGATCGACGACCTCGACGAATACGTCGACTGCCTCCAGGACATCCTGGAAGGTGCCAAAGAGCAAGGCATCCCGGCCGACGCCATCGTCAAGGAAAGTGCCCCGGCGCAGTTCGAAGTGAACCTGCACCACGTCGCCGACCCGATCAAAGCGTGTGACTACGCCGTATTGCTCAAGCGCCTGATCAAGAACATCGCCTACGACCATGAGATGGACACCACCTTCATGGCCAAGCCTTACCCAGGCCAGGCAGGCAACGGTTTGCACGTACATATTTCGATCCTGGATAAAGACGGCAAGAACATCTTTGCCAGCGAGGATCCCGAGCAGAACGCCGCATTGCGTCACGCGATCGGCGGTGTGCTGGAGACCCTACCCGCTCAAATGGCGTTCCTATGCCCTAACGTCAACTCCTACCGACGTTTCGGCGCACAGTTCTACGTGCCGAACTCGCCGTGCTGGGGCCTGGATAACCGCACCGTGGCGATCCGCGTACCGACCGGCGCAGCCGATTCCGTGCGGATCGAACACCGCGTGGCTGGCGCCGATGCCAACCCTTACCTGCTGATGGCTTCGGTTTTGGCAGGCGTGCACCACGGCCTGACCAACAAGATCGAGCCGAATGCACCAGTGGAAGGCAACAGCTACGAGCAGAACGAGCAAAGCCTGCCAAACAACCTGCGTGATGCTCTGCGCGAGTTGGATGACAGCGAGGTGATGGCCAAGTACATCGATCCTAAATACATCGATATCTTCGTCGCCTGTAAGGAAAGTGAGCTGGAGGAGTTCGAACACTCCATCTCCGACCTTGAGTACAACTGGTACCTGCATACCGTGTAAGCGGTGGTTGCAGTAAAAAGAGCGCCGCAGACCTTATGGCCTGCGGCGCTTTTTTTGTGGCGAGGGAGCTTGCTCCCGCTGGGCTGCGAAGCGGCCCCAACAAGATCACCGAGTCCTTTCAGGCAGAGCGGGGTGGCCTGCTTTAGGGCTGCTGCGCAGCCCAGCGGGAGCAAGCTCCCTCGCCACAAGGTATGGATCGCCTTCAAGCTCTGCGTACAATGCCCGCTGCCTTGTAGGAGACTTCCATGACCACCCGCCCCGCCGCCCCTCGCAAACCCCGCGCCCGCAGCCAGGCCCGGATCGACGCGATCCTCGACGCCGCCCGCACGTTGCTGGCAGCCGAAGGCGTGGCCGGTTTGTCGATCTACAGCGTGGCCGAGCGCGCACAGATTCCGCCGTCGTCGGTGTATCACTTCTTCGCCAGTGTGCCAGCACTGCTGGAAGCGTTGACCGCTGACGTCCACGCCGCCTTCCGCGCCGCAATCCAGGCGCCCATCGAGCATGATTCGCTCAAGCACTGGCGCGACCTGTCTTACATCGTCGAACAGCGCATGCTCACCATCTACAGCAACGACGCCGCCGCCCGCCAGTTGATCCTGACCCAGCACGGGCTGACCGAAGTGAATCAAGCGGACCGCCAGCATGATCTGGAGTTGGGTGACTTGATGCTGGCCGTATTCAACCGGCACTTTGAAGTGCCGAGCTTGCCTGCGGACATGGATGTGTTTGCGTTGGCGCTGGAGCTGAGTGATCGCGTGTACGCGCGCTCGGTGCATCAGCATGGGCTGATCACGCCGCGTATGGCTGAGGAAGGGATGCGGGTGTTCGATGCGTATGTGGGGCTGTATTTGCCGATGTATTTACCCAAGCGGTCCGCATCGGCCTGAACAACCAATAACGCCATGTTTCATGCGGATCTAAAGCCAGACAAGCCATTGGCCTGACGCCAAGCCTTGATCGTTTGAGTAATAGCCTCCGGCGTACACACATCATCGGACGGTGCGTAGTAAATCAAATCCGATCCATCTGGATGCCCCGTCAGCGCTCTAAATTGTTCAAGCAGTATGTCCAACTTCTCATCGGAATCAGCTTCATTCTCCCTGAATATCTCCTGTATAAATTTTATGAACTGCTCTTCGGTATAGTCTGAGATGTTATTCCCCATACATTAAGCCTCAGGACTCTTTGAAACTCGGCAAGCCATTGGCTGCACGCCAAGCTTTGACTGTACGAGTGATGCCTTCGACCGAGTCATCAGCACCCTTCTCTGGGTAACAAATCAAATCAGCACCTGCGGGGTGCTCCGTCAGACGCTCAAATTCATCAAGCAAAGGATCTAGTACATCATCTGAGGCCTCGGAATTAGCTATAAATAGCTCTTCCATAAAACTGATAAATTGAGCCTCTGCATATTCAGAAATTGTAGTGGTTTAATGAAACCGGACACCCATTTAGGCGAGAATGCTCGCCAAATCGAGGTGTCAGATGACCAAACAACGCCGTACCTTTTCCCCTGAATTCAAACGCGAGGCTGCCGACCTCGTTATCAAGCAGGATTACAGCTTCATTGAGGCCAGCCGCTCGCTTGGTGTCGGCGAGTCGGCTTTGCGCCGATGGGTCGACCAGGTGCAGCAAGAACGCACGGGCGTCACCCCGCAGAGCAAAGCGCTGACCCCGGAGCAGCAGAAAATCCAAGAGCTGGAAGCCCGAATTGCTCGCCTTGAGCGGGAAAAATCGATCTTAAAAAAGGCTACCGCGCTCTTGATGTCGGAAGATCTCGAGCGTTCGCGCTGATTGACCAGTTGAGCATCCACGAGCCGGTTGATTGGCTGTGCAAGGTGTTTGAAGTGACCCGCTCGTGCTACTACGCTCGGCATCTCAGGCGCCGCACACCGGATGTAGAACGCCTTCGATTGCGCAGTCGGGTGAACGAGTTGTTCACCCAAGGCCGCAGTGCTCCAGGTAGCCGTAGCATCATGGCTATGATGCAGGACGACGGCGAGCAGATCG